>CAMJQA010000016.1 GCA_946407895.1 uncultured Prevotellaceae bacterium
TCAGCATCCTATAATTCCAGGAGTCAGTAAGCCCGCCATAGCTGTCGATTGCCTTTTCCAGGGCCTCTTCCGTCATGTACTTCTTGTAGAACGTACAGCGTGTGACGATAGTCTGCGGCGAACAGCGTTCTCCCTTCACCAGCACCAAAGCCCAGCCCTTCATGTCATCGCCGAACTCCTCGCCCTTCAGCACATAACGGCCGTCCACCAGGGCCATCTCCTCCCATGCCAGCTCACGCTTGCTGAACTTCACACATATATCCCTGTCGCTACCTGTCTGTACGGCCGTAAAGAGCCACAGCTTTGCCCTATAATCCCAGTCTTTGCCCACGAGGCCGGTAATCAGGGCCGGCATTCCGTCCACCTCGCCCAGCTCCTGGCTGATTTCAGTCAGCTTGCCGTCGCTGACAGGTATGCCTGGCATCAGAAACGACGTCTTTTCCATCACCGTCTTTTCAACATACACCGCAGGCAACCGATTGGCCAGAGACAAGAAATTGTTATAGGCCGTCGTCCCTTCGGTAAACATCGGCTCACAATACTTCAGCAGTCTCCACAGCGCCACGCTATGGCGCATCTTCTGCCGCTGAATGAACTGGGGCAGCGTATTGCTGCGCTTCTGCATGGAGTTAGCTGACCGCACTATCACCCGCCCCTGCTTCATATAGGTCGTAATGCCATCCGTGCGCAGACTACCCATCACCATCAATCCTTTTCCTGTAACTTTCCTTTTCATGACTATATCTATTTTACATTATTCTCCTTTATATTATTCTCCAATCCTACTCTATAACTTCTCTATAATTCCTCTATATCCTCTCTATAACTTCTCTATATCAGCACCGTCCTACCCTCGTCTTTCCTCCTATTGATGTCCGTTTGTTGTTCGATTGATGTTCGATTGTTGTTCGATTGATGTTCGATTAAACAACGCACAACAAACGTACATCAAACGCAGTCGAAACGCACATAAATTGGGACAGATACCTGGCAGTATCGAAGCTATATATGCCCTAAATAGGAGTTTTCTGCTGCAAATATATAACATTTTATAGAGATATGCTTAAGCTTTTATAGAGATTTTTATGTATATCTGCAAGAGATTTCAGTTACCTCATCATAAAGGTCGCCTGAGGAATGTCTCCCGAAACACCTCATTTCAGGCGCTTGCTTACTATGCGCCGGCCATTGCTCAGGGTCTTGACTTCTATGTAAGCACCTTTGGGAGCCGAGAGTTGCCTGACACCATTCATCTCATAGACATAGCGGCTGGATACGGGACTGTTGAGCGAAGGTAATGCAGAAGGTACTATCTCCGAAAAACCGGAACGCAGTATAGCCACGGCCCTTATTACCTCGGCATCACCCACGGGTACGGGCCCTGTATAGCGCAAGGCGTGTTCATCGGGCTGCGTACCATCGAGGGTGTAATAGATAGCGGCCTCTTCCTGCAAACACGACATCACTATCAGCCCCTCGTTGGTTATCACTATCTGCGGAGCCTCCAAGGGCAGACCGCCATTAATATAGACGGTATCTACCAGTGTTTCCCGGATACGGATGGTATCAATACGGGTAGCATTGACGAAGACGGTATCGGTCCTTGTCCGATACACCGTATCTTGCTGCAGCACATTAAAGGGGACCAGTGCCGTGAGTGTGTACGGATTTTTCACAGCCCAAATGGCTGCCGCCTGGCCTATCGCAGCATTCTCGTCGGTGACATCCCAAGAGGGGTAGCCAGTCGACGCATCGTCCTTCACCGTGTATCGGGCGGCATTCCCCCAGACGGATATGCCGCTCCTGGGGGCTATAAGAGCCTCGTAGTAGCAACAGGCAGCCGTGTACTGACAGAGTCCCAGGGCACAATGCTGACCGTCGCGGGTCAGATCGTACTCATTGTTGAGCGAGGTAGAGCGAAGGTTCTGCACTGCTGTTCCGTATGGTATGACGAAGTCGATACCGTAGTCTTCGCATAATCGCCGCGAGCTCCCGGCTATCAGTTCCCAACGTCGAAGCGAGGAGTGCTCTGCATTGTCTGCATAGGCACTCCAGTAGCTATGCACCAGCGTCCAGCCCACGCGGGCCTGGGGCTGACAGGCAGCCAGAAGGTCCAGCAGTTCTTTCAGATAGCCTCCTGTGTCATGCCCCAACCACTGTCCATAGTAGGGTGCATAGCTACTGCGCTGCTGAATGACAATGAGATCCCACTTTTCCTCGGTAAGCAGACGACGCCACAGCGAACCGTCACCGGCTTCTGCCGTACCGGGAGCTATTCCGATTTCCAAGCCCCCGATCACCTTGGACAGGGTATAGGATTCCCGATCCTTGTCGTTATACATATCCACCCAGCTGCGAAATGAAGCTGCAGGACGCGTCAGCTTGTACAGACACATACGGCTCATGTCGGAGCCGGAAGCCCGGGCTACAAGGGGCAGCAAAGCCGTGGCATCATTTGTATAGCTATTTCCGATATGGAGAACCTTCAGCGAATCCTTCTCCAACCATCCTTCAGCAGCCCACAGACTGGGTGTACACAACCCTGCAGCTACGAAGAGAAGGAGTTGCGGAAAGATGCGGAAGTAGCGATGGAGAAGAAGCATAAGGGCCAAAAAAAGGTTCAATGTCTAATATTCAGTCAGGCCTTTGGCCTCACTTGCCCTGCGTTACGCCGCAGTCGTTGAAGGCATCCACGCGGAAGAAGTATTCCTGGTCGGCAGAGAAGAGGCCCAGTTCCAGATGGGGTTCCAGGGTCTGGCAGGCGCTGTAGAGCTCGTCGGGCGTTACGCCCCAGTGCACGACATAGCCGCGCGCACCCTCGGCAGCAGGCCACGAGATGTCGAAGCGCCTGCGGTCAAAGCTTCGCCGCACCTTCACGTCGGAGACTGCCGCAGGCTTCTGGCCATTGGCAAGACCAAACACGCGCAGGTCGAAGAGCGAGAGCTGGCCCGTCAGGGGAGCGGTATTCGTGAGGCGCACATAGCGCAACTTGGCTGCCTTGGGCAGTACCACCAGCTCGTGTGGACGGGTAGTCGTGTTGTCCGACTTGTCGCAGAGCAGCTGCCACTTCTCGCCGTCGCGGGAACCCTCCAGACGGTAGCGGTAGGGCGACTTCTCCCGGCCCTCTTCATACATGCCGAAGTCCTCATCGGCGAAGTTCACCTGCACGGCGTGTACGTTGCACGTACCTTCCAGGTCTATCATAAGCCACTCGCCCTCCTTACCGGTCTGTGCGCTCCACCAGGTCTTGATGGTATTGTCGGCAGCGCAGGTTGCAGGATGTCCGTTTTTTTCAGACGATGCCGTAGCTTTCTTGCCTATGCTCAGGTCCATCCATCCCGTCCACGGCGACTCCTTGGTCCAGTCCACTTTATGGTCGGGCAGTTCGTATGGATAGTCGGAGAAATCCGTCAGGGCCTGCATACCGCCGTCCTTGGTGAAGATTACGGGATAGAAGCCTATCCTGCGCTCGAAGAGGAAACGCTGACTGATGACCGTAGAGGAGACGTGCCACCAGTTGCCGTAGCGGTCCTGAAAGGTGTCGCCGTGACCGGCACCCGTCATCCACCCCCCGGGCTTCACGCTGAAGGGCGAGGCGGCATAGTGCTCGAAGGGGCCAAGGGGGTTGTCGCCCACATAGAGGCCATCGCCATAGCTGTCATACTCCGTACCCGGCCCGGCATACTGCAGGTAGTAGCGGCCCTCGTGCTTCAGCATGGCCGAGCCTTCGTTGCTGCTGGGGTCCTCCGTCTCATTCTTGTCGCCCCGGCACTCCCAGCCATATACCTTTTCGTTATGCGGAATCAGGGCTACCGGAGCTCCCTTGGCGCGGAAACCGTTGTCGGGATCCAGCTCTACGCCCATAATGGGCTCTACCTGCGTGCAGCCCCAGTAGAGATATACCCGTTCGTCATCGTCCGCAAAGAGATAGGGATCTACCACCCATCGACCCGGTTCGTTCTGGTACGGCATCATAGAGTCGGAGGCCACCACCCAAGAGGCCCCGTCGTCGGGGGTTGACGTCTTGTATATCTTGTTATGGAAGGAAACGGCCCAATAGAGCTCGCCCCGATAGGCCATCACCGTGGGCGCATAGTTCTGGAACGGCATCAGGCTGTTGGTATGGAACGTCCAGTGCTGCATGTCATCAGAGCTCCAGTAGCCGTACGACTTGGAGGGGAAGAGATAGTAGCGGTCGTTGAAGAGCACGACAACGGGGTCGGCTGCCTCGCGCCCGCCCTCCTGGTGCTCACGCGTAAAGGCGTAATCCACATCAATAGGATTGGTTACCACGCGCGAAGGGTTAATTCCTCCTCCGCAAGAAACTGTCATTAAAAAGGCTGCCACGCAACCCATAAATCCGATGGTTCTCATATTTCTCATTTTGTATATTCTTTTCTCAATAAAGACAGAAAATTTCAGGTTACCATGGGAAGCTCTGTGCGCTGCCACTTCTAACCTTGATTTTTCGACTTTCACTCCTATATCTCCTCCACCCTGACGTAGCCGTTCAGGATGGCATAGACGGTCAGTCCGCTTAGGGACTTTATGCCCGTCTTGTCCTGTATGTTCTTGCGGTGGGTGATGACGGTGGTCAGACTGATGCTGAGGCGTTCTGCAATCTCCTTATTGATGAGTCCGCGCACCATCAGCGAGAGCACCTCCACCTCGCGTGCTGACAGTTCGGGCTGGGCCTGGGGGTTACGGGGCAGGCGCCGCGTACCATAGTCGGGACCGTGGAATGGCTCTTGCATGCGTCCCTCGCCATGCCGCCCGCCCATCTGCCTCAAGTGCAGAATCTGCACAATCAGCTGTGCCTCGGGCAGGCTGACGTCAAGTACAGGCAGGTGTACGCGCTGTGACTGCTCGGCATTCTGCACCAGAAGCACCACGCGATGTCCCAATTTTTGAAAGAAATCAACCTGCTGGAAGTAGATGCTGAACGACACGAAGTAATGGACGTAACCGAAGGGCGTGTCGCGCATCAGTTCCGAGAAGGAGGAGAAGACACGTACTGTGGCATGGGGCACCAGGTCCTGGAGCATCGACTTAAGGCCAACACAACATAACGTGTTGGCATCGATGACAGCAAGTTCCACATCCTTACTATTGGCCTGAATCTGCTCTTCCATGTCCTAATGGTCGTTATTTCTGCTGCAAATTTACATAAAAAAGCTGAAAAAACAGACTACTACAGAAAAGAAATTTGCTAATCTAAGATAATTGCATTATCTTTGCACGCGAATTAATAAACTACACTGAGAAAAGATGAGCAATCAACGCTATATGATGCGTGGCGTGAGTGCCGCCAAGGAGGATGTGCACAACGCCATAAAGAACATCGACAAGGGCATTTTTCCCCAGGCATTCTGCAAGATCATCCCCGACATATTGGGCGGCGACCCGGAATACTGCAACATCATGCACGCCGACGGCGCCGGCACCAAGAGCAGCCTGGCCTATATGTACTGGCGCGAGACGGGCGACCTGAGCGTATGGAAGGGCATTGCACAGGACGCTCTCATCATGAATACCGACGACCTGCTTTGCGTGGGTGCTGTAGATAACATCTTGGTGAGCAGCACCATCGGCCGCAACAAGATGCTCATTCCGGGCGAGGTCATCAGTGCCATCATCAACGGCACCGACGAGTTGCTGCAGGAGATGAGGGACATGGGCATTGGCATCTATGCCACCGGTGGCGAGACTGCAGACGTAGGGGACTTGGTACGTACCATCATCGTGGACTCCACCGTTACTTGCCGCATGCGGCGCAGCGACGTCATAGACAATGCCAACATACGGCCGGGCGACGTCATCGTAGGACTGAGCAGCTGCGGACAGGCCACATACGAGAAGCAGTATAACGGCGGCATGGGCAGCAACGGACTGACCAGCGCCCGCCATGATGTATTTGCCAAGTACCTGGCCCAGAAGTATCCCGAGAGCTACGACCACGCCGTGCCCGAGGAACTGGTCTATAGCGGCAGCTACCGGCTTACGGACCCCGTAGAGGGTAGTCCCGTTCCAGCCGGACTCCTAGTGCTCTCCCCCACCCGCACATACGCTCCCGTGGTGAAGCGTCTGCTCGACGAGATGCGCCCGCTTATACACGGCATGGTACACTGCACCGGCGGTGCGCAGACCAAGGTACTCCACTTCGTGGGCGAGAACTGCCGCGTCGTGAAGGACAACCTGTTCCCCACCCCGCCATTGTTCAAGGCCATCCAGGAGCAGAGCGGCACGGACTGGGCTGAGATGTACAAGGTCTTCAACATGGGTCACCGGCTGGAGGTTTATGTAAGCCCCGAGGATGCAGAACACGTCATTGCCGTCAGCAAGGCATTCAACATAGATGCCCAGGTGGTGGGGCGCATTGTGGAAGGGACGCGCAGCCTGACCATAGAGAGCGAACACGGAACATTCAACTACTAATAATAAAGACTATGAGAAAGAACATGCAGAAACTCTGTTGCATGATTGCCCTGCTGATGCTTGCGGCATCGGCCAAGGCCGCCATCGTACGCGACTCCATCCAGAGCCAGGTGCTTGGAGGTGTTTGCAGGTATTATATGGTATATCTGCCTGCCGGCTACCAACAGGATGCCCAGCGCCACTACCCCGTGCTGTACCTGCTGCACGGCTTCACCGACGACGAGCGGGCCTGGGTTGACAAGGGCCAGATGGACCGCGTGGCCGACGAACTGATGGCCACCGGCGAGGCAAAGCAGATGATTGTAGTGATGCCCTGCGCAGGAGGACCCGACACGAAGAACGTGTGGAACGGATACTTCAACATGCCGGGCTGGCCCTACGAGAACCATTTCTACCAGGAACTGCTACCCGCCGTGGAGAAGAAGTACAGATGCGGCGGCAGTCGCGAGCAGCGTGCCGTAGCAGGCCTGTCAATGGGCGGCGGCGGCAGTGTGGGCTATGCCTTTGGGCACCCCGATATGTTCGCAGCCTGCTATGCCATGAGTGCGTGGCTGATGGCCGAGACTCCCAAGGACATCAAGCCCGTCGACAAGGTGGCCCTGGTTACGGCAGCCGTGGCCGAGCATAACCCGCTTGCCAAGGTGGACAAGGCGGATGAAGCCGAGCTGAACAAGCTGCGCAGCCTGGCATGGTTCTTCGACTGCGGAGACGACGACTTCCTCTTCGACCAGAACATCGAGATGTACAAGAAGCTGCGCCAGAAGCATTTCAACGCACAGCTGCGCGTACGCGACGGCGGACATAACTGGGAGTATTGGCACAACGCCCTGCGCCTGTGTCTGCCCTTCGTCTCCAGAAACTTCAAGTAAACAAACCAAATTGATATGACATACATATTGAGTATTATTCTCCTCGTCATCATGTTCTTCGCATGGAGGCAGTTCTACCAGACTTATAAGCGCAGACACGGACATGGCAGGAAATAACAGTCTATTAGAAAAGCTCGACGGCCTGGAAGCCCGCTACGAAGAGGTCTCCACGCTGATTACCGACCCGCACGTCATAGGCGACCAGAAACGCTATGTGAAGCTGACCAAGGAATACAAGGACCTGGGTCGCATCATGGAGGCCCGCAAGGCCTATGTGGGATGCCTGCAGAACGTAGAGGATGCCAAGGAGATGCTGGCCCTCGAGGACGACCCCGAGACAAAAGAAATGCTGCGGCAGGAACTGTCGGAGAGCGAGCAGCGCATTCCCGAACTGGAGGAGGAGATAAAGCTCCTGCTGGTGCCTGCCGACCCCGAGGACGACAAGAACGTCATCATGGAGATACGCGGCGGTACGGGCGGCGACGAGGCAGCCCTCTTTGCAGGCGACCTGTTCCGCATGTACAGCAAGTACATCGAGATGAAAGGCTGGAAGATGGCCGTTAGCAGCTACAGCGAAGGGGCTGTGGGCGGCTACAAGGAGATCATCTTCAGCGTCACCGGCGAAGGCGTCTATGGCATACTGAAGTACGAGAGCGGCGTACACCGCGTGCAGCGCGTACCCGCCACCGAGACTCAGGGCCGCGTCCACACCAGTGCCGCCACGGTGGCCGTATTGCCCGAGGCGGAGGAGTTCGACGTGGAAATCAACGAGGGTGCCATCAAATGGGACACGTTCCGCAGCAGCGGTGCCGGCGGACAGAACGTCAACAAGGTGGAGTCCGGTGTCCGTGCCCGCTATATGTGGCGCAACCCCAACACGGGTGTCGAGGAGGAAATCCTGGTGGAGTGCACCGAGACGCGCGACCAGCCCAAGAACAAGGAGAGGGCTCTCGCGCGCTTGCGTACCTTTATATATGATAAGGAGCACCAGAAATACATTGACGACATCGCCAGTAAGCGCAAGACGATGGTATCCACCGGCGACCGCAGTGCGAAGATACGGACCTACAACTATCCGCAGGGACGCATCACCGACCACCGCATCGGCTACACCATCTACAACCTGAGTGCTTTCATGGACGGCAATATACAGGACTGCATCGACCACCTCATCGTGGCCGAGAATGCCGAACGACTAAAAGAGAGTGAACTATGACCCGAGAACAGCTATTTGAACACATACAGAAGAAGCGTTCGTTCCTCTGTGTAGGACTGGACACAGATGTAAAGAAAATTCCAAGTCACCTATTAAAAAATGAAGACCCCGTCTTTGCCTTCAATAAGGCTATTATTGATGCTACAGCGCCCTACTGCGTGGCTTATAAACCGAATCTGGCATTCTACGAGAGCACAGGCGTAAAGGGATGGATTGCCCTGGAGAAGACTGTGAGGTATCTCCACGAGCACTACCCCGACCAGTTTATCATTGCCGACGCCAAGCGCGGAGACATAGGCAACACCAGTGCCATGTACGCCCGCACGTTCTTTGAGGAACTGGACATCGACGCCGTCACCGTGGCTCCTTACATGGGCGAAGACAGCGTAACGCCCTTCCTGGGATACGACGGCAAGTGGGTCATTCTGCTGGCCCTCACCAGCAACAAGGGCAGCCAGGACTTCCAGCGCCTGCAGACCGCAGACGGCATGCCTTTCTTCGAACACGTCCTCAGGAAGAGTCAGGAGTGGGAGAAAGCGGCTGCCCCCGACGGCAAGGCCGGGGGTGCCCTGATGTACGTGGTAGGTGCCACACAGGGACAGGCCTTCGAGGAGATACGCCGCATCGTGCCCGACCACTTCCTGCTCGTACCGGGTATAGGCGCCCAGGGCGGCAGCCTGGAGGAGGTATGCCGCTATGGCATCACCGCCCAGTGCGGCCTCATCGTGAACAGCAGCCGTGCCATTATCTATGCCGACCACACCGAGGACTTTGCCCGGGTAGCCGGAGAGAAAGCCCGCGAGGTACAGCAGCAGATGGCTGCCGAATTAAAAAAGGCCCTCATCATATAAGACACATAATACATATCAACCCCATCAAATAATAATGAAATTAGAATTCACCGCAGAAATGATAGCCGGCATGGTGCAGGGCACTGTAGAAGGCGACCCGAAAGCCATTGTCAACGACTTTGCAAAGATAGAAGAAGGACGGCCTGGCTGCATCAGCTTCCTGGCCAACCCCAAATATGCACACTACCTCTACGAGACGAAGAGCAGCGTTGTATTAGTGAACCGCGACTTCCAGCTGGAAGGCAAGACCGAGGCCACCCTAATCCGTGTGGACAATGCTTACGAAACCATAGCCAAGCTGCTCACCATCTACGACAGCATGAAGCCCAAGCGCAGCGGCATAGACCCGCTGGCCTATGTAGCCCCGACGGCGAAGATAGGCAAGGACGTATTCCTGGCACCCTTCAGTGCCGTAGGCGATAACGCCGTCATTGGCGACGGCGCACAGCTACACCCTCATGCCACGGTGGGTGCCAATGCCGTCATTGGCGAGAACACCATCATGTATAGCAACGCCGTGGTCTATCATGACTGCAAGGTGGGCAAGCGCTGCATCCTGCATGCAGGCAGCGTAATAGGTGCCGACGGATTTGGCTTTGCCCCCACCGAGGAGGGCTACGAGAAGATACCCCAGATAGGCATCGTCACCATAGAGGATGACGTGGAGATAGGCGCCAATACATGCGTCGATCGAAGCACTATGGGCAGCACGATAGTACGGCGGGGTGTCAAGCTGGACAACCTGGTCCAGATAGCCCACAACTGCGAGGTGGGCCAGCACACCGTTATGTCGGCACAGGTGGGCGTGGCAGGCAGCACCAAGATAGGCGAATGGTGTATGTTTGGCGGCCAGGTAGGCATTGCCGGTCATGCCACGATAGCCAGCCGCACCATGGCCGGTGCACAGTCGGGCATCCCCAACAACGTCAAGAAGGAGGGTACGACCATAATGGGCTACCCGGCCATCGACGGGAAGAACTTCTGGCGCTCCAGCGCCGTGTTCAAGAACCTGCCCGAGGTATGGACAACCGTGAACCGGCTCACCAAGCAGGTGGCAGAGCTCCAGGCACAGATAGAGGAATTAAAAGGTAACAAGTAATTTATGTTAAAGCAAAATACACTAAAAGACAGTTTTTCGCTGAGCGGGAAGGGACTGCATACAGGACTGCATCTCACCGTGACATTCAATCCCGCGCCCGAGAACCACGGCTATAAGATTCAGCGCACCGACCTGCCTGGTCAGCCTCTGATTGAAGCCGTCGCAGAAAATGTGACCGACACCCAGCGTGGCACCGTTCTCAGTAAGGGCGATGCACGGTGCAGCACCGTAGAGCATGCCATGGCAGCTCTCTATGCCTTAGGCGTAGATAACGTGCTCATCCAGGTGGACGGTCCCGAGTTCCCCATCCTGGACGGAAGTGCCGAGCCATACGTAAAAGAAATTCATCGCGTAGGGCTACTGGAGCAACAGGCTCCTAAGGACTATTATGTCATCACCCATAAGATGGAGTTCTGCGACGAGAAGACGGGTGCCTGCATTACCCTGCTGCCCGATGATGACTTCTCCATCACCAGCATGATTTCCTTCGACGGCAAGGTACTGAACAGCCAGTTTGCCACGCTGGACAACATGGATAAGTTTGCCACGGAGATTGCTGCCGCCCGCACCTTTGTCTTTGTGCGCGAGATAGAGCCCCTGCTCATGGCCGGTCTCATCAAGGGAGGCGACCTGGACAATGCCATTGTCATCTATGAGAACCAGACGAGCCAGGAGAACCTCGACAAGCTGTGCGAACTCACCGGTGCCGAGTGGCACGACGCCAACGAACTGGGATACTTGCAGCATAAGCCCCTCGTATGGGAGAATGAGCCCGCCCGCCACAAACTCCTCGACATCATAGGCGACATGGCCCTGATAGGACGCCCCATCAAGGGACGCATCATCGCCACCCGCCCCGGCCACACCATCAACAACAAGTTTGCACGGATGATGCGTAAGGAGATACGAAAGCATGAGGTACAGGCACCCCATATCAACCTGAACAAGGCACCCATCCTCGACGTGAACCAGATTCGCCGCCTGCTGCCCCACCGCTATCCCATGCAGCTGGTGGACCGCGTGGTGGCCCTGACGCCCTCGAGCATCGTGGCGGTGAAGAACATCACAAGCAACGAACCGTTCTTCCAGGGGCACTTTCCCGAAGAGCCCATCATGCCGGGCGTACTGATTATCGAGGCCATGGCCCAGACGGGCGGTCTGTGGGTGCTGCGCCAAATGGAAGAACCCGAACGATGGAGCACCTACATACTGAAGATTGACAACGTGCGTTTCCGTCAGAAAGTGGTGCCCGGCGACACGCTGGTCTTCAAGGTGGAGCCCATCACGCCCCTCACCCATAACCTCATCACCATGCAGGGCTTCTCCTTTGTGGGCGAGAACTGCATTGCCGAAGCCATAGTGACTGCACAGATTATAAAGAACAAGTAAACACCCCCTAATACGATAGACTATGAGTAAGATCAGCCCCCTGGCCTACATACATCCCGAGGCCGTCATTGGCGAGAATTGCGAGATTGGCCCCTTCTGCTATATTGACAGAGGCGTGGTCATCGGTGATAACAACACGTTGATGAACAGCGTGACGGTATTGTATGGTGCACGCATAGGCAACGGGAATATATTCTTCCCTGGCGCCGTCATCAGCGCCATCCCGCAGGACCTGAAGTTCAGAGGCGAGGAAACCACCGCAGAGATTGGCGATAACAACAAGATCCGAGAGAACGTCACCATTAACCGCGGCACCGCAGCAAAAGGCAAGACGGTAGTGGGCAGCAACAACCTGCTGATGGAAGGCATGCACGTGGCTCACGACGTGCTTATCGGCAACGGATGTATCATCGGCAACAGCACAAAGCTGGCCGGCGAGGTCATCGTGGACGACAATGCCATTCTGAGTGCCAGCGTGCTCATCCACCAGTTCTGCCGCATAGGCGGATACACGATGGTGGGCGGCGGCACACGCTCCAGTCAGGACATACCGCCCTATAGCCTCATCGCACGCGACCCGGCAGCCTTCTGCGGCCTGAACACCGTGGGACTGCGGCGACGCAACTTCCCGCAGGAGATTATCAACAACATCCATCAGGCCTACCAGATCATCATGCAGGGCACAGGCAAGCTGACCGACCTTCTGGCCCGTGTGGAGGAAGAGATACCCCTGAGTCCCGAGATTCAGTATATCCTTGACTTCATACGTTCCAGCAAACGTGGTTTTATAAGATAAGACAAGTATGACACAGAGACTAACGCTTTTCAGCCAGGAGATTGAAGACTTTGTCCTGGAACTGAAGATAGACGCAGACGCCACCTTTCTGGACCTGCACAAACTCATACAGGACGCTTGCGACTATAACGACCGCCACAACCACAGCTTCCTCATCTGCGACGAGGAATGGCGCGTGAAGAACCATATCCGGCAGACGGACGACCAGCATGTAGGCATTGACGAGGACCTCTATCTCATGGAGGATACGCCGCTCGGCAACTTCCTCGAGGAGGAAGGACAACGCCTGGCCTACATCTTCGACCCGGAAGGGAAACGCTTCTTCCTCATGGAGCTTACCGAGAACATGTTTGGCAAGCCACAGCACAAACCTTCCGTCAGCCGCAGGCACGGCATGCCGCCCGCACAGAGCCTGGTCGTTAAGAAGACTGATGAGGAACAGAATGCCTATCGCGGCGACTTCGACGAGGACTTCTATGGCGACGACGGCTTCGATGAGACGGAGCTCGACATGGAAGGCTTCGAGATAAACGACTGACCATGACGCTCTTCGTGCTGTTGGGACCTACGGCAGTGGGTAAGACCGAGCTGTCCCTGAAGATAGCAAGGCACCTGGGCTGCCCCATCATAAACTGCGACAGCAGGCAGCTTTACAAAGGCATGCAGATAGGCACTGCAACGCCCACAGCACAGGAGATGGCCAGCGTAACCCACTATTTTGTAAGCCAGCTGGAACTGCACGAGTATTACAGCGCCGCCCGCTATGAAGCCGATGTGTTGTCACTCATGGAGACCCTGGCTCCCACATGCCGCAATGTACTCCTCTCCGGCGGCAGTATGATGTATATCGATGCCGTATGCCAGGGCATCGACGACATTCCCACTGTTGACCCGGACATCAGGAATATGATGAGGAAACGCCTCGAGGAGGAGGGGCTGGAGTCGCTGCTGGCCGAACTGAAGGAAAAAGACCCATCGTATTATGACATTGTGGACCGCAAGAACCACAAACGAGTGGTTCATGCGCTCGAAATCATATACACATCGGGGCAGCCCTATACCTCATTCCGCTCCAGAACGTCAAAGGAGAGGCCATTCCGGATTGTCAAGGTCGGACTCAGGAGGGAACGCCAGGAACTGTTCGACCGCATCAACCGACGCGTAGATCTGATGATGGACAATGGATTGCTGGACGAGGCGCGGGCACTGCTCCCCTACCGGAACGAGAATGCCCTGAACACCGTAGGCTACAAGGAGCTGTTCCGCTACCTCGACGGAGAATGGCCGCTTGACATGGCTGTCGAGCGGATAAAGAAGAACACACGTGTCTATGCCAAGAAACAGATGACCTGGTTCCAGCGCGACCCCGACATCCATTGGTTCCACCCCGGTGACGAAACGGGGATAATGGCTTTCATCGACACCTTTTCAACACCTGCCTCATGACAACACGCACAGACATCGACACCTCATCACCCGAGTTTCAGAACGCGCTGTCCGTCGTGCGCTTCACCCACCAGTCTCTTTTTCTTACGGGAAAGGCCGGAACGGGAAAGAGTACATTCCTGCGCTACGTCTGCAGCGAGGTGAAGAAGAAGCACGTCATCCTGGCCCCCACGGGCATTGCGGCCATCAATGCCGGAGGCAGCACACTGCACAGCTTCTTCAAGCTGCCCTTCCACCCGCTCCTGCCCGACGACCCCAGATTCTCGCATCATAGGCTCCGGGAATTCCTGAAATACAAGAAAAGTCACATAAAACTGCTCAACGAAGTCGAGTTGATCATCATCGACGAGATATCTATGGTGAGGGCAGACATCATCGACTTTATCGACCGCCTGCTCAGGGTTTACTGCCGTAACATGCGCGAGCCGTTCGGGGGCAAGCAGATGCTCTTCATTGGCGACGTCTATCAGCTCGAACCCGTGGTAAAAGGCGATGAGAGGGACATCCTGAGCCGTTTCTACCCCAACCCCTATTTCTTCTCTGCCCGCGTCTTCCGCGAGATGAGCCTGGTGAGCATAGAGCTCAAGAAAGTCTATCGCCAGAAGGATGCCGGGTTCATTGCCGCTTTGGACCATATCAGGTGTAATGAAATAACAGACCTGGAGCTAAAACTCCTGAACACGCGTTACCAGGCTGAGTCATCCCCCGCAGACGGGTCGCTGAACATCGTACTGGCCACCCGCCGCGACAATGTGGACTTCATCAACCAGAACGAGCTGGAGAAACTGCCCGGAGAGGTCATCACCATGACCGGCCGGATACAAGGTGACTTCCCCGAGACGTCCTTGCCCACCCTCCTGCAGTTAGAAGTCAAGAAAGGGGCTCAGGTCATCTTCGTGAAGAACGATGCCGACAAGCGGTGGGTTAACGGCACCCTGGGCACCATATCCGACATAGACATTGAGGATGAGGAGCTGCGCGTCATTACGGAGGAGGGTAATGAGGTGATGGTGCAGCCCGAACGGTGGAGCAACGTGCGCTACACCTACAACGAGAAGGAGAAGAAGATTGAGGAGGAGGAGCTGGGCACCTTCACACAGTTCCCCATCCGCCTGGCCTGGGCCATCACCATCCACAAGAGCCAGGGACTGACGTTCAACCACGTCACCATAGACTTCACGGGAGGCACCTTTGCCGGCGGCCAGGCCTACGTAGCCCTCAGCCGCTGCACCTCGCTCGACGGCCTTATCCTGAAAAAGCCCATAGCCCGCTCCGACGTCTTCGTCAATCCCGAGGTGGTGAAGTTCGCCGGACAGTTCAATAACGACACCGACCTGCAGCGCGCCCTGCTGATAGCCAAGGCAGACAGGGAGTACAGCGAATGCGCCCGCGCCTTTGACCGTGGCGACATGGAGGCGTGCCTCAACCATTTCTTCGTGGCCATCCATGCACGCTACGACATTGAGAAGCCCAACGTCAGACGGCTCATCCAGCGCAAGCTGGGTGTCTTTCGCAGGCTTCGCGAAGACCGCGACACCATGAAGGCACGCCTCGACGAACAGAACCAGAAGCTGAGGACACTGGCGCGCGAGTACTGCCTGCTGGGCAACGAGTGCATCACACAGGCCCATACACCCAAGGCGGCCATTGCCAACTACACGAAGGCCATCGACCTCGATCCGACCTGTCTGGATGCCTGGATCCGGCGCGGCATCACACAGTTCGACCTCAAATGCTTCGACCAAGCTCTGCACGACCTCAACCAAGCCGTCCGCCTCTCCCCTGCCTCCTTCAAGGCAGCCTTCAACAGGGGCCGTGTTTTCCTGGAAATGAGTCTGCTTGACGAAGCTGTCAACGACCTCGACCGAGCCTGCCGTCTCAAGCCCGAAAATGCCAGGTCGCACAAGCTGCTGGGCGATGCCTATTCCAGAAAAGGCGACGAGGAAAAAGCGGTCATTTATTGGCAGATTGCAGAGCAACTTGAAAAGAGGAAATCAAAATAGTTTTTTGCATCATATAAACACAGTTTATGCCCCTCCAAAGACCATTTCTGTCCCATTTTTGGGGACGAAGTGTTAATTAACCTTAAAATATGAAATAAATTCAAAAGGATTGGTGGTCTGTTTTATAAAAAAAACGTAAATTTGCTTTGTTAAGTGTACAAAAACGTGCAAAAACTTTAAGATAATTAAACAATTTAAACTAAAATAACAATTTAAAAAGCGTATGAGAAACCGTTTTAGCAAATGGAGCAGACAGTCATCACGAATGGTGTGTCTGTTGGCAGCTTGCGGAGCGCTGTATGCATGCCACGATGAGTACCTTCTGGACGATGAAAAGCCCACATGGTTGAATTCGAGCATCTACGAGAGCCTGCAAGAAGGAGCGACGTTGAACGGCAAGCATGTGACGTTCAACACGTATCTGAAGTTGCTTGGTGACAAGGCTGTGAATCCCGAAAACGTCCGTCCACTGACTGACGTCTTGAGCCGTACAGGTTCCAAGACCGTCTTCGTGGCCGATGACGATGCTTGGGACGCATTCTTCAAGTACAACGCAACGTTGCCAGAGAGTAATCCGTGGCACTATGCCACCAGTTATGACAAGCTGAGTGTATCGCAGAAGAAACTGCTGATCCACACCAGCATGTTAAACAATGCCATTGTGATGGAAAACCTGGCCAGCAGTGAAGGCTCAGGCAACAGCAGGCCAATCCGTGGTGAGTACATGCGTCGGTACACCGACGTGGAGACAACCGACTCCATCTCTCACCTGAAATCTGATGAGATTCCTTACACCTACAACCCCAACGAGAAAGACTATTGGCAGCGTTTCCGCGAGGAGAACGGCGGCAATGGTATCTACATGGTTGTAGACTCCACCTTGTCAATGATGCTCCACTTCACCAGCGAGCACATGGCAAAGAACACCGTTAACGATAATGACTTCTCATATTTCATGGGCCGTCCCCGTGTAACCAGCGACGTTCACATCTACGATGCCAAGCTGATTGACAAGGACGCTGTCTGCGAGAATGGTTATGTCAACATCACCGAGAAGCCCCTGGTGCCCCTGGCAAGCATGGCCGAGGTAATTCGCACCAACGGACGCACGAAGATCTTCAGCCACATGCTCGACCGCTACTGCGCACCATATTATAGTGGTACTATCACACGCGCGTATAAGATCCTGCATCCCGAGTTCGAAGACTCCATCTTCGTGAAGAGGTACTTCTCCGACAACAGCTTCGGTCATCGCAAGAACAATCTGGAGCCCGGTCCCAACGGAACCCTGCAGACCTATGCTCCCTACCTCGCTACCCAGCAGAATGTAGAAGGTAAGACCGATATCGTGCCCTCGCTGAAGTTCGACCCCGCCTGGAACGGTTTCTATGACGAGGTTGATGCCGAGAAGGATATGGCTGCCATGTTCGTGCCCAACGACGATGCCATGTGGAACTACTTCACCCGTGGTGGTGGTCTCCAGCTGGTTGAAACGTACGGTGACATCAACATGACCTACGAGAACGAGGACGACCTGTTCAAGAACATCGACATGATTCCCCTGGGAACCCTGCAGAGTCTGATCAACCTGATCATGATGCGCAGCTTCGTGGGTTCAGTGCCCAGCAAGATGACGAAGCTTCGCGATGATGCCCAGGAGCAGCTCTTCTATGCCGAGGATATTGACAAGATCGACACTTGCTTCCTGGCCAGCAACGGTGCCGTATATGTTATGAATGATGTATATGGACCTGCTGACTTCACCTCTGTAACCTCTCCGGCTTACATCAGTAGGAACAACAAGATTATCAAGTGGGCCATCTACGATGAGAACAAGATGAGTCTGAACTACTACGCCTACCTGAAGGCTATGCAGAGTGAGTTCACCTTCTTCCTGCCCAGCGACAGCGCTATGGCTTACTACTACGACCCCACTTCCTTCATCAGCTCCACCAGCCGCCGCGCCGTTGCCTTTACGTTCAACAGCACGCTGCCCAACACCACCTGCTACAGGTATTCGGCAGTCACCGGTACGATTGGTAACAAGCTGGCTGGTTCCAACTCTTCCATGCAGGAGAGTGAGGTTACCAACCGTCTGAAGGATATTCTGGAGAGCCACACCATCGTGCACGACGGTACTAACCCCATCCATGGCGAGGATGAATATTTCTTGTCAAAGAATGGTGCGCCCATCAAGGTCGTACGCGACGAGAACGGCACGGTCATCCAGGCAATGGGCGGCTTGCAGCTCGAGAACCAGCGCCAGGGTCTTGAAAATGTGAACCCCGGTGTTGCAATCTGTAATGTTAAGCGTCCCTACGAGGGTCTGAAGAATGGTCAGACCTACATCCTCGATGCTCCCCTGGTGCCCACATACCGCAGTGTATATAGTTTCCTCACCGGTATGAAGTGGGTATCCGAGAACGAGTTTGTTGAGGGTTACAATTATTTTGACACCGACGAAGAATGGTATGCCGACGATCCATACGCCAAGTTCTTTGAACTGACACAGATTGACGAAGACCTCATCAGAGGTTGCGGTCTGGTGGACGACAACTGGCAGACCACCGAGCAGAATGCTGCCATGAAGAAGTTCCGTATCTTCTTCGACGATAAGGGTCTGGACTACAACATCCAGTTCTTCAACAACTATCGCTACACCGCATTCATCCCCACCAACGAGGCTATCGAAGAGGCTATCGCCAACGGTCTGCCCACATGGCAGGACATCGAGGAGGACTACCGCAGCCACGTGAAGATGGAATGGAGCGAGAGCGACAGCATGTACATGCCTACCGACTCTCTGGCTACCGCTGCCGACAGTATCCGCATCGCAGCCAAGATTACCTATCTGACCAACTTCATCCGCTACCACTTCGCAGATAACTCAGTATTCGCCGACAAGAGCGAGCTGCCTGCAAACGAAATGGTAACCGGCAGTTACGATAAGGAAACCGGCCTGTTCTGTAAGCTCCTCGTGGAGCGCGTGAAGGAAGGCGGCGAAACCGTCCTCAAGGTTTGGGACGAGACGGTTGACGCCTCCGGCCAGCCTCACAAGTATCCTACCGTAGGAGAGAAGAATGTACTCGCGCGTGACATCTCTTGTAACACCAAGCCTACCAACCTGATGAGCCGTGTTACCCTGGATGCCTCCAGTGCCTGTGTAATCCACAGCATCAATGGCGTACTGAACCACAAGCCGCTGGTGAACGGACGTCATGATTCCACTTGGGCCACCACTGCGGAAGCAAAGAAATATATTGAGAGATACGGTGAGTTCCATAACATTAACGACTAAATATTCCTACTATGAATAAGATAGTTAAACTTTTACTGCTATGGGTCATTGCCCTTGTGGCGCTGCCCGTTAGTGCACAGCAACGACGTATCTCTGGTACCGTATCTGATGATATCGACGTCATCATGGGTGCTAACGTCGTAGAAAGAGATAAGAATAACCGTATCGTCAGCCAGACGCAGACGGATATGAATGGTAACTTCACCATGAATATTAAGGATCCCAACAACACGTTGGTCATCTCTTATATCGGTTATAAGACCTTCACCCAGAAGCTGGGCGGCAAGAACGTCTATAAGATTACCCTTGAGGACAACACCAAGGTCATCAAGCAGGTGGAGGTAAAGGGTGTTAAGAAGGCGCCCACCACGGGTCTGGAGATTCCTGCCCGCGAGTTATCCGGTGCCGCGACAAAGTTCGACATGAGCGAGGTGGAAGGTCTGGCCTTCGAGTCTGTTGACCAGGCCCTGCAGGGTCAGATTCCCGGTCTGGACATCGTGCCCAACTCCGGTAACCTGGGTTCCGGTACAACCATGCGCCTGCGTGGTACCAGCACCATCAACGGTAACGCACAGCCCCTGATTGTTGTGAACGACCACATCTTCGAATTGCCCGAGGATGCACAGGACGTCAACTTCGAGACGATGGATAACGAGGAGCAGTTCTCAACACTGCTGAACGTGAACCCCGAGGACATCGAGAGCATCACCGTGCTGAAGGATGCCGCCACCGCTGCAAAGTGGGGTATCAAGGGTTCTAACGGTGTTATCGAAATCAAGCTGCGCCGTGGTCACCGTGGTCCCACCAACGTCACCTTCTCATACAAGTTCAGCGGCACATGGCAGCCCGACGGCTACAAGATGCTGAACGGTGACGGATACACCATGATGCTGAAGGAGGCTTACTACAACCCCTATCAGGTGCCCACAAGCCTTCCCGAACTGGACTACAACATGGAGCTCCCCTACATCTACAACCACTACAGCCACAACACCGACTGGGTTGACGCTGTGAAGCAGTTTGGTAAGGAGCACAAGTACTATGTAACCCTCTCCGGTGGTGGTGAGAAAGCTACCTTCCGTATCAGTGCCGGTTACGACAAGAGCACCGGTTCCATCATCGGCCAGAAGCTCGACCGCTTCACCACGGCCACTGCACTGGACTACTGGGTGAGCGACCGCATCAAGTTCCAGAGCAACCTGAACCTGACGTTCACCGACAACAACAAGAACTACGGCAACGACATTCTGGCCCGCGCCTACAAGGCCATGCCTAATATGAGCATCGACGAGTTCGACGCTCAGGGTAACCGCACGGGCAACTACTTCAACATGCTGCCCCTGGCCTACGACTGGAATAGCGGCGACCAACTTGTAAACGACGGTACCATGACCTCCTACCGTCTCAACGACATGTTCTTCAACGGCAACCCCGTTGCCATTGCAAAGCACGCGTGGAACAAGGAGAAGCAGTACAACCTGACCCCGCAGTTCAACATCGAGTATAAGTTCCTTGGTGTTGACGACGACCACCACCGCCTGAACTATAAGGGCGATGTGCAGCTGGATATCTTCAACACCAGCCGCGACGAATATACCCCCAGCGAACTGAAGACCATGCCGTGGGTATGGGGTGGCGACAACCACACGAACTTCGTAAGAGACCCGAACGTTCCTACTTATTGGACGAACGAGCGTAACGACGTGAGCAACTTCGAGTACAAGTCCATGCAGTTCTCTACGCGTCACGACCTGGCTTACTACTCCGCCTTCAAGAACCGCGACCACAGCGTGATGGCCCTGGCCCGTTTCGAGATGAACACCGGTCAGAGCAGCCAGCAGACGCTGGGTCTGTGGAACGTGCCCAACGGCATTACCGACCCCACGGTGGTAGCCATGCTCCGCGATGCAGGCGCCTCCAACGGCGAATGGCGCAGCCACAGCTTCTTCGAGCAGTTCCACTACTCCTACAAGAGTAAGTACTCTCTGGACGCTTCTGTACGTACCGACGGTAGCACCAGCTTCGGTAAGGGCCACAAGTACGGCACCTTCCCCTCCTTCGGTGCTCGTTGGAATATCATCGACGAGAACTGGATGCAGTGGAGCCGTAAGGTCATCAGCATGCTCTCCTTCCGTCCCACATGGGGTTTCACCGGTAACACCGGCGGTAGCGGCAGCAACCAGTACAACAAGTACTCCAACAATGGTCTCTTCACCAACCACACCGTCATCCAGCCTGAGAACCTGTCACTGACAGAGCTTCGCTGGGAGAAGACACGTCAGTGGAACCTCGGTTTCAACCTGAACTTCCTGGAAGACCTGCTGAACTTCGAGTTTGAAATCTATAACAAGAAGACCACCGACCTGTTGATGAGAGACCTGCGCATCCCCAGCGCCAACGGTTTCACCTACCTCAGCTGGGCTAACGTAGGTACCCTGCGCAACAAGGGTTGGGAGTTGAACGGTAGCACCGGTAAGTTTGCCCGCGTGGGTAAGTTCTCCATGAAGCTGCGTGGTAACATCGCCCAGAACTTCAACGAGGTAGAGGAGATGAATCCCCTCGTGCTGGAGGCCTTGAACGGTAGCGACAATTACCAGCCCGAGAACCTGGCGTACAACAAGCGTGTGCAGATAGGCAACGCCCTGGGTTCCATCTACGGTCTGCGCTATAAGGGCGTTTACCGCTATGACTACGACCACAACGGCTATACACCGTCGTCCATCAATGCCTACGGCTATGCCGAGGTTGGCGAGACGGGTCGTGATGCACAGGGCAACCCCATCAACACCTCTGCCGCAGCTCTGCGCCGCGGCGAGAACTTCTCTTGCCCCATCGCCTACGATGCCGACGGCAATATGCTCACCGATGCCAAGGGTGTGCCCCTGCCCATGTACTATTGCTACAACGAGGGTACCCGCTACCAGTTCCAGGGTGGTGATGCCATCTACGAGGACGTGAACCACGACGGTCAGATTGACCGCTACGATATGGTCTATCTGGGCAACTCCAACCCCAAGTGCAACGGTGGTTTCGGTTTGCAGCTCTACTATGAGCGCTTCACGCTGAATGCCGGCTTCAACTTCCGTATGGGTAACCAGATTGTGAACATGGCCCGTATGACCTACGAGAGCATGCGTAACAACGAGAACCAGAGCTTTGCTACGACATGGCGCTGGCGCAAGAACGGCGATGAGACCGTCATCCCGCGCGCTCTGAGTAACGTACAGGGCTTCCGCAGCTACAACTCCCTGCCCAGCGACCGCTATGTGGAGGATGGTAACTACCTGCGTCTGCAGTACATCCAGTTGAGCTATGAGTTCGATGCCAAGAAGCTGAAGAAGTTTGGCGTACGCAACCTCAAGCTGTTCGCCTCTCTGAACAACATCTGGTGCTGGACCAAGTACACGGGTGTCGATCCCGACGTATCACCTCAGGGCTTTGCTGTCTGCGTCGATAACAGCCGTACACCCCGTACGAAGTCATTCACTTGCAGTGTAAATCTTGGATTCTAAAACTGAACGACAATGAAAAAGAACAAATTATATCAATATGCATGCTTGCTGGGCCTGGTGGCCCTGAGCACCACGTCCTGCGAGGACTGGCTTGAAGTCTATCCTCAGGACCGTATTGTGGAGGAACAATTCTGGGAAGACAAGAACGACCTCGAGGGTGTGCGCATTGCTGCCTACAAGCAGATGGCAAGCACCGTAGGTAAGTTGGCTGTCTGGGGCGACCTCCGCTCAGATTCCTATATCCTGAATCCCACCGAGGACGGTGCTCAAGGGAGTCGCGACCTCTACAACGAGATTATGAAGGCCATGCCCGACTCCAGTATGAGCATCTTCGACTGGAGCCCTGTTTACACCACAATCAACTTCTGTAACAAGGTACTCTCCCATGGCGAGGAGATTCTGGAGAAGGACAAGCAGTTCACCACTGCCGAGTGGCAGCAGATGCGGGCAGAGATAACGGCCCTGCGCGCACTGAACTACTTCTATCTGATTCGTGCCTTCAAGGACGTGCCCTACACCACCAAGGTGATTAACAACGACACGCAGATAGAGGTCTTCGGCCAGACCAACCAGCTGGACATCCTGGACTCCATCATCCTTGACTGCGAACGCGTAAAGGGCCAGGCCCGCAACCGTTTCGCTTCAATGTCAGACACGAAGGGCCTGATTACGAACAGCGCCATCTACGCCATGCTCTCTGACATGTACCTGTGGCGAGCTGCCCTCCATCAGGGCCGCAGCCGCCAGGGCCTGAACGCCACGGATACCGTGCGCGTTGATACGGGCCTGGTTGCTCACTCTGTTCGCGACGACTATCAGAAGGCTATCGACTATGCCGACCTGTCGCTGAGCGTACTGGCTGCACAGAATGCAGAGAATATGGATAATCAGAACATAGGAAGCGGTTACATCAGAACCCTTGCGACTGAAACTGAGAACTATGGTCTGGCCAACTGCAACATGTACAAGAACGACTTCGAGGGTGTTACCGCTGGAACCATTCCGCAATTGGAAGCCCACCGGGCTATCTTCATTGATGGTAACAGCAACGAGGGCATCCTGGAGCTGCAGGCTCAAAGCAACCAGTGGTCAAATGGTACGCTGAATTCCCTATGGGGCAACAATGCCGGCACGCACCTCAGTGTAAGCCCCGAGGCCATCGGTAAGATTTACAATGGCGATATCGGCTCTGATGCTGCCAAGTTCGACAGCCGCGTATGGCTCTCTGCCCAGAACCGCATCGTGACGGGTACTACCGGTGGTTCCAACACGGCTCTGGCCGGTTACTACAACATCAAGTACACCGAATCTGAGATTCGTCTGACCGATGGCACCAGCAAAGACCTGAGCGTGAGAATTGAGGCATCTAACGCCCAATATCGTAACTGGATTATCTATCGTATGACGGATGTCATGCTGATGAAGGCTGAGGCACTGGCCTCTCTTGGCGGCAGCGACAACACCAAGCTGGCGCAGCAGATATGCAACGCCATCCACCGCCGTTCATACTGCAACTACAATATAGCGTCCGACGTACCCACCACCGACGTCACAGCTTCCGGCTCGAATGTCGGCAATGCTGCCACCGTAACGGGTGTATCCGGCCTTACCAACGAGGGCGGCGTACGCATGGTACTCAACGAACGCCAGATTGAGTTGCTGGGCGAGGGTAAGCGCTGGTTCGACCTGGTACGCTGGGCAGAGCGCTATGCTTACCGTGCCTCCGATCCCCTCGACGAGCGTGAGGCTACCGAGGAGAACCCCGTCACCAACGGACAGCGTGGTGTAGAGCTGATGGCTGAGACGTTCATGAAGAACACCTACAGCAACCTCTGGACTACACTGAAGAACCGTATCAAGAACCGCTATGGCCTCTACTGCCCCGTGTACTACATGGAGGTGAAGGCCGGCGAAGGCAAGATTATACAGAACCCCGTTTGGAACAAGTCTAAGTACGACAGATAATACAACAAAGCTATGGTTAAGAATATATTTAATAAGTATATCGGTCTGCTCACCATTGGTGCCGTCATTATGGCGGTGCCAGGGTGCACCGATTCCTGGGATGACCACTACATCAACGAGAGTGGTAACACGGCTGCGACCCAGACCCTCTGGGAAGTGATCAGCACGAATCCCAATTTGACGAAATTCGCCACAATCGCAAAGCATGCCAAGTACTATAAGGACGACACGCACCCCGTAACGACTTATACCTATGCCGACATGCTGAACAGTGGCATGGTAAATACTGTATGGGCGCCCGAAGACAGCGATTTTCCCGATGCAGAGTATCAGAAATGGCTACAGATGTGCGAGACCAACGGCTACAACGTGCAGCAGCAGTTTATGGGCAACCATATCGCACTGTGGCGCCATGCCATCTCCGATGACAAAGTAGATAGCGTGAAGATGATCAACGGCAAGAACCTCATCTTCGACAAGAAGGCCATGACGATGGAAGGCGTAGCCATCAACAGCAGCAAGGTTAACATCCCTGCCGTGAACGGTACACTGCACATCATCAAGGGCACCACACCTTTCCGCTACAACTTCTACGAGTACCTGAAGTACAGTGGCGAGCTGAATGAGATGGGTGCCTACGTGGTAAGCCGCGACACCACCTACTTCTCAGAAGGTGCCAGCATTGAGGGTATTCCCGACAAGGACGGACGTCCCACCTACGTGGATAGCGTGTATTTCACAACCAGCCTGCTGAGAAACGGCAACTACCTGCCCAATGTGGATGCCGACAAGTGGCTGATGGCATGGAAGGGTTTTTCAGACAACTTCATGGGCGAGGATTCCACTTTCGTGATGCTCATGCTCACCGATGCTGCATGGAATGCCACCATCGAGAAACTGAAGCCCCACTATCAGTACGCCAGCACCTACGAGGATATGAACAAGCAGGAGCAGCAGCAGAAGGCTTCAACCGTCTTCTTCAGCGACCTGAATCCCGACTCCTTGCAGGACATGAGCCTCAAGATGGACATCACCACCCCGGGCTTGTTCAACATCCACAAGCAGCCTAAGATTGGTGGTGTACAGACGGGTACGCCCTGGACTATTGAGCACTTCATTCAGACAAAGGGACAGGAGGCAGAATATCTGCTGAACACGCGTAACGACACCCTGCGCTCTACACCCATCTGGAATCAGACAGAACTGTTCAACGGTGAGCTGAAGGAGATGAGTAACGGTTATGCCTACCTGGTTAACCAGTGGGCTTTCCCGAAGGAATATTATTTCCCCGATGTCGATGTTGAAGTTGGTGGCAGTTACATGTTCTACAACCACGGTGTGAATGGTTTCTGGAGAGGTACGGGTCAGACCGTTACCTTCAGCAACAACACCTACTCCTATATTGCCGAGAAGTATGGCCGCGTAAGTAAGAACAACTACTACCGACTGGCTCCCGAAGGTTCCGGCGTGAACCTGCAGGGTCAGCTCAGGCTCTATGGTAACTTCAATGAAGCCTACACGCCCAATGCTCAGGTAATGAGCGGTAAGTATGACATCTACATGGTCATGGTGCCCGACTGGTACTACAACATCTCCCGTTCTGGCCAGTTAGACTCTGTTTACTACGACTCAGCCTACGTAGATTCCATTGCCCAGAAGAGCAAGTACAAGATGAAGTTACAGGTGAAGTATAACAACGGCGGTTCAAAGGACGCCACCTCAAAGCAAGTCACCGTGGAATACGATGGTATGAAGGTTGACACGCTGCTGGTGATGGAAAACTTTGAATTCCCCTACTCTTATAAGAATATCCGTTTCAGCTATCCCTTGCTGATCATCCAGCAGGGTGTAAGCACCACGGATATCAGAAGGAACTACACGCGATTCCTTAACATTGACCGTGTAATCCTCAGGAGTAAAGAGGATGGAAGTGAAATTGAAGTTGCCCCTAAACTATAGAAGAATTATGGAAAACAGAATAAGCTATAAATACCTGCACGAAGCCTTTGGCTTAGGCTTGTGCTGCATGATGCTTTTCGGTCTGAGCGCCAATGTGCTGGCTCAGGAAGAGGATGAGGTCGAAGAGGTTACCGTACGCCGCATCGCCAAAGCCCCCAAAAAGCAATACGAGACGAAGAGCATCCACGGTGTCATCACCGATGACGCCACTGGCGAGGCAATGGGTGGTGTGCGTATTCAGGCCCTGGGCCTGGAGCAGTACTCCACACTGACCGAGGAAGACGGTTCCTACAAGCTGGATATCCCCGTGTTCTCGGATGCCGTATATGTGTATGCAGAAGGTTACAACCCCTTGCAAATTGCGGTGAAGGACGGCGAGGCTAACGGAAAGCTCATCGTCACCACCTTTAGCCCCTTCTATACCGAAGGCACCAGCATCACCGCCCAGCGTAGCATCACGCTGAACGAGACGAGCGACATCAGCCTGGAGCCCGAAATAGAGAAGCAGCTGGCTGGCGACATCCGCACCATCAACCGCAGCGGCGCACCCGGTCAGGGACTCTACATGAACATCCGCGGTATCAGCTCGCTCAATGCCAACGCACAGCCGCTGATTGTACTGGACGGCAATATCATCGACCCCCAGTATGACCGTAACTTCCTGCACGAGGGTTATGTAAACAACCTGCTCTCCTGCATCGATCCTGAGAACGTCGAGAGCATCCAGGTGCTGAAGAATGCCACAGCCCTCTATGGTGCCAAGGGTGCCAACGGCGTGGTGATTATCAACACAAAGCGTGGTAAGAGCATGGCCACCAAGATTGGCGTACGCATCTATGGCGGTGCAGAGCTGGCTCCCCGCAAGCTCGACATGCTGAACGGCGACCAGTACACCGGTTACCTGAGCGACCTCATCAGCACCAAGCACGGTGTCAGGGCTACGGCACTCAGCTCATACCGTTTCCTGGACAAGAGCCCCAGCAACTACTACCGCAACGTGTTCAACAACAACACAGACTGGCAGAAGGATATGTACCGCACGGCCATGACGCAGAACTACAAGATTAACGTAGAAGGTGGTGACGACATCGGTATGTATGCCCTCTCACTGGGCTATGCCAAGAGCGAAAGCACGGGCAAGGGCAACGACATGGACCGTCTGAACCTGCGCTTCAACACCGACATCAAGATAGCCGAGAAGATTAAGACTGGCATCGACATTGCCTTCAACCAGAACAGCTACAACCTGCTGGACAATGGTTGGTCTGAGGACTACAGCATGCAGAACATCGGTTCACCCAACGTGCTGGGCGTGGTTCAGGCTCCCTTCATCAGTCCCTACACTTGGTACTATGATGAGAAATCTACGGCCCCCTACTCTGCCGACCGCCTGAAACTGTCCAAGGAGTACTCCGGTAAGTATGCTGCCACCAGCAGTAACTGGATTCAGAACCCCTTCCGTTACCCTATCACTGTAGGTGACAACGGTGGCATCAACGAGGCCCTGCGCAACCCCTATTGGATTATCGAGAACGGTGAAGGCAAGAACAAGAACTACGCCCAGATTACGCAGATTGGCCTGAACGTAAGTCCCAAGTACCAGATTACAAAGCAGCTGAGCATCAGCGACCGCTTCAACTACAACCTGGTGCGCACCAACGAGAAGTACTATCTGCCCGTCAACGGTGCCAACAACTACTACCTGCAAGACCTGGGTTACATCAACAGTGTGCTGAAGACCCTGTTTGCCAAGGAGACTACGTTGCAGAACGACCTGCGCGTTGAATGGGGTAACATCTATGGTGCCCATGCCATTAACGTATTCGCCGGCTGGCGCTATAACAACTACTCCTACAGCTACAACTACATGACGGGTTACAACAACTCTAACGACAAGTTGCCCACCCTGAGCAAGAGTATGCAGTATGTGAACTACGGCGGCACGAAGGATAACTGGATTGACATGACCTATTATCTGGATGCCAGCTACAACTTCAAGAACCGTTACTTTGCCGACTTCACCCTGAGCAGTCAGGCAGGCAGCCGCTTCGGTGACAACACGAAGAGCGGCTTCCAGCTGGCAGGTGTTAGCTGGGGTATCTTCCCCTCGCTGCAGCTGGGCTGGCTTATCAGCAATGAGAACTGGTTCAAGACGGGCAAGGGCATCCAGTACCTGAAGCTGACCGCCGGTGTAGATCAGAGCGGTAACGACGACCTGGACTACTACGCAGCCCGCACCTACTGGGAGAGCCAGTACGTAACGAAGAACACGGTAGGCCTGTTCCTGAAGAACATCGAGAACAGCACTATCCAGTGGGAGACCACCACGAAGTACAACATAGGCTTGCAGGGCAGCTTCCTGAACAACCGCCTGCATGCAGGTCTGGATCTGTTCTGGCACAAGACCGACAACCTGCTCACCCTGAAGCAGCTGAGCTACATATCCGGCGTACAAGACAACTACTGGACTAACGAAGGCGCAATGACCAACAAGGGCTTCGAGGTGAATGCCACCGCTGCACTCATCAACAAGAAGAACTGGAAGTGGGAAGTTGGTGCTACCGTAGGCCACTACAACAACAAGATTACCGAACTGCCCAGCTCGAACCGCATTGAGCTGCAGGATGTAAACGGCGGCCATAAGCAGGTGATCAACGGCTACACGAACAGTATTTTCGGCAAGGACAACGTGCTGACGGCTGTGGGTCATGCCGCAGGCAGCTTCTATGGCTGGCAGACCGATGGCATCCTGGCCAGCAATGCCGAGGCCAGCACCGCCGGTGCAATGGGCTACCTGAAGTATCCTACTGGCCTTGCTGATGCCGACAAGAAGTATTATGACTTCCAGGCCGGTGACGTTAAGTTCGTGGACCAGAACGGCGACGGCGTGATTGACGATGCAGACCGCGTTGTGATTGGCAACCCCAACCCCGACATCTACGGTAACATCTTCACAGCCCTCACCTGGAAGGACCTGCGCCTGGACGTAAACTTCAAGTACAGCCTGGGCAACGACATCTACAACTACCAGCGCTCTGAGGTGGAAGGCCTGAACACGACCTACAACCAGACAACCGCCGCCCTGCGCCGCTGGAGCTATGAAGGCCAGGTTACAGACATGCCGCGTGTATGCTATACCGATGGAGACGAATGGCGCAACAACGAGCGCATGTCTGACCGCTGGATTGAGGACGGCAGCTTCCTGAAGCTGAAGAACGTGCGTCTGACCTATCGCATCCCCTACAGCAACACATGGCTGCTGGGTCTGAAGGTTTGGGGTGAGGCCAACAACCTGGTCACCATCACCAAGTACCTGGGCGTAGATCCCGAGATGAGCAGCAGGAACAATGCACTCTACCAGGGCATCGACACGGGTCTTCTGACTCACGGACGTAGCTTCAACGTGGGTGTAACCATCAACTTGTAATCTTGTAAAAACAACTTTAAATATGATAAAGATTATGAAACTTTCATCAACAATAAAGAGAACCCTCTCAAAAGGAAGGGCTTGGGTGGTGATTTCACTGATTGGCAGCATAGGTGCCGGCATGATGACCACATCGTGCGAGGACATGCTGACCCCCGACAGTGAACGCCATGCCTACGAGGTGGCCAAGGATACGCTTTATTCCTACTGGGGCATACTGAAGTCCCTGCAAGGCATTGCCGACCGCTACATTATCCTGAACGAATGCCGCGGCGATTTGGTAAACTCCACCACCTATGTCAGCGATACGATCTCCGCCATTCTGAACTTCGGTCAGAACGGTTATCAGGACAAGTATAAGGACGAAGCCAGCGCATACTTCAAGGTCAGCGACTACTATCATGTCATCAACAGCTGCAATGCCTACATTGCCATGTGCGACACGAACCGCATGACCGGCCTGAACGAGAAGTACATGATTCAGGAGTATGCCCAGGTAGAGGCTATCCGCGCATGGGTATATATGCAGCTGGTTCTGGCATACGGCGAAGTTCCATTCTATCTGGAACCCATCCTGAATACGGATGACATCAATGCCTTCATCAATGACCCCAAGCACAAGACGGTTAATGCCAATAACCTGGTGGATGAACTGGCCCCCCGTCTGATTAACATGGAGTATGTAGAGCGCCGCTACGGTTATCCCGCTTACGAGACCTACAATGTTTGCCACAGCACGAAGTGCATGTTCCCCGTTAGCCTGGTATTGGGCGACCTCTACCTGCTGAAAGGTGACAAGGCATCCTGTGCCGAGGCTGCACAGCACTACTACAACTATCTGAACTACAGATATGGCGGTCCGCTGAGTAACACTTCTTACTACTGCATAGGCGACATCGTTGAAGGTGAAGATGAACCGTTCTATTCTTATTACAGAAGGCCGACTCGTGAAGTTCTGTCAAGTCCTTGGCAAGAGACTGGCAGAGTGACGTTGGCCGGTGAGTCGATCACTGCCATTCCCAGTAACGAAGGTAAGCTTGACGGCCGTGTACTGACCGATGTAAACCGCCTGTTCGGTTTCGAGCCGACCCTGAGCGCCAGCGGTAGCGGCACCAGCTCCAGCTCAGACGTTACGCTGACCCGGCAAATTGAGCGCGAACTGGTAGGCAGTAAGGCATACGAGGACCTGTGCAAGGCTCAGGACTATGAGATTTACATCGGTACGCCCGACTTCCCCCAGGGCCAGGCCTATGACGAAGATGGCGACCCCATCAGCGATATTCAGGTACTGCCCGGTGTAGGTGATGCCCGTCAATACTGGAATGACCAGTACACCGTCAGGGTTGGTGAAGACTTGCTCTATGGCCGCTTCGTAACGAAGTTCAACCCCGGACAGAATTTCTCCGCAGTATCTCACATGGTATATCGTAAGGCAATGATATGGCTGCGCTTTGCCGAGGCCATCAACCGTGCCGGCTTCCCCAGCTATGCCTTTGCCGTGCTGCAGAAAGGTCTGTGCAACAACGACGAGTGGTATCCCTCTACGGAAACCGACTATGCACCCAAGGATTACCTGATGGAGTATGTCATCGACGGCAATGTTATCGCCAGCGACACTATCCTGACCCGTTTCCAGTCTAAGCTGGAAGCCAAGCTCGCCAACGGCGAACTGGACACCATCCTCATCGACAGTGTACGTACCAGCGTATGGAGTACCTACAACTACCCCGACAAGGCTACCCCCGCCATTTGCTACTTCCTCGACAAGCGCGAAGTGCTGAAGGCCCAGGCTACGCCCTACATGTACTTCAAGACGCAGTACCTGAGAGGTGATAACAGAAGAAGCACCTTTAACTGGAAGATGGATATCTTGAATAGACTAATGCTCACTCAATCTATCGAAACCAGCAACACCGAGAGCTACCTGACTGCTGGTATCCACCAACGTGGTTGCGGCCGTCTGGCATACAACGAGACTGCCAGCCGCTTCGACTATGTGAAGAAGGTGATTCAGAAGGTTCAGGAGAACACCGGCAAGACCATCACGAAGGATGAGATCTACGACGGCAGCCACGATGCTGAGGTACAGGATGCTGTAGAAGACATCATCATCGACGAGATGGGTCTGGAGCTGGCCTTCGAGGGCACTCGTTTCTTCGACCTGAGCCGTGTGGCCCGTCGTCGTCACGATCCCACTTACCTGGCTAAGCGCGTAGCAGCCCGTGGCGGTGAGACCGACATGACGCTCTACAACTACCTGAGCCAGAGTGAGAAGAACTGGTATCTCCCCCTGCCCGAGAAATAAATAATCTCATCTGCTCCCCCAAGAGCAGAAACAAATAAAAAGTTCCCGTCACGTCACCGTGGCGGGAACTTTTTTTTATATAGGGAGAAATTGAAGGCACCGGCCCGACTCAAATGGGGAAACGGCTCAACCCTAATAGGGAAAACAATCGATTCAAATGGGATGCTGCCTTTAGCCACGTAATCACGCGCCCCGGGGCACATGGTCGTGCGCCCCGAGGCAAATTATCGTGTGCCCCGGGGCACAGCCAAAGGTAAATGTCAAGCGTTTGAGATGAGCAATTCAACCGTTTGAATTGACGGATTCATACGGTTGAACTGGGCAAGTCATGCGGGTGTGTTCAGAAGATCAAAGTCATTAACCCTTTATTCACATCGAATTAAGGCTGAATTCAATGAGAATAAAGGCTTCTTACGGATCGAATGAAGGCTGAATACTTTTTGACTCAGACTACTCGAAGATATATACCCGCTTGACGCGGTTGCTCACGCCAGTCAGTATCTCATAGGGAATGGTACCGATGGTCTCAGCCAACAGGCTGGGACTAAGCTCCTGGCTGAAGATGACGGCCGTATCGCCCTCCTGACAGGGAATGTCCGTGACGTCAATCATACAGACATCCATGCAGATATTACCTACGTAGGGTGCCTTGTGACCGTTGACCAGACAGTAACCCTGACGGTTGCCCAGACGGCGGTTCAGCCCGTCGGCATAACCGATAGGCAGTGCGGCAATGCGGCTATCCCGCTCCAGTATGGTGCGGCGGCTGTAACCAATACTCTCCCCCGCCGCCACGTCATGAATCTGCAGGATAGTGGTCTTAAGGGTTGATACATTATTCAAGAGGCCATTCGTACAGCTGTCTATACCATAGAGTCCCAGACCCAGTCGCACCATGTCCATCTGGCGCTCCGGGAAACGCCCTATGGCAGCGCTGTTGCAGATATGGCGCAGGATATGATGGTGAAAGACCGCCTGCAAGGCATTGGCACCCTGTTCGAAGAGCGCAAACTGACGTGAAGAAAAATCATCAAAGTCCTCACTGTCGCTCCCTACAAAATGCGAGAACACAGAACGCGGTATGAGGGCCGTCTGACGCTGCAGGCGCCCTATGAGCTGCGGCATGTCGGCCACAGGGTCGAAGCCCAGGCGGTGCATACCGGTGTCTAACTTGATATGGACGGGGAAGTCGGTGATGCCCTCCTTCTCGGCAGCATGTATCAAGGCATCGAGCAAGCGGAAACTATATACCTCGGGCTCCAGGTGATACTGGAACAAGGTGTGGAAACTCGTCATCTCGGGATTCATCACCATGATATTGGACGATACGCCCGCCTGGCGCAAGGTAGCCCCCTCATCGGCCACAGCCACGGCAAGATAATCAACACGGTGATCCTGAAGCGTCTTGGCAATCTCCACTGCACCTGCACCGTAGGCATCAGCCTTGACCATGCATACAATCTTCGTCTCCGGACGCAGGAACGAACGGTAGTGATTCAGATTCGCAACCACTGCATTCAGGTTCACCTCCAGAATAGTCTCGTGTACCTTGTACTCCAAAAGGTCGGTCACCCGGTCGAACTGGAAGCTGCGCGCACCCTTAATGAGCACCAGGGAGTCATGAAGCGCCTGGAACACATCGCTCTGCAAGAGCGACGACGTGTCGGGGAAGAAATGACACTGGGCACTGAGGCTACCGAAACAGTCGCGATGCGCACTGACCACGGGCCCCACGGCCATCAGACACTCCAGCCCGCGGCTCTCAATGAGCTGTGCCACATGGCTGTAGAACATCATAGGCGGCACTCCCGTCTGCAGGATGTCACTCAGAATGAGCGTGCGGCTGCGCCCCTGGCGCTCTGGCCTGCGGTTCATAAAGTCGAGGGCGATATCGAGGCTGTTGAGGTCGCTGTTGTAGGAATCGTTAATCAGCGTGCAGCCGCGCTTCCCCTCCTTCACCTCAAGACGCATGGCCACAGGTTCCAACGCAGCCAGGCGTTTCTGCAGAGTCTCCTCGTCCATACCCAGGTAGCGGCATACGGCAGCACAGAGTGAGCGGTTGTCCTCAAGGGCATCGCCCGTACTGCGGCAGGGAATCAGGGTGCCCCGGAAATTCATCTCGCGCACGCACTTCCAAACCACTGCATCATCTACAGGATATACAAGGGCCTCGGCATCATGGAAGAGGAGCAGCTTCTCGCGACACTTCTGCTCCATCGACTGGAAGTTCTCCTGATGGGCCGCGCCCAGACTGGTGAACACACCAATGGTAGGCTGTATGATACGCTGCAGAGAGGCCATCTCGCCCGGCTGGGAGATAGCAGCTTCAAACAGCCCTATCTCACTGCCCTTCCACAGCCCCCATACAGACAGTGGCACACCAATCTGTGAGTTGAAGCTGCGCGGACTGCGCGTAACGGCATGGTCGGGCGACAACAACTGGTAGAGCCACTCCTTTACCGTCGTCTTACCATTGCTGCCCGTCACGCCAATGACGGGGATGTCAAACTCCTCGCGATGACGCTCGGCCAGCCGCTGCAACGCCTGCAAGGCATTGGGTACGAGCAGGAAGTTGGCCTGCGGAAAGTCACCGGGCGGGACCTCATCGACCACAAAGCTGCGCACGCCGCGCTGATAGAGTTCCGGGATGTAGCGATGACCGTTGCCACGCGCCGTGCGGATGGCAAAGAAAAGTGTGGTCTCCGGAAAGCAGAGACTACGGCTGTCGGTAAGCAGCCAGTCTATGTCCTGTTCGGTGCAACCTATGCGATGCGCACCTATCAGGATGGAGATATTTGATATGGAATACATTATTTATATGGGAATTAATGGGAATTAATGGGAGGGGATGGGAAGGGATGGGAAGGGATGGGAAGGGATGGGAAGGGATGTGAGAAACCTTTGACATCATACTTCTCAGCCAGGGACTTCCGCAGGGCTTCAGTCCTCTGGAGAAAGGCCTGCGACTGCGGCGAGTCGGGATCGGAAAGACGATGCGCCTGGGCACGCCGCAACGGCTCGTAGTCCGTCAGGTAGGCCTGCAACTGCGGCGCCATACACGCCTCCGCCAAGCGGTGCCACACATAATCCACGGCCACGGGAGCCGGATGCACCATGTCCTCGGCATAGAAACGATAGTCGCGCAACTCGTCCATGAATATCTCATAGATGGGCAGATAGGTACACATTTCACGCTGCCTACATACATCTTCAGCCCCCAAGAGCAGAACGGCCTTGGAGAGCTGGCTGCCATGAAAGCCATACTTGGCATATCGGTAAGGGCTGACGGTGAAGACCACCCGCAATGCGGGATTCAGGGCACGGGCCGCATCCACCAGTTGCAGAAGCGCCTGCGCACACTCCCCTACCCCTAAGGAAAACTCCTCAAACCGGGCAGCAGGCATCTTATGACAGTTCGTTACAACCAGGCCACTCTCGCGCAGGCGGTAACATACATTGGTGCCCAGGGTGATGAAGAGATAGGCGGACTCGGCCAGGGCCTGGCGCAATGCGTGGAAGACTCCGGTCATCAGGCTGCGGCAAGCCGCCTCGTCTGCGGCCGACAGCTGCGTACCGGCCAGCCAGCAATACCATAGCCCGTCATGCTGGAACACGGGCCAGCGGGAGTCGTCTCCGGCAGCGCCCTGCACCACACGCAGCAGGCTCAGCGGATTATACAGCACGCCCGTAGGGTTACAGAGAACTGGCAAGCCATACTCTCCACAGCGCCGGCCTATGTGTTCAGCAAAACAGGAACCAAGGAAAACGAAGCAGTCACCAAGCTGCATCGTACGCTCCATTTTCGGTAACTCCACCACCGTCCTAAAGGTCATTTCTCTGCTTAACATCACTTAAAGCCCAATTTTCTACCTGCAAAATTACAGAACTTCGACGAAAATATGTAATTTTGCAGCGCAAAAATATTATAATTGTGGAAAAAGAGCCTGAAAAGCTATTAACGAGCCTGTCTCTGCCTGCAGATTTGAGACGGCTGCCCGTGGAGAAACTGCCACAGGTATGCGATGAACTGCGACAGACCATCATAACGGAACTGGCTGACAATCCCGGTCATTTCGCCAGCAGCCTGGGCGTGGTGGAACTCACTGTAGCCCTGCACTACGTCTTCAATACGCCCTACGACCGTATCGTATGGGACGTGGGCCACCAGGCCTGCGGACACAAGATACTGACAGGCCGCCGCGAACAATTCTCAACCTACCGCCACCTGCACGGCCTGCGTCCATTCCCCTCGCCCGAGGAAAGCGAGTATGACACATTTGCCTGCGGTCATGCCTCGAACAGCATTTCAGCCGCATTAGGCATGGCTGTGGCCGCCTATCAGCATGGCGAGACGGACAGGCAGGTGGTAGCCGTAATCGGTGACGGCAGCATGAGCGGCGGACTGGCCTTTGAGGGACTGAACAACGTCAGCAGCACGCCCAACAACCTGCTCATCATCCTGAACGACAACAACATGAGCATAGACCGCAGCGTGGGCGGCATGAAACACTACCTGCACCACCTGCACACCAGCAAGACATACAACGACCTGCGTTTCCGTGCAGCTCAGAGGCTGACACGGTGGGGCTTGCTCAACGACAACCGGCGCAAGAAGATTATCCGCTTCAACAACTCCATGAAGTCCCTGCTCACCAACCAGAACAACATCTTCGAGGGACTCGACATCCGCTATTTCGGTCCTACCGACGGCCATAACGTCATTGAGCTGGTAGATACCCTGCGCAGCATCAAGGACATGAGAGGCCCCAAGCTGCTGCATCTGCACACCGTAAAGGGCAAAGGCTTTGCCGCTGCCGAGGAGAACCCGACGGTTTTCCACGCCCCCGGTAAGTTCGACCCTCAGACCGGCGAACAAATCAAATCGGATACCGCAAGCCTGCCTCTGAAATATCAGGACGTCTTCGGTAAGACCCTCATTGAGCTGGCCAAGATGAACAGTAGCATTGTTGGCGTCACCCCCGCAATGCCCACGGGATGCAGCATGAGCATGATGATGAAGGAAATGCCGGACCGCGCCTTTGACGTAGGCATTGCCGAGGGGCATGCCGTAACCTTCTCGGGCGGCATGGCCAAGGAGGGGTTGCTCCCCTTCTGCAACATATACTCTTCATTCTCGCAACGGGCTTACGACAACATCATCCACGACGTGGCATTGAATCGCCTGAACGTGGTGTTCTGCCTGGACCGTGCGGGTCTGGTTGGCGAAGACGGCCCCACGCATCACGGAGCATTCGACCTGGCTGCCCTGCGCCCCATTCCGCACCTGACCATATCCTCGCCCATGAACGAGCATGAACTGCGCCGCCTCATGTACACAGCCCAACTGCCCGACCAAGGCCCGTTTGTCATCCGCTACCCCCGTGGACGCGGCGTAATGGCCGAATGGCACTGCCCGCTTGAGGCTATCCCCGTGGGCAAGGGCCGTTGCCTGCATGAAGGCACAGACGCAGCCATCCTGAGCCTGGGCCCCATAGGCAATACAGTGGCCGAGGCCCTGCAGGAACTGGAGAGCGAAGGCATGAGCGTAGCACACTACGACATGCGGTTCCTGAAACCTATCGATGAGGAGATACTGGACTATGTGGGCCGCCACTTCAAGTACATCATCACCGTAGAGGACGGTGTCGTACGCGGCGGCTTGGGCAGTGCCGTGCTGGAATACATGGCCGACCACGACCTGCATCCCAGGGTAAAACGCCTTGGTCTGCCAGATGAATTTGTGGAACATGGCAAGCCACAAGAACTCTACCATATCGTGGGCATAGACAAGGAAGGCATAAAAGACGCCGTCAAAGCCCTCACTTCCCATAGTTCCCATTAATCCCATATTTCCCATCAATCCCATTAAGCCCATACGAACATGAAGATAATCATTGCCGGCGCCGGCGCCGTAGGAACCCACCTGGCAGCACTGCTGTCAAAGGAGAATCAGGACATCGTCCTCATTGACGAGAATCCTGATAAGACTGCCAAGCTGAACAATGCAGGCAACTACGACCTGCTCACCCTGAACGTGTCGCCCACCAGCATCAGCGGACTGAAGGAAGCCGGTGTGCCCCATGCCGACCTGTTCATTGCCGTTACGCCCGAGGAGACGCGCAACATTACGTGCTGCATGCTGGCCCACACGCTTGGGGCACGCAAGACGGTGGCACGGGTGGATAACTCAGAGTACATGCAGCCGCAGTACCAGGAGTTCTTCGCCAGCATGGGCATCGACTCGCTCATCTACCCCGAGAGCCTGGCTGCCCAGGAAATTGTGGAGGGGCTGAAGCGCTCGTGGGCCCGGCAGTACTGGGAGGTTCACAACGGTGCCCTCATCATGCTGGGCATCAAGCTGCGCGACAGGGCCAACATACTGAATGCGCCGCTGAAAGATCTCTGCCGCCCCGGTACGCCCTATCACATCGTGGCCATCAAGCGAGGGTACAATACCATCATCCCCGGCGGTAACGACGAACTGAAGCAGGATGACATTGCCTACTTCATGACCACCAAGAAATACATCTCCTACATCCGCGAAATCGTGGGCAAGGAGACGTATGCCGACGTCAAGAACGTGATGATTATGGGCGGCGGACGCACCAGCGTACACGTGGCTAACCTGAAGCCCGACTACATGACAATGAAGATTATTGAGCAGAGCGAGGAGAGGTGCCTGCGGCTGAACGAGCTGCTGGAGGACGATGACATACGCATTGTACAAGGCGACGGACGCGACACGGGCCTGCTCATCGATGAAGGCATACGCGACATGCAGGCCTTTGCAGCCCTGACTCCGGAGACGGAGACCAACATCCTGGCCTGTCTGACGGCCAAGCGCATGGGCGTGAGGAAGACGGTGGCTATGGTGGAGAACATGGACTACGTGACGATGGCCGAGAAACTGGACATCGGCACCATCATCAACAAGAAGATGATAGCCGCCAGCCATATCTACCAGATGATGCTGGACACTGACGTAGCCAATGTGAAGTGCCTGACGATTGCCAATGCCGACGTGGCCGAGTTCATAGCAGGCGAGGGAAGCATGGTCACCAAAAGCATGGTCAAGGACCTGCGGCTGCCACAGGGCGTTACGCTGGGCGGACTGGTGCGCGACGGTGTGGGACACCTCATCTATGGTAATACGCAGATTCAGGCAGGAGACAGCGTGGTGGTCTTCAGCATAAGCTCCCTCATCAAGAAGCTCGACCGCTACTTCTGCCGCTCGACGTCGCCTATCAAACGCATAATATCCTCCTTGAGCCTTTGATAGGGCGGGCTGTCCTTGTAGCCCGTACTCTTGCGCAACATTTCATCAACCGGACTCTGGCTATGCTGGTAGCTGGAGAGTTCGTTCTGCCGTTGTGTGGCATGACCGGCCAGGCTGTTTATTTCCCTTTCCCTTTCCTTTCTCAGCAGTACGCAGATAGGCGACAGGACGGACATCACGACGTTCTCGAAGAGGGTATGCCCCTGCATGTATAGGTAACTGGTTTCGGGTGTCAGGCCAAGGTTGATCAGCTCATCGCGCAGGGGCGCGTATGTCTTCTTGCCCTGCGGAAAGTGCTGATGCAGCCAGTTTATCTTGCGGTTCACATGGCGGCGCACATACTCCAGAGAATCCTGAGGATGATAGGGATTTATATCGCGGAAGCTGACCGCCTCGCAGAAATCGGTGATGCGGAAGTCTTTGTACAGGTCATAGCGATAGGCCCAGATGTTCCACACGAAGAGGGGCCAGATGATGCGCGAATACTCGGCCATGAAGGCTTCCAGGTCGATGATTTCGCGGTCGTTGAGGGTGCTCATCACACAAACGGTGTGAAGCCCAGGGGCATAGCACTGGTAGTTCTCGATGGCATAGGCATAGGTGTGCAGCACGTAGGGACTGTTGCAGAGCATTCTGCTCATCTCGGTATGGCCCTGCAGGAGCCAGTCGTAGTCGGCATCCACGCAGGCTATCATATATTGTCCAAGCCCAGCACCCAGTTGGTTCATGAGGGCCGTCTTCTTACCCTTGCCCAGGGTGGTACGGCTGGGCAGCATGACCTGGAAGTATAGTTTGTCGGATTCAAAGTCCTCCAGGATGCTACGCCAAAAGAATACATCATCGTAGCTTTCCACGTAAGCTACGATTTTGCGTCGGGCCGTCTTTGGCTTCAGCCGGTTTGCCGACTCAATGTATGCACTGTTAAGGTTATCTTGGAGACGTTTCAAGGGTTCAAAGGTTCAAAGGTACTCAGCTCACAATGTCCTCCACATCCGTCACGCAGTCGGACCATCCATCCATGATGACAGCCGGGCTGTGGGTGGTCAGGATGACCTGTGCATTGGGGTTCAGGTCGCGCACCAGCCCTATGAGACGTTGCTGCCACTCGATGTGCAGGCTTACCTCGGGCTCGTCCATGAAGAGGACGTAGGGCTTCTTGTTCTGCACCAGCACGGAGAGCAGGATGATGAGCATCTGCTTCTCGCCGCTGGAGAGCTTCGAGGGAGAAATGGTCTCACCGAAGGAGTCGAAGTATATCTCGTTCTTGTCGCGCTGAATCTTCTTCCCCGTATCGCGGAAGAGGTCATCCACCAGGTCCTGGAAGTGCGTCTTCTCCTGCGCAATCACCTTGGCCTTCTGCTGTGCCTCGGGGTCCTGACGGGTGAAGAGCTCCACCATGCGGTTGCTCAGGTTAACCTGGAAATCAAGGTACTTGCGCTGCAGCTGGTAGAGGTGAAAGTCCAGTTCCGTCTGCAGGCTTGCATCGGTCACCTTGTTGAGGAACTCACCCGAGAGCAAGGGTCTGTCGAAGGAGCGAATCACATCGAAATCCACGCTGGTAGCCTCCTCGGGATAGAAGGTGAGCGTAACGCCGTCCATCTTACGGTCGAGCCGGTCGATGGTAAGCAGGCGCTTTACTACGCGGTTCAGGATGGTGCTCTTGCCCACCCCATTCACACCACTCAGTATGTTCACATCGGGGCGCAGCGTCCACTCTACATGCCGCTGACCGCTCCATAGCGCGTCAATCTCAATCCGTTGTATGTATAATCCTTGCATAAAAGAAGGTTCAAAGGTTCAAAAGGTTCAAAAGGTTCAAAAGGTTCAAAAGGTTCAAAGGTTCAAAAGGTTCAAAAGGTTCAAAAAAGGGGCTAAAAGATCGTGGTTGAGTTCCAGGGATACGTGCCGTCGTTTACGGAGAAGGCCCCCAGGGCACGCTCCAGCTTGTCCTTTGTCAGGGGGATGTGGCACATATAGGCACTGTCGCGCCCTATGTACTTCCTTATCTTATTAGGCAGCCACGCCCAGTAGCTCTTGATGGTCTTCTCGTCCACCATATCAAGGCCCACATAGCATACGATAACGGGCAGACGATAGCGGTTCACGGCCCTGCTGATCTGCCAGTTCAGGATGGGACTCTCCACATTCATCACCGGCGAGGCCATCACCACCAGGTTGTCGGCATTCTCCATGAGGGAGAGGAAACGGTGCTTTACGGTGCTCTCCACCAAATCGTCATGCTCTGACGAGAAGTCGATCTCACGCGTATTCAAGAAATGGAAACGGCTGGGGTAGCTGCGCTCCCAGTCCTCCATCTGCCGGAAGGTGTGCAGGTTGCTGTTCACAGGGTCAACAACACCCGCAGCATCAAATGCAATATATGTTTTATGTGTATTCATCACTGCAAAGATATGAAAATTTCGATTAAGCGAAAACAAAAAGAGAGATTTTTTTTGTTGAGCGCAAGAAATTTCGACTGAAAGTCAATAAGTGAGAGACAAGCAAAATAAAAAAAGTTTTATTATTGAGCGTAGCGACCCTGTTATATTGTCACGCAGAAATCGCAGAAATACGCAGAAATGTTAATTTGCTTGAGGTGGCACAATCTACGATTAACATACTTCGTTATTGTATAATAAGTCAATGCCGACAACATCTTGGAGGATACCATCTTCCGCATTGTCAATCACCTGTAATGCTTTCTGCGTATTTCTGCGATTTCTGCGTGACCTAAATAATTCTACGCTTACTGCTTGCCCGGGTCTTTGAGCGCCGCGACCTTAACTATTTTGTCACGCAGAAATATTTTTTGTTGAGCGCACATCGCCTCAGAAGAAATCACACCCTGCTCCTGACGGGTTCACAGTACCTCATTTTTTGCGGAAAGGCCTTTGCGCAAAATTTGGAAGGCCTTTGTGAAAATTCCGAAAGGCCTTTGCGCAAACCATCTATGCTTTGCCTTAATGCCCCAAAAATCACTTAAAATGAGAAAAAAATATTCAATCTATACAATTTTAACATTTTTATATGATTTTTTTTGCAGCATTTGTCGTTAATTAAAAAAATTACACTTATATTTGCAACGCAATAACAACAAATCACTTTATTATCAACTAAACAAATTCAAAACTTATCGTATGAAGAAGATTTTACTTTTTGCAATGACGATGATTCTGTCTTGCCTGGGTATGCAAGCTCAAGACTCCGCCCTCGACAAGCTGAACATCGTGGACAATGTTGTGCAAATCGGCACTGCTGAAGACTTTGCGAACTTCGCAGCTGCTGTCAATGAGGGCAACACAAGTCTGAATGCCGTACTGACGGCCGACATTGAGGAGTACACGGGCATGGCCGTGTCAAACTCCAGTAATCACTACGCCGGCACCTTCGACGGCCAGTACCACACGCTCACTATCAACCTGGTGAGCTCGGAATCCAGCTGGGGCTTGTTCCGCCACCTTGACGGTACGATTAAGAACCTGCACGTAGCCGGTAAGCTGGAAGCCCAAAAGAACAAGGTTGGCGTCATTGCCGGCGAGATGTTTGGCGGTCTCATCGAGAACTGCTGGGTATCGGTTGACATTCTGGCCACCTACGACGGCGATGCTGCCGTAGCCGGCATAGCCGGACGCAGCAGTGCCAACGGCAATGTCATCCGCAACTGCGTATTCTCGGGCACTGTGGATGCGGGCGAAACGGCTACCTACAACTGCGCTGGTATCGTGGGATGGTGCGCCAACGCCATCGACATCATCAACTGCGTGGTGACAGCAAAGTTCACCACCAACCTGCTGCAGGGCAATGCGCGCCCTATCGCACGCTATGACGATGCCAACAACACAAACGCCCAGTGCGTGAACTGCTACTTTGTGGACAAGAACGGCGACAAGGACCAGCCCGGAGCCACACAGGTTACTGCCGAGCAGGCTGCAAGCGGCGAGCTGACCTATATACTCAACGGCGACCAGTCGGCATACACTTGGTTCCAGAACCTGGAAGGCGACATCGACCCCTCCCCCGTGCCCTTCCCCACCCACAAGATTGTATATGCCGCCGGCCAGGTGCGCTGCGACGGTGCCATGCTGGAGGAGAGCCCTCTCACCTACGGCAACACGGAGAGCTATCCCACCAAGCCCGACCACCAGTTTGACGAAGGCGGCATCTGCACCGTGTGCGGACAGGCTGACCCCAGCAAGGCACAACTGGTTGACGGCTACTACCTGATTGGCACGGCCGAGCAACTACAGTGGTTCTCGGCTAAAGTGAACGGCGGCGACCTGACAGCCAATGCCAAGCTTACCGAGGATATCGACCTGGGCGAACTGCCCGCATTCACACCTATAGGCGACAGTTCGAAACACTACTCGGGCATCTTCGACGGACAGCACCACACCATAACCATCAACCTGGTAGCCGATGCATCCAGTTGGGGCCTGTTCCGTTACCTGAACGGTACGGTTCGCAACCTGCACGTAGCCGGAAACCTGGACGCCCAGCTGAACAAGGTAGGTGTCATTGCCGGTGAGATGTTCGGTGCACTGGTCGAGAACTGCTGGGTATCGGTTGATATAGCTGCCACCTACAGCGGCGACGGTGCCATTGCCGGTATAGCAGGCCGCAGCAGCGCAGACGGCAACGTCATACGCAACTGCGTCTTCTCGGGCAACGTGAGCGGCGTGGCCTGGAACTGCGCCGGCATCGTGGGATGGTGCGGCAACCTGATTAATATACAGAACTGTCTGGTAACCGGCACCTTCGATACCGACCACAGCCAGGGCAACGCACGCCCCATAGCACGCTATGACGCAGCCAGCAACACCAACGCACAATGCACCAACTGCTACTTCGTGGATCAGAACGGTTCGCTGGACAACATCAATTCTACACAGGTGACGATGGAGCAGGTGCAGAACGGTGCTGTAGCCGGGATGCTCAACGCCGGCAATGCTGAAATCACATGGTTCCAGCGCCTGGGCGAGGACGAGGTTCCCACTCCCAACCCCGAGCGCGGCATCATTTACCATATTAATAATACGTATGGCAATGCCTACGATGCTGAAAGCCTGGAACACTTCATGGAGGCTGTTATCAACACCGAGACGGAGTATGCCCAGAACGTAGTGGCTCAGGCCATTCTCACAGAGGAGTATGAGTCGGCCATCAGCAATGCCCTGACCGGCAACACCATCGAGGAGTTCATGGCTGCATGGGCACAGATAGAGCCCCTCTACCAGCAAGTGGCAGAGAGCGAGAAGGCATACGCCGCCTTCAGCGCAAAGGTACAGAGTACCATTAGCTACCTGGAAGGGAACGAAGGACTGCAGAACGTGAAGCGCGACGAGCTGGAATACTACCTGAAGGAATTTGAGGAACCTGGTGAGAACTATGCCAACGGTACGGCTCCCTACATCCTGGAGGAGCGCCTGCTGAATACCGAGGAGGTTACGGCCGAGACGGCAAAGATAGATGCCATGCTGAATGCAGCGCTCACCTACGAGCCCGCCAGCGGCACCGACATCACCAAGCTGCTCACCAATCCCGACTTCGAAGACGGATTCAACGGCTGGCAGGGCCAAGTGGGTACCAAATATGGCAATTCTGAGTCAAGCACCGTTCGCGCAGCTGAATGCTACGAGGTTACGATGGATATGTACCAGACACTGACCGGCCTGCAGAACGGTATCTACGAGTTCCAGGTGAACGGTGCATTCCGTCCCTACCCTGGTGCAGACGACCTCTATAGCACCAACTATGCTGCCATGCTCTATGCCAACGGCAACGTTAACTACTTCCAGACCCTCATCGAAGACATGATACCCGTGGGCGAGGATATTGACGGATACAACTGCGACCACAGCAGCGGTTGGCCCGATTTCGAGGTAAAGGACATCGAGGATAACACAATCGGCTACGTCGTACACGGCATTACCGGTTGCTGCAACGCCTTCCAGGTGAACCGCTACTTCAACACCATACTCTGCGAGGTTACCGACGGCACCCTGACCGTGGGCATCAAGCAGCCCGGCACCGGCCAGCAGCCCGAATGGCTGGGCTTCGGCAACATCAAGCTCATCTATCACGGCACAAAGGACGAGGCCAACGATGCCCTGATTGGCGTACTGAATTCTCAGGCCGCACGTGCCGAGACATTGGTTAACGTATATGAGGCCAGCTCGGATGCCAACTACGCCAGCTATCCCAACTTCTCGCAGGCACTCAAGGACGAGCTCAGCGCAGCCATCGAGGCAGTGAAGAGCACCACCGGCGTGCAGGAGAAGTATGCTCTGGTACAGAAGTTCTCCGACCTCTTCCAGCAGGTTTACGACTGCAAGAAGGCCTATATCAGCCTGATGGACCAGTCAGAGAAGATTGTCGATATGGTTGACGCATTTGGCAGCATCCTCAGCGAGGATGAGCAGAAGCAGCTCTATGCCCTGATGGACGAGCTGATTGCCAAGTACGAGAGCGGTGCGGTTAGCGCAGAAGAGGCCCGTCAGGACTACCTGGCTCAGTTCACCTTCATGCCCCAGCAGATTGACGGTGTCTATCAAATTGGCACGCCCATGCAGTTCATCATGTTCCGCGCATTGGTCAATGGCAGCAATCCCAGTGCAAATGCCGTACTGACTGCCGACATTGATATGGCAGGCACCGAGTGCGGCATGATTGGCAACAATACTCAGCAGTACGCCGGCACCTTCGACGGCCAGTACCATACGCTGAACATCGAGAATACCTCAAGCGGCGAGAGCTACGGTCTCTTTGGCGGCCTGAGCGGTACAATCAGGAACCTGCACGTCACCGGTACTATGAATACCGCCTACAAGAAGAACGGCGGTATCGTGGGCGAGATGTTTGGCGGCTTGATTGAGAACTGCTGGAGCTCCGTCAACATCATCAGCACCCTCAGCGACGATGCCGCATACGCCGGCATAGCTTGCCGCGCCAGTGCCATGGACTGCCGCATCATCAACTGCCTCTACGACGGTACTATCGAGGGTCCCAACGCCTACAACTGCGCCGGTATCCTGGGATGGATTGGCGATAACTGCTCGGCCGTGCTGACGAATGTACTCTTCACCGGCCAGATTAACTGCAGCACGCAGATTTCCGACAACGTTTCCTATACCATTACCCGCCGCCCGGCCAGTGCTACCCTTACCAATGCCTACTATGTAAACGCCTTTGTCAACGTCAACGAGGGTTCCGTACAGGTAACGCCCGAGCAGCTTGCAAGCGGCGAGGTCTGCTTCCGCCTGAACGGCAAGCAGGAAGACATCCAGTGGACACAGACACTGGGCGAGGATGCAGCCCCCGTGCCCTACCCCAACAAGAGTGTTGTCTATATCCAGGGCAAGCTGAACTGCGACGGTCTCTCCGCCCTCGAGGGTGAAGCCAAGTATGGCAACGAGAAGGATCCCAATACCACCATTGCTCCTCACCAGTTTGTTGACGGTGTATGCATCGTCTGCGGTGCTGCCGACACGGGCATGGCCGAGCTGAAGGACGGCTACTACCAGCTGGGCACTGCTGAACAGCTGATGTGGTTTGCCACTATGGTTAACAACGGCCAGAAAGGGCTCAATGCCCAGCTGACGGCCGACATCGACCTGCGGGGCTACGAGAATCAGTTCACGCCCATTGGCAACAGCGCCAACCACTACGCAGGCACGTTCGACGGACAGTATCACACCATCAACGTGAACCTCGTTGCCACCGAGGCCAGCTACGGCTTCTTCCGCCACCTGGACGGCACCGTAAAGAACCTCCACATAGGCGGCACCTACGAGGCTAAGTTCAACAAGACGGGTGTCATCTGCGGTGAGATCTTCGGTGGTGTAATCGAGAACTGCTGGGTATCCTCCGACATCGCAGCTGTCTATGGAGGCGATGCCGCTACAGCCGGTATCGTTGGCCGTGGCAGCAAGGATGGCAGCATCATCCGCAACTGCCTCTTCTCTGGCCGTATCGACCAGGGCGAGACCACGACCTACAACTGCGCAGCCTTCATGGGATGGTCTGGCAGCAAGACAACCATCGAGAATTGCCTCTACATCGGTGAGATTATAGCCGATGCCACGCAGGGCAACCCCTATGTGATAGCACGCAATCCCGGCAACGTAACCTGTACGAACACATACTACCTGAACGTATTCGGCGAGGTTAACGAAGGTGCAACGCAGATTACGGCTGACCAGCTCGCCAGCGGCGAGGCATGCTACCTGCTGAACGGCGACCAGGCCAACATACAGTGGTTCCAGGCAATTGGCGAGCAGACCTACCCGCTGCCATTCCCCGGAGCTCAAGTGGCCAAAAACGACGATGGCAGCTACTACAACGCCATCCAGTCGATTGCCGAGGATAAGGCTCAGGGCACAGGCATCTACAACCTGATGGGCCAGAAGGTGGAGAAGGCCGGAAAGGGCATCTTCATCGTCAACGGCAAGAAAGTACTGTTCAAGTAATTAATGTCTCTTCAAAAGAGGGTGTGCCACGAAGAGAAGTGGCGCACCCTCTTCCTAACTTTAAAAAAACAACTACGATGAAACGAATCCTTATACTGGCCTGCAGCATTGCCTTGCTATGGAGTTGCAAGGAAAACATCGACGAATCGGCACGCTACGTCTTTCAGCATGACACAATGGCTTCTTATCTGGAGAAGCATGAAGACTACAGCGAGTATGTGGAGATCTTAAAACAGACCCCCATTAGCCTGGCAAGCAATTCCACGGTGTTCCAACTCATGTCGGCGCGCGGTAACTACACCGTGTTCGCGCCCACGAATGAGGCCATCCATGCCTATCTGGAGAAGCTCACCGAGCAGAACCTTATCACAGCACCTTCCTGGGAATCGTTTCAGGACAGCACGTTGCGGGATTCCATCTACAGGGTAATAGCCTATAACAGCATCATCGACGGAGGCGATGTTGACCTTTACCACACCTACGACTTCCCCACCCAGACAAACGGAGAGTTCGACCGAGGCAATCTCATGGACCTGAAACTGACCGTCCTTTACACCAATAACCCCGACGAGATATTCATCTGTAAGGACTGTCCCGTAAACGTCAGAAACCGCGACATCCTCACCACAAACGGCGTACTCCACCAGATGGAGAAAGTCATTGCCCCTGATGACAAGGCTATGTCCACCATACTGAGCGAGTACATCTCGGGCCGGAAAGAGGGCTTCTACGTGATAGCCAAGCTTTGCGAGGCATGCGGCCTGATGGATACGCTCTCCAAGGTCAGGGACGAGGTCTATGAGGAACGCTATCTGAGGGGCCAGATCACACCCACCTGGCCGGCCAACGGCATGGCTTCCGTTGCCCCCGGCAAATCCTTTACGCCCAAACACCGGAAATACGGGTTCACCATCTTTGCCGAGCCCGATGAGTTCTGGGAGGCAGAACTGGGCAAGAACGCACGCGACATAACGCCCGAGGACGTGCAGAACTGGGTGGAGGCAAAGGGCTACTACCCCAAAGCGGTGGCCAACAGCGACTATAAGAGCACCGACAACATGCTGAACCAGTGGACCACCTATCATGTGCTCGACTACAAGCTGGCACCCAACCGCCTGACCTTCCATTTCTGCGAGTACGGTTACAGATATACCGTCAGCACCAAATACACCATTCCCGTCATGGAGTATTACCCCACAATGGGCAAGCGCCGCCTGCTGAAGATATATGAGAGCCCTGAATGCGAAGGCATCTACCTGAACCGCTTCCCCATCATCGACAACGGACGGACGGGCACGGGCCATGAAATAGGCTGCGACCCGGACAAGACGGGAAATAGAGTTGACCGTGACGACCCCGACATGGAACTACATACCGCCGTAAACGGCTATCTCTATGCCATAGACAAACCGCTGGCCTACGACGAGGCCACACGAAACAACCTGGGACGCCAGCGCATTCGCATGGATGCCATGAGCTGGTTCCCCGAAGCAGCCAACAGCGACATACGGTGCCAGCTGATTGACGACGACGAACACGGATGGGTACACATCCCATACGATGCAGAATACCACTACTTCAAGAACCTCAATATCAACGAGGGTTCCACCTTCGTTTACTGCAACGGCTACGGCAAGAACTGGAGCAACTACTGTGCCGACGAAATCAAGTGCGTAGGACGCTGGGAACTGACATTCAAGTTGCCGCCCGTGCCCATGCGCAACACCTATGAGATACGCTACCGCGTAATTGCCAACGACAACCGCGGTGTGGCACAGATTTATTTCGGCACAGACCCCAACAAGATGGCGGTAACGGGTATCCCCGTCGATCTGACCATGGGCGGTGCCGACCCCAAGACAGGATGGGAGGCTGACACCGAAGACGAGGACTACAATGCCGAGGTAGATAAGCGCATGCGCAACCTCGGATACATGAAGGGTGAGCGGGCCATCGACTGCATAAACTCCAGTGCCAACTCACGTTCCACAACAAACAGGCATATCATCCGCCACATCATTATCCGGCAGACGCTGGACCCCGAAAAGACATACTATATCCGATTCAAGAGCGTATTGGACAAGTTAACCCCCGAGTTCTACATGGATGGCCTGGAGTGGTGTCCCAAGGAGGTCTATGACAACCCCGAGACCCCGGAGGACATCTGGTAGTAGCTAGTCTATCTAGTTTATCTAGTCTGTCTAGTTTATCAAAGGAAACAAAGATATAGATGATTACACGTTATACAGCTGGTCTGACAATTCTTCTTCTACTGGCCGGCACACTTTCGGTGGCCGCCCAACCCAAGTTCAGTAAGCCACACGGCATATACAATAACCGTTTCACGCTGAAGGTGACGAAGAGTAACTCAAGAGCCGAGGTACGCTTCACCACCGACGGCAGCGAACCAACGGCCCAGAGCCCGGTATTCCCCCAATCCACCATCGTACAGAGTACCGTTACCGTACGCGCCGCGGAATTTGTGAATGGCGAGCGCACCTCGGACATCACCACCGCCTCGTACATTTTCCCCACGAGCGTACTTACACAGTCCAACACGCCTAAAGGCTACCCCGACACCTGGGGAAAGTTCACCTCAATCAGCGGCACGGCCCCCGCGGATTACGAGATGGACCCCGAAATGACGGGCGACAGCAAACTCTCACCCAGCATCATCGAGGGCTTCAATACCCTGCCCATCCTCTCCATCGTCACCGACAAGGAGAACCTGTTCAACAAGACGAAGAACGAGCAGACAGGCGGCATATACATCTATACCGGCACGTCCGACAGCAACGGACGCGGCTGGGAACGTCCGGCATCGGTGGAGCTTTTCGGAGGCCCGCAGGAACACGACCTCAGCGTCAACTGCGCACTGAAGCTGCACGGCGGTCAGGGACGTGTGCCCGAGAAGAATCCCAAACACTCCTTCCGCCTGACCTTCAAGTCGGAGTACGGCCCCTCAAAGCTGGAGTACCCCATCTACGGCGAGGACCGCGTATCGGAGTTCAACTCCCTCATCGTACGCACGTTCTATAACTTCTCCTGGCTACACACCGACGGCACACAGCGCTCCCGTGCTCAATACACGCGCGACCTCTGGGCACGCCGCATGCAGGCCCGTATGGGGTGGCCCACCAGCGACGGTCTCTACGTCCACGTCTTCCTGAACGGCATGTACTGGGGCCTGTACAACCTCTCCGAACGTATCGAGGACAGCTACTGTAAGTACCACTTCGGTGGGAAGAAGGCAGACTATGACGTCATCAAGCGCGAGGACTACCTGGAGGCTGCCGAGGGCACGCTGGATCGCTGGAACGAGATGATGCGCCTTTCGGAACATGCCTCCGACCAGAAATACTACCGCATGCTCATTGGCGAACAGCCTGTCAGCGACGGTCGCGAGCCAGAAGTGTTCGTCGATGTGGATAATCTTATAGACTATATGCTCATCAACCAGTACATCGGTAATGGCGACTGGGACCACCACAACTGGATAGCCCTCCGCAATCGCCAGAACTACCTGCAGGGATTCCGCTTCATCTGCTGGGACTCCGAGAACTCCTTCAACAGCGTATCGGCCAACGTACTGGATACTAACAACAAGGACTGCCCCACCTACCTCTTCCTCAATCTGATGAAGAACCGTGTCTTCCTACACCGCTATATAGACCGTGCCTGGAAGCATCTGTCGGCAGGCGGACTGCTCACCCAGGCCCGCTCACAGGAAGTATGGGACAGCCTCTACACCGTCATACAGACAGCCATCTACGACGAGGCGGCCCGCTGGGGCGACTACCGGCGCGATGTACATCCCTACGCCTCCCGGGGCGAGCTCTATACCGTAGATAACCAGTATCAGAACGAGCGCAAGCGCCTGCTACGCGACTTCTTCCCCAAACGCACTGCCCAGCTCATCTCCCAGCTCAAGAACAAGGGATGGTATGCCACCATCGAACCGCCCGTGTTCCTCATCAACGGTGAGGAGGATGCCAGCCGCGACACACTTACCCTTGACGACGAACTGACGCTAACCTCCAGCACATACTTCATCATCTACACACTCGATGGCAACGAGCCCATACTCTGGGACACATCGTCCAGCGGCAGTCTGTCGCCCACAACCAAGACGTTCAGCAAGGAGAACCTCCTGAGTAGGCTTCAGGGGCAGGAAGGCTGGGTAACCATAAAGACGGCATGTAAGACAGGCAATGCCTGGAGCCCCACCATCGAGCGTTCCTTCTACATCACGGGCGGTAACGGCATTGAATCGGTACCCGCCATGGCCCATTCTAATAATGCCGCCACCTACGACCTCTCCGGCCGCCGCATTGCCGACACCGACTGGCATCATCCCGGCATCTATGTGAGGGCCGGTAAGAAGGTACTCCACAGATAAAGTTAACAGATTGAAGCATCAGGTCGGCTTTCACTTTCAGCCTCGAAATGAGTTCTTCGACGAGCGAAGCGGCAGACCGGCGACAAACCATATAGTTTGTGGGCCAGGCTGAAAGCCGACATGTAACTTGTGGGCGCTTCGCTTGAAATTGGGTTCTTGGACGAGCCAAGCGGCATAGCCGAGCGTAAAATTAATGTTAAAAAAATCTGCGTATTTCTGCGATTTCTGCGTGAAAATATAATAGGGTCGCTACGCTCAAAGACCCGGGCAAGCAGTAAGCGTAGATTTTTTTCAGGTCACGCAGAAAGCGCAGAAATACGCAGAAAGCATACAGGTCGGACCAACAGCAAGAAAGCATGTTGAAGAATACCCCACTCGGCTCAATCGATCGTTTCACTCGAGTCAATCGATCATTTCACTCGAGTCAATCAATCGATTCACTCGAGTCAACAAATCAAGGGGTTCTAATGCTATCTTATGTGAGTTAACTCGATTGATCGTTTGAGTTAACTCGATTGATTGTTTGAGTTAACTCAGGTTTTTTGGTCTGCATATTGTGCCACCCCAAGCAAATTAACATTTCTGCGTATTTGACTATTGTCTTCCTCCTTCGCGCCTCGACAATTCAAGCGAGCTTGATTATTCCCGGTTTGTCGTCGGTTCTGCGATTTCTGCGAGACCATTACGCATCTTCTTTGCCGCTTGACTTGTCCAAGAAATTCGGGTTATACATTATTTATCCTTATCCTGAGCTTGTTCTGGCGGCCGGGCTTCAGGCGGACGGTGTCCTTTCCGTCTATCTGCCCCCACTGGCCTGTGTGAACCACCACGCCCGTGCAGTTACCAAGGAGAGGCTCCACAGTGAGGTCGGCCCACTGCCCCGTAGCATCCACGGCAAGAGACATGGTGAGGGGACCGAAGGGGGTGGCTATTTCGCTAAGCGAGGTCTGCATGCCGGGACCCAGCCACTCGCAGGGCATGCCCTCCAGCAGGTGCAGCTCTGTGCCGCGATCAAGCTGCAGCAGGTGGCAGGCCAGGCGGATGAACTCGGCACTGGCCCAGTTATGGGGCATGTCGCCTACATAGCTGACATGCAAGTCGCGCGGATTGTGCTCCTCGCGCCAGAGATAGAGGGGCGAGGCATGGTTGGCAAAGGCATACAGTGCATCGGCAGCCTTCCCACCCTCGCCATTCCACAGCCAGGCATGGCCATAGAAGCTGGCGAAGTAGTTCCAGATGCCGTCTATGATCCAGCCGGTGCCCATGACCATCCCCTCCTGCAGAGTGGTGTCCAGCATGCGCATGGTTCCCACGGCTATGGAATCGCCCACCTCGAAAACCTGTCCGGGATAGATGCTCTGGCAGAAGGCCCACTGTGCCCGCTGCGGGAGGCCCCGCTGCTGCGGCAGCATCATATTGTTCAGATAGCGGTTGCCGAAGCCGTCGGTAGCCATATCACGTGCTGCAGCACGCTGAAAGGTGGCGTAGAAATCGTCGTACTCGCGCCTCCACTGCTTGGCATCCTGCTTCTTACCGAGCCATTCGGCAGCGGCTATCATGGCCTTCATGCCCGAGAGGGTCCACATGGTATTGGAATACTCTGGCTGGTCCTCGCCACCCACCAGGCCCCCGTCAATGAACCCAGGGGGTATGAGCCCGTCGTCCTCGGGGAACTTATTCTGGAGCGTCCGCTCCCGCAGGGCATGGATATTGTCCATGGTGCGCGACAGGGCATCCCAGTGCCCGGCCAGCCATTGCTTGTCCTGGGTAAGCATGGCATGACGCACGCAGGTCCACAGGATGAGTCCGTTCTCCTTCCAGAAGGTGGGCTGCAACTTCAGGAAGCCGCCGTCTTCGCGCTGGAAGGACAGGCTGTATTCGATGCCCGCACGGGCCTCGCTGCCCCGGCCCAGCATGGCAGTGGCCTCGGAAAGGAAGGCGCCATCCACTATCCAGAGGCCGCGATAGGTGGTGGGCCCCACCTGCAGGCTGACATGCCCGTCTATAATCTCACGGGCCTGCCATATACCCCTAATGGAGGCATCCAGGAGGTTCTGAATCTCGGGGTCGGGCACGCTGATATGCCCGTAGGGGATGGTGGAGTTCTGCTCCCAGTAGCGGCATACCGACTGGTAGTTGCCGGGCAGTTCGGCCAGCACACGGCTTGCATCTTTCTGCAGCCGGGCAGCCATGTCCGAGGGCAGGCCGTTGTCGTAGATTCCGGCCATCCACACCTCTCCGCCAGGCGGGATATCCAGCGGCTGCAGCTCTATGCAGGTCTTGAAGTCAGCCTGGTTTTGCCTGACGCGTATGGCGGGCAGGGACATCACAAAGTGCTTGGCGGAATCGATGGTCACCACATTCCCGGAGGCCTCTACCCGCAACTGGGAGTTCACATAGACCACGGGGTGGATAGTGCGGGGCTTAGTGCCGGAATTGCTGACCTTGGTAAGGATGATATCCTCGCGGTTTCGGGTGAGGGGATGAACCATCTTGGTGCCCGAAACGGCCTCCTCAGCACTGGAATAGATGTACTGCTCCACGGGGCTCTCTTCCCGGCCAAGCCGGCTCAGCAGCCTGACTGCGGGCACACGTGCCGAGACGAACGAGGGGGGAGAGAAGCGCTGGTCCTCATCGGCCATCATGTGGATTACGGTCTTGAAGCCGTCGTTTACGGAGATGGGAAAGAACTTCCCCCCTCCCCAGTCGTAGAGCAACTGCCCCTGTGCCCCGACGAGTGTCTTGAAACTGTCGTCGGGAAAGGCCGGAGTGGTCTGGCACCACTGGGGGGCAAACCGATAATCCACATACCTTGCCTGGGCATGAGCCGCTGGAAAGGACACAAGATTAAAAACGACAGCCAGGATGACAGCTAAGCTCATCTACGACCAGGGAAAGGAAATTCTTTTCATAATCTATGCTAAGACTTTTTTGTGATTCTTTTTGTTACTCCGGCATATCGGGCAGACGCCATCCGTCGCGGTACTTGGGCTTGATGAGCTCGGCAGCAAACTCGCGTGCATTGACAGGCTCGGTATATGTTTTGTTGAAGGTGGGATGTCCGTCCTTGATGGTAAACCCATCTTTCACCATAGCACGCACGGTGGCCTTCTCGGGGATATTGGTGAAACGCATATTCTGTCCGTCCCACTCCAGTATCTGATTCAGGCCCTGCAGACGTATGGCAGCCACACCCATGGCAATCATCTCGTTGAAAGGTCCGGCCTCGCTGAAATCGGAAGCCGTGGGGATGCGTGTAGCGGGGTCTTCCAGACAAGCCCGTACCCAGTCGCGCTGGTGTCCGTCCATGCCTCCAGGCACGCGGCGGCACACCTTGGGCGCATCGGGCACACGGCCCGAAACGAGATAGGGATCGCGTCCGTAGCTGCCGCAGACCAATATATCCTTTGTACCATAGAAGATGGTGCAGCCGCCACCAACATTCAGTCCCTTGCCGATGGGGAGCCCCTCGGGACGGAAGGGAGAGAGTCCGCCGTCGCACCAGGTCACCTCCACCTCGGGCATTGCCACACGAGGCAGGTTGTCGCGGGCAGGGAATGTGAACTTCACCTGCTGGGCACTGGGGCACGATTCGGCCATCAGCGGCGTAGAAGAGCCCTGTATCTTGGTGGGATAGCCCAACTTGAGCGCCTTGAAGGCGGGATGGAGTACGTGGCAAGCCATATCGCCCAGGGCACCCGTACCAAAGTCCCACCATCCGCGGAAGTTCCAGGGATGGTAAATCTCGTTATAGTCGCGCATGGGAGCCGGACCTATCCAGGCATCCCAGTCGAGGGTGGAGGGAATGGGCTGTACCTCGGACGGATGCTCCAGCCCCTGAGGCCAGATGGGACGGTCGGTGAAGGCATCGACACGGGTAACCTCGCCTATCTCGCCGTTCCATATCCATTCGCATACAAGGTTCACGCCCTCGCCGCTGCTACCCTGGTTACCCATCTGGGTGGCTACACCGGCCTTGGCAGCCAGTTTGGTGAGCAAGCGCGACTCATAGACGGTACGTGTGAGGGGTTTCTCGCAATAGACGTGCTTACCTGCTACCAGTGCCTCGGCACAGATGATGGCATGCGTATGGTCGGCCGTTCCACAGACAACAGCATCAGCCTGATCGAGCAGTTCGGCAAACATGGTGCGGTAGTCGTGATACATCTTGCAGTTGGGGTAGAACTTCTGGTATTCGTCGAGCACAGGCTTGGCGTACTTCCAGTCGGTATCGGCCAGGCCTATAAATTCTACATCTTCGTAAAGCCCATCACCGTTGCGGCATACGCCGTTTATGTCGCTATGTCCGCGACCACCTATGCCTACGCCCAATAGCTTCAGCTTGGTCTTGCGGGGGTTAGCACTCTTTTTCTTAGATTTGGCCAGTGTGTCGGCCGGTGCCATAGCCAGTGCGGCCGTGGCAACTGTCCCTGCCTTCAGGAACATTCTTCTGGATATATTCATAATAAAAGGTTCAAAAGGTTCAAGAGTTCAAAAGGTTCAAGAGTTCAAAAGGTTCAAGAGTTCAAAAGGTTCAAGAGTTC
>CAMJQA010000017.1 GCA_946407895.1 uncultured Prevotellaceae bacterium
AAAGTACTGTCAAGTACTGTCCTACTGTCAACCCCCTCGGGGTGATGGCCGCCCCCTAAATGTCAGCCATCGGTTGCGATGGTTCTCCGTCATTTCAGATTGTTTCTGCATGTATCCGTTCATGTCCTTTACTCTTCTAATGCAAATATACGAAGGTCTTGCCCCTAAAACCAAATATTGCAGGAATTAAAGCTTCTTAAAACACGGATTTGCAATTCGCGAACCGCTAATTGATGCGTTAGAAGCATCTTTTCAAAGCAAAACAATAGTTTACTGAATGTGGCATTCAGATGCAAAAATGAGGCAAAAAGCGTCTTCTTCAGTTTATTTAATATAGTTTTTAGCCAATATTTGCTCTATTTTTATTAACTTTGCACACACAAAGTGAGCGTACGAAAGCAGAACGGCTTCCGCTTACCTCGACAAAGACCATTAACGCCTAAAGGCAAAAAACATACAGAAGCCTCCTTGCAGTGTAAAAAGGGCTTGGTCGCCTGTCGAGACACGGCTTGGAGGAAACGGAGATTCTTTCATAACTAAAGCAACTGCATTTTAATGAATAACAAAAAATCCATACGCGTCTTCAATGACAGGGAAGTACGTGCCGTCTGGGACGACGAACTGGGCAAATGGTACTTCTCTAGGCCCCCGGCATCGCTCTTGACTTACGCCCGCGCCATTGAAGAGAACGTGCATCAATGCCTTGAACTATAAATGAAATGCGATGAAAAAGAACTTTCTTTCAGCCTTATTGCTACTTGTACTTTGCGGCTGCAGGGAGCAGGTGGACACCTCCCTGCGCTATGTCTTTACCACCTACACCGTTTCCAGCTACCTGGAGAAGTTTGAGCAATACAGCGAATACTACCGCCTGCTGGGCGAGAAGCGGGTGAGCGACGTCTCGGAGACCAGCGTGCTGCAACTGCTGTCGGCCCGGGGGCACTATACGGTCTTTGCGCCGACCAACGAGGCCATCGATGCCTACCTGGACACGCTGGTTACGCAGGGGCTGATTGAATATCCCGCGTGGGAGGCCTTTACCGACAGCATCAAGCGCGACAGTATTGAGCGAGCCATCGTCTATAACAGCATCATAGACTGTGGCGACAACGAAGACGCCCTGCATACCTGGGACTTCCCCACCCAGAGCGGATACGAGATGGTGCGCACGAACATGAACGACCGCAAGCTTTCGGTCTATTACACCGCCGACCCGAACGACATCCTCATCAACGGCCTCTACCCCATCGACCATAAGAACCGCGACATCCTGCTGCTCAACGGCGTGGTGCACCAGATGGAGCAGGTGGTGGCGCCGCGCAGCATTACGGCGGCCACGTATCTGTGGGAAATCATCTCCGAACAGCGCGAGGGCTACCTGGTGATGGCCCGGGCCATAGAGGCATGCGGACTGATGGACACCCTGCGCCAATGGCGCGACGAGCGATACGAGACGCTCTACCAGCGGGGCCTCATCACCAACCTGCCGAACATCAACAGCCTGGGCTTTGCCGACGGCGGCATGGCCACGGCGCCGCGCCACAGGCTCATTGGCTTTACGATGTTCCTGGAGACGGACGACTACTGGCGCTCGCAGGGTCTTGATCCCGCCGACCCCGACCTGCTGCCAAAGCTGCAGGAGTGGGTACAGGAGCAGGGCCTCTACTCGCAGGACGACGTGTTCACCACGGGGCACGACTATCAGAGCCCGGAAAACCTGCTGAACCAGTTTGTAACCTACCACATGCTACCCATGCGCATACCGGCCGACAAGCTGGTGATACACCACAACGAGAGCCGCTTCAACGTGAACAACCCCGACAAGCTGGGCATGGCGTGCGAGGAGCTGTACACCTCGATGGGCAAGCGCCGCCTGATAAAGCTCTATGAGAGCGCGGAGAGCCAAGGCGTGTTCCTGAACCGGTTCCCCGTGCTCGACACGGGGCGGCACGGCACGGGGCGCGAGCTCTCGTGCGACGCCGACAAGGTGGGCTGCCGCGTGGGCCGCGAAAGGCCGGAGGCCGTGCTGAGCGACATCATTAATGCCGTTATCTACCCGCTGGAGGGGCCCCTGGCCTATACCGACGACGTGCGCGACAACCTGCACAGGCAGCGGCTGCGCATCGACGGCGTGGCCATGCTGCCCGAGGCCATGACGAACGACATACGCAAGAAGGCTTCGGAGACGCAAGACGCGCAGCAGGTCTATATCCCCAAGCAGAGCATCATCCAGTACTTCAACGACATGTGGATGAACGACGACTGCAACATGGTTTACTTCAACGCCTACAAGTATGGCTGGCCGGGCAAGAACGGCGACGAGATGAAGGCGGTGGGTCGATACGAGGTGACGTACCGCCTGCCGCCCGTGCCGCGGCGCGGGGTCTATGAACTGCGCTATGCCATCATCTCCACCGACCGCCGGGGCGTGGCACAGGTGTATTTCGGCTCCGACTTCGACCGCCTGCCCGTGGCCGGCATACCCATGGACTGGACCATCCCGCCCCAGAACCCCATAACGGCCTGGGAGGCCGACACCGAGGACGATGACTACAACTCGGAGATTGACAAGCGCATGCGTAACAACGGCTACATGAACGGCGACAAGAGCAACTGCGTGCTTGGCGCGCCCAACAACTCGCTCCGTGAATACACGTGGGCCATGCGGCGCATACTGCTGCGGCAGTACATGGACCCCGAGCTGACGTACTACATACGCATGAAGTCGGTGCTCGACACTGACGCGAAGGAGTTCTACATGGACTACATAGAGCTCTGCCCCAAGGAGGTGTACGACAACCCGGAGCGGCCGGAGGACATCTGGTAGCCTCTGCCGGCGCCGCGGGCGGAAGGGCTGCGAGGCCTCAGCGAGGCGGAGACAGGGGGGAAAGAAACGTTGCGGCCCGGGAATGCCCGGGCCGCAACGTCTTTATGACTATTATATAATAACCCTACCAGATGTCCTCGGGGGTTTCGGGGTTGTCGTACACCTCCTTGGGGCATAGTTCGAAGTAGTCCATGTAGAGTTCCTTCTTGTCGGTGTCGAGCACGTTCTTTATCTTCATGTAGTAGGGTTTGTCGGGCTCTATGACTCCGCGCCAGATGATGTGGCGAAGTTTGTCGAAGGCCGACCCCTGCCGTTCGTTTGCGTTGACGGCTCCATTCTCGGTTACGCTCTTGCATCCCTTCATGACGTTCTTGTTTCGCATGCGCTTCTCCACCTCGGCGTCGTAGTCGTCGTCGCCCGAGTCGTCCTCGTAGCCGTATTTGGGGTGCGAGTTGGGCAGGGTCAGGTCGATGGGTATGCCTGCAGGGGCCTGGTAGTCGGGGTCGGGGCCGAAGTATATCTGCACCATGCCGCGCTGCGAGGTGGTGAGCACTTTGTAGCGCAGCTCGTAGACGGCGCGGCGGGGCACGGGGGGCATGGTGAGGCGCACTTCATAGTATCCGGTGGCCTTCATCTCGTCGGTGTGCAGGTTGGGGCAGCTCGACTGGATGTTGTAGTACATCATGTGCGTGCCTTCGTTCTGCTGCATGTCGTGGAAGTAGTCGTAGGAGGTGAGCGTGTTGGGGATGAGCACTCTCAGAAAGCGCTCCTCGTTGCTTGTGACGCAGCGCATGTTGTTGTTCATGGCCTCGGGGAAGAGGCTCATGGCATCGAACCGCATGCGCTCGCGGCCCAGGTTGCGGCGCACGGCGTCGGTGAGGGCGAGGGGCCGGTCGATGGGATATACGGTGCAGTTCACTATGTCGTTCAGGATGGCCAGGGGCGACTCGCGGTTGACGCGGCACCCGGCCTTGTCGGGCTCGCAGGAGAGCTCGTGTCCGTCGGCGTGGCGCCCGTTGTTCATCTTGGGTGTGCGGTTGAGGTAGACGCCTTCGCTCTCCCTGCTCTCGAATATCTTCAGCAGGCGGCGCCTGCCCATGGTGGGGTAGTACTCATAGACGGGCACGCCGTAGCTGCCCTGTGCGCTGTTGTAGCCGCTCTCGCTGCGGTGGAACACGAGCTGGTCGGCTGGTATGCGCATGCCCAGCATGTGGTAGGTGACCCACTGGTTGAGCAGGTTCTGGGGCGAGGCGTAGTCTGTGCCGGTGGTGAAGGTGTCGTACGTGAGGCTGTACTGCTCGTTGTCGAGCACCCACTGCTGCAGCCGTGGCAGCAGGCGGTCGGGGTCGTCGTGGGGGTCGAGGCCCTGGGTGCGCCAGTAGTCGTCGGTCTCGCTGAATATGGTGAAGCCGTATAGGCGGTGCTTGGGGGCATAGGCGATGTTGCCTTCGTTGAAGCCGTAGGTGGTCAGGCCCACGAGGTCGCTGATGCCGCCGCGCAGGTACTTGTCCTCGTAGGCTTCGTCGCGTGTCTGGCGCAGGGTATCCATGAGCCCGCATGCCCTGATGGCCTTGAACATGACGAGGAAGCCTTCCCTGTCCTTCTCGAGGTACCGCTGTATGTAGGTGGCGGCGGAGACGTTGCGCGGGGCCACTACCTTGCCCACCTCATGGATAACGCCGTTGGTGCACGGGATGTCGCGCTGCCGCTCGCTGACGGGGCAGTCGCCGTTGATGTAGAGGCTGTCGGGGTAGCCGGGTATGTCGCGGTGCACGGAGATGCGGTTGTCCATCATGTTGGAGCGGATGAACTCGGCGTTGTCCATCTGGGGGAAGTCGTGGGTCTCGAAGTAGGGGTCGTTGTCGCCCGAGTCGATGATGCTGTTCAGCACTATGGCGCGCTGGATGGAGTCGCGGTGGTGCTGGGTGTAGAAGCCGTCCCATGTGGGTGCGCTCATGAGCGTGCTGTCGTCGCGCATGACGTCGAGCAGGTAGGCGCGGATGGCTTCGTCGGTGGGGGCGAAGACGGTGTAGCGCCCGCGTGCCGAGAGCAGCTGCAGGACGCTGGTGCGCGACACCTTGCTCACGGGCACCTGGCCGGCCAGGCGGACGTATTCGGCGTACTGCGGGTGCTCTTGCAGGTAACTGGCTATGGTGGGGGCATCGAAGACGTAGCGCACGCCGTCGTCTATCTGCTCGCTGCAGCAGGGGAGCAGGGCGACTGCGGCCATCACGGCCAGGAGGCGGCCGAGGGTGTTGTTTCTGTTCATCGGTGTATTATATATAAGGTATAATATGCTTTTTCCGCCGCAAAGTTACAACTTTTCCCCGAACGGGGCAAATGTAGCGGGCTTTTTATGCCGCGGCGGCCGGATGCGGCTGGCCCACGGGGGGCCGGATTACCCGAAGGCCTCCACCTCGGCGCAGTACTGGCCGTAGATGTAGTGCACGAGCAGCTTGCCGCGGTGGCCCTGTTCGGTGAGCAGCTGGGCAACGTGGCCCATGGTCATGCGCCAGTTTATCTCGATGCAGGGGCATATGCCCTCCTGGGCCAGCATCATGTCGACGCCCAGGGGGCCCCGGTAGCTGAAGGCGGCGAGGTACTGCTCCCACCAGCGCCTCACCTCCACCAGGGGCTGTGGCGGAACGTACTGTAGGAGCCACTGCAGCTTCTCGCCCTCGGGGGCCAGCCAGTTGCCGGTGTAGGCGCCCTGCTCGTTGGTGTGGAACAGGGAGAGTCCGCGGTACTCCACGCCCCCCTGCCCGTCGAGCTGGAAGAGCAGGGCAAAGTCGGCCAGCTTGTTGAGGGGCCGCTCGGCCACGATGCTGCCCTGCTGCCTCAGTATGCGGCGGCACCAGCCCTCGGCGCCGGGCGCGTCGCTCATCATGAGGCCCTTGCCGCTGCTGCTCCAGGGGGCCTTCAGCAGCTTGCGGGGCCCGGAGAGCGCATCCTCGGGCTGGGTGACGAGGCGGCTCTCGCCGCAGCGCAGGCCCTGGGCCACGCCGTCGTCGGCGAGGCGGCGCAGGGCCTCCACGGCCGTCTGCCGGTGCGAGAGCTGGCGCAGGCGCTGCATCTCCTCCGGGCCTGGCATGAACTCGGGGGCCACGCCGGCAGCCTGCAGCTCATGTACGAGGGCGGGGCTCCAGCCCCAGGGGCGCACCTCGTCGCCGGGCTGCAGGCTGAGGGGCTCGTGCCCGTCCCACACCACGTCGCCCTCGCGGGCCCACCACTTGGGCAGCCAGTATAGGTCGTGCCTCATCTGCCTGGCGCTGGCCGGGGCCGTGTAGCCGGGCTTTCCGTCGGCCAGGGCCAGGTCGTTCTCGGGATTGAATATATGTAATGTCATACGGTTTTGTCAGTAGAATTGTCATTTCCGGCCGCGAAGTTACAAAAAAAATGCGGATGGGGGAAATATATGCGGCGATTTTATTTGAGGTTATAGGTTATTGGTTATAGGTTATTGGTTATAGGTTATAGTTTATAGGTTATAGGGAGGGCCAGAGGGCCTGACCGGACGGACATGAAAAAAGGCGGCCGACCAGGTCGGACGAACCTGAAAAAAGGCGACCGACCAGGTCGAATGTGCCCGGAAAGCGTTGCGGAGCACTTCCTACCAGGTCGAAAGTGCCCGGAAAGCGTTGCGGAGCACTTCCTACCAGGTCGAAAGTGCCCGGAAAGTGTTGCGGAGCATTCCCTACCAGGTCGAAAGTGCCCGGAAAGTGTTGCGGAGCACTTCCGACCAGGTCGGACGAGCCCGGAAAGCGTTGCGGAGCACTTCCGACCAGGTCGGACGAGCCCGGAAAGCGTTGCGGAGCATTTCGACCCAGGGAGGACGGCTCCGGAAAAAGGCGGCTCCCCGGGGAGGACGGCTCCGCAATGCGCAGCGACGGGGCACGCGAGCACAAAGCAGAGGGGGCACCGATGCCGGCGCCCCCCCCACAATGCTCAATGCGTATAAGCCATGCCGGGACATCTCCCCCCTACCGGCCGAGCTTGTCCATCAGCACCCTCATCCAATAGCCGCCGATTACGCTGCGGGCCTTGAAGCGCACGCGCTGGGCAGTCTTCGTTTCGTGCCAGTCGCTGATGGGCACCCGGCTCTCCGTCTCGTTGATATAGTCGTACATGGGCAGCAGGAAGCGGCGGAAGGTGGCCGTGTCGGGGGCCATGGCCGCCGTCCACATCACCCAGTCGCTCTTCGTGAAGTCGGCTCGGCAGTCGAGCGGCAGGCCGTACTTGTTCTGCATCCTCAGGTAGTAGGCCAGCTCGCGCTCCATCACCTGGTCGGAGAAGAGCTTTGTGCCCCACATCTTGTCCCACACCATGTTGTACTTCTGGCTCCATGTGCTGTCGCGGTCGAAGGCCAGGCGGTAGTGGTCGCCCTCCAGGGCCTTCTCCTCCCATTCGCGGGCCATCCGTCGGGCCATGGCCTCGTACTCGGCAGCGCCCTGCTGGTCGCCCTTCATGGAGAGCAGCTTGCTGTAGGCCATGATGCCCAGCGTCGACTTCACCGATAGGTTGCAGTTGTGGGCCAGGTAGCCCGTGAAGTCATCGGTGCATAGCTGGTTGGCCGGGTCGAGCCCGTTCTGGGCCAGGTATCGCGCCCATGTGTCGAGCAGCCCCCAGTAGGGAGCCACGTATTCGGTGTTGCCGTCCATCTCGCAGAGCACGGCACTGAGGATGAGCATGTTGCCGGCCTCCTCCACGGGCATGCCCTGGTCGCCCAGGAAGTTGCCGTTGGCCTGGGGGTAGCGCCCCAGGTCGTGCGAGGGATATGGCCTGTTCCACTTGCCCGAGAGGCTGAAGTCGAAGATGCTCGTGAGCATGCCCTTCACCAGGTCGGGGTTGTAGAGCAGGAACAGGGGCACCGAGGGGTAGGTGACGTCAACCGTATTGACGCAGCCGTTCGAGTCGTTCTCCTTCGAGAACCAGAGCATGTTGCCCTTGTCGTCCTGGAAGAGCTTGTGGGCGGCCATCACCTGGCGGTACGATGCGCTCAGCACCTCGGCATACTCCCTGCCCCCCGAGGCCATGCCGTCCTCGTAGATGCGCTCGTCCGTCTGGCGGCAGCGCGCCATGACGTCGGCATAGCCGTCGCGCAGCCGGCCGAAGGCCCCGAGGATGGTAGTCCGCCCGTCGCGAGCCCAGTAGCCCCGGTAGTGGCGGTACATATACTCGATGTCGTCCACCTCGTCGTACCCCACCAGGGCAAAGCTGGCCCCGCTGGCCACGCGTCCGAAGTCGTGCACGTAGGCCAGGGTGGGCATGTCGCCCGGCTTGTGGGCGATGATGGTGGTGTCATTCTGCGGCAGGGCGCCCGTCTGGGCAAACACCGTCTCGGCCTGCGTGCCCGGCGTCACGGCCACCTCCCCGTTTATGGCCGGCAGGTAGAAGTAGCCCCAGTCGATGCAGATGTGGTCGGCCGCCTTGGCCAGCACGGGCTGCTCCAGCGAGCCCGTCCGCGCATACCGTATCCCCTCGCCGCTGCCCGTCTCCGTAACGGTGGGCTGCACCTGGCGGTTGATGCCCTGCAGGGGGCTGGCCCCCAGGTAGAACTGCACGTCGTGCTCCGCCCCGTCGGTGGAGCGCACCTGGTACGACACGTAGTTCACCGGCGTGGAGAGCAGGTCGCAGTCCTCCATCACCATCGGGGCGGTGAAGACCACGTCCAGCTCCACCGGGCCGCAGGCGAAGGTGTAGTACGTGTTCGTGGCCAGCACGTCCACGCTCCGCTGCTCGGCCACCAGGGCATCGGCGCCCTTCGGCGACACGTCCTCGAACAGGCCGAAGTCAATGTACTGGCTGCCGCGCGTATTGTGGCAATGAGCCGCAATCACGTTCCGCCCCTCGTGCAGGAAAGCCTTCACCGAGTCGGTCAGCTGCAGCAGCACGTCGTCGCGCCAGGTGAATCCGGTGGACACAATCTCGTTGCCGTTCACGTAAATCTCCGTCACGTCATCATGCGAGAACTTCAGGTAGAGGTCGCCCTGCAGCTGCCCGGCCGTAAGGCTCACCGCGCGGCGGATGTAGATGTCGCCCGGCTCGCAGGACCACCGGGTGCCCACGTTGCTGTGGTCGGTAGAGCCGAAGGCGCCGCGCTCGAGCTTCCACCCCTGGTCATTGAAGTCCTCCTTCTGCCAGCCGGCCTGCAGGGTCAGGGAGGTCCGGGCCTCCCACCGCGCCTCGTCGGCCATGGGGGCAATCGTGTTCATCACATGCTTCTGCGGAGCGCCCATGAAGCGGTAGAGCTCTCCGTCAACGCGAAGCAGGCCGGTAAGCGGCTTCTCGTCCTCGGTCCAGTGGCGCGTGGTGCCCCCGGCCAGGTGGTCGGTCACCGACCAGATGGACAGGTACGGGTCGCTCACAATCAGGGGCACGGCAGGCAGCCTCAGGGCCGTAGTGGCATAGGGTATGAATGACTGGCCGCCCCTCTCCTGCCGGCAGCCCGACAGGAGAACTACAGCCAGCATCAGCAGATGGGATATTCCCTTCATCGCAGTTCTGTGTTTAGCATTTGCAGGGAAAGGCTTACTTCTTCAGCTTGTCCACCAGTACGCGCATCCAGTAGCCGCCGATTACGCTGCGGGCCTTGAAGCCCACCATCTTGGCCGTCTTCGTGTCGCTCCAGTCGCTGATGGGCACGCGGCTCTCCGTCTCGTTGATGTAGGTATATACGGGGTGCACGAACTGCTGGAACGTATCCATGTCGGGGGCCATGCCGGCCGTCCACATAATCCAGTCGCTCTTCGTATAGTCGCGGCGGCAGTCCAGGGGCAGGCCGTACTTGTTCTGAACCTTCAGGTAATACTTTATCTCGCGGTCATACACCTCGTCCGAGAAGAGGTTCAGGCCCCACAGCTTGTCCCATATCATATTGTACTTCTGGCTCCAGGTATCCTCGCGGTCGAAGGCCAGGCGGTAGTGGTCGCCCTCCAGGGCCGTCTCCTCCCACTTCTTGGACATCGCCCTGGCCTTGCCCAGGTACTCGTCGGCCACGGCCGTCTCGCCCTTCATGCGGGCCATCTCTGCAAAGCCGGCCACGCCGCAGATAGCCTTCAGCGACAGGTTGCAGTTGTGAGCCCAGTGGCCGGCGAAGTCGTCGGTGCAGAGCTGGTTCTCGGGATCCTGTCCGTTCTCGGCCAGATAGTCGGCCCAAGTCTTCAGGATGTCCCAGTACTTGTCCACGTACTGCGTATTGCCGTCCAGCTTGCAGAGCATGGCAGCCAGGGTTATCATGTTTCCGGCCTCCTCCAGGGGCATGTCGCCGCCATAGACCTGGCCGTTGGCCGTAGGATAGGTGCCCAGGTCGTGCGCGGCGAAAGGCTTCGTCCAACGGCCGGAGAGGCTGTAGTCGAAGATACTGGTCATCATGGCCTTCTGCAGCTCGGGGTTATAGATGAGGAACAGGGGCGCCTCGGGGTAGGTCAGGTCCACGGTATTCACGCATCCGTTCGAGTTATTCTCCTTCGAGAACCACAGCAGGTTGCCCTCCTCGTCCTCAAAGAGCTTGTGGGCCGCCATCACATGGCGATAGGAGGCACTCAGGATCTCGGCATACTCTTTGCCGCCCGAGGCCATGCCGTCGTCGTAAATCATCTTGTCGAAGTCGCGGCAGCGCTGCATGATGCTTCCGTACTCGCTGTTCAGCCTGTTGAAGGCCTGGAAGATGCTCACCTTGCCATCGTGAGCCCAGTAGCCCTTGTAGCGCTTGTACATATATTCTATATCCTGCACCTCGTCGTAGCCCACCAGCGCATAGCTGCTGCCCGTCTCTACCTGACCGAAATCATGTACGTAGGCCAGGGCGGGCATCTCGGCAGCCCTGCGGGCCACAACGCACTCACTCGTCTGGGGCAGGGCGCCCGTCTCGGCAAATGCCTTTTCTACGTCCACCGCACTTCCCAGTGCCACATTACCATTGATGGCAGGCAGGTAGAAGTAGCCCCAGTCGATGCAGATGCCGTCACCCTTGCGGGCCAGGATGGGCTGGTCGATGGTACCCGTACGTACGTAGCCGACGCCCTCCTGACTGCCCGTCACAGAGATAGTGGGCTGGCTCTCCGCATCCACGGCCAGCAGGGGACTGCCGCTCAGATAGACCTGCACGTCGTGCTTCTGTCCGTCGGTACTGCGAACCTGGTACGAGATATAGTTGATGGGGGTGGAGATCAGGTCGTAGTCGTCAATCAGCATGGGAGCCGTAAAGACCACGTCCAGTTCCACCGGACCGCAGGCAAAGGTATAATAGGTATTCGTAGCCAGCACATCCACGCTCTTCTGCTCAGCCACCTGGGCCGTCACGCCTTCGGGGCGTATGTTGCGGAAGAGACCGAAGTCGGCGTATGCACCGCCCGTCGTATTATGGCAGTGGGCCGCTATGACGTTGCATCCCTCGTGGAAGAGTGCCTTCAGCGAGTCGGTGACATGCAGCACCACGTTGTCCACCCATGTCTCGCCGGTCGTAGCCACCTGCGTGCCGTTCACATAGAGTTCGAATACGTCATCGTGCGAATACTTCAGGTAGAGGTCCTCCTTCAGCTGCTCGGCAGTCAGGTCCACCTCGCGACGGATATAGATGTCACTGCCCTCGCGCTGCCACCGGCTGCTGATGTTGTCCAGGCCCTGGGAGCCCCAGGCAGCCTTCTCGGCATGCCACTCGGCAGCATTGAAATTCTCGGCCTGCCACCCATCGCGCTGTACCTCGCGGGAGACCATGCCCTCCCAACGTTCCTCATCAGCCATAGGAGCGATGGCGCTCAGGATATACTCCTGCTGGGCACCCAGGAAACGGTAAACCTGTCCATCCACACGGAGCATACCCAGCAGGGGCATCTCCTTGTCGGTCCAGTGACGTGTCGTACCATCGGTCAGCTTGTCGTAGGGCGACCATACGGAGAAATAGGGGTCATTGACTACCAATGGCACAGAGGGCAGACGAAGGTCTGTACTGGCGTATGGTTCGAAGACGCCTTCGGTCTTCTGCTGTTGGCAACCAGCCATCACTATTGCGGCCAGAAGCAGGGCTAAGAAACTCTTTTTCATTTACGCTTAATTTATTGATGTTTTTATTCTTATCATCGAGAATAATATTCCTCCCTCACGGTCTTTCTACCGGCGGGAAGGCACTGATACGCAGGCGGGCTGCTCCCATGGGCACCAGCGTGATATCCTCCAGGTCGCCACGCGGAGCATTGCCGTCGGGCAGTATCTGGCACAGCCCCGTCTCGTCCTGTCCCCAAGACGGAATCCGGGCACCCCGCGCCTTCACGCGCAGGGGCACATCCTGCAGGTTGAAGGGATAGTCGTTCTCGGGCCAGTCGCCCCACTCCACGGCCATGCTTTCCAGGCAGGGCAGCAGTCCGTAGTTCCACGGGCTGTCGGCATATATCTCGTACGAAGGCCACTGCTCGGCATTGGCCGTAGCCTGCCAGTGGGAGTCACCGATGGCCGTAGCCTTGGAGTCCATCTTCACATAGCGCTCCTTGATGAGCAGGCTCATGGTCAGCGGCCCATAGTTCACGCTTACACTGTTCTGGTTCAGGGCCCATCTGCGCATTGTCAGGCGCATGGGGAAATGTATCTTCACCTGGTCGCCATTCTTCCACTCACGCTCTATGCGCAGCAGGCCTGTACGGACCTCGCCTTTCACTGTCTTGCCGTTCACCGTCACGTGTGCCGCCTGTGTCCAGGTGGGTATGCGCAGGTAGAGGGGGAAGTTCACCGTCTTGCCCTTCTTCAGCCCGCCTACCGTCAGGGTCACGTCCGGCTCAAAGGGGTAGTGCGTCTGTTCGTCCAGCACTACCGTCTCGCCGTTGGCCACCTTCAGCGTGGCCTGGCAGTCGCCATAGATATGCAGGGCAGCCCCGCCATCGGCACTGGCCAGCACCAGGTTCTGGGCATAATAGGGCCATCCCATGCCGTGATTATGCTGGCAGCAACGGCTGCTGAACGGATTCATCATCAGGAAGGGGCCTCCGTTCTGCACCCCGGGGGAATGATTCTTGCTGTCAGACTGCACCATATTCGGACAGGTCAGGTAGCGCAGAGCCCTCATATCCTCGGTGTAGGCAGCCGGCAGGCTATTGAAGGTCACGTCCTCCAGGTTCTCCATCCATAGCAGGTCGCCAGTCTGTGCCATCAGTATCTCGTCCGACAGCATCTGCTCCACGAACCCGCATGTCTCGGTTCCCTGTCGCGGATCGACATACCCGTTACGGCAGTTCTCGTCACTGCCGAACATACCACCAGGCACCTGACCGAATATGCGCCGTATCAGGTGGAAGTTATCATACGTTGCCTTCAGGGTCTTGGGATCCTTGCTTATCAGATAATATTCAGCTGGTTCGCGGAAACACTCGGCCACGTTCACGTTGTGCCAGTTGGGCAGATTGCTTTCCTGCATCCAGTTGGCCGTGCAGCGATGAATCTTCTTGGCCAGGTCCAGAAGGAAAGCCTCGCCCGTACGGTTGTAGAGCCAGATAACGCTCAGCAGGTTGTCGCCGCCGCGCGAGTTCTCCCAGTAGTCGCGCAGGAATTTCTCCTCGGGATAGGCCAACTGCCAGCGGTAATAGGCCGTCAGGACCTTAATCACCCGTTCGTCGCCCGAATATTCATAGTAATCCTGCAGAATCTGCAGGGCCAACATATTGGCCCACAACTCACGCCGTCCGTCATGTTCATTCACCGGCCCCAGAAAACCGTCCTCGGTGCTGCTGGCCAGGATGGCCTCTATCCAGAAGCGTGCCTCGTCCAACATTGCCTTGTCCTTCAGCACATAGGCCAGGTTGCTGTAGCCTCGCAGCCAATAGGGAACCTCCTCCCATCCGTGCGATCCTCCCTTTTCTATCCAGGCATTGCCCTTCTTGTCCAACCAGTCACTTATCTCCACCAGATGACCGTTCAGCCCGTTCTGCTGGCGCAGCAGCATGCTACGTATCCATCCTCGTGCCTGGATGGAGCCTGGCGGCAACTTAATGAAAGGGTTTGCAGGCAGCGGGGCCCGGTTATTGACATAGTTTTGCTGAGCATCCTTTATCTCACTGGGCAAAACCATCTTTGCAGACTGCGCCACTGCAGCCACACCTCCTATTGAGAAAAAGAGAGAAACCAAAAGCTTTTTCATCACTTCAATACGATTTTATACTATGATTTATATTTATCTGGGGACAAAAATACGAAGAAATAAAGAAACCACAAAATAAAAAGGTGGATTTATTTTCACTGGCGTGCGAGAGCCCTGTCACACAGCAGCTGTACCATCTGGCGCGCAGCATTCTGCGGAGCTCCGGGTTTGCCCAGACGGAGAGCCATTTCCTCGTAACCTTCAAGCTGTGCTTTACGGGCTGCTCCGCCGGGCAGGATAGTGGACAGATGGTAGCGCAAGTTGGCTGGTGTCATCCCATCAGCCACCAGTTCGGGAACCACCTCACGGTCAGCCACCAGATTAACTAATGAGATATACGGAATCTTCAAGATCAAGCGACGACCCAGCGATGCAAGGCGGCCGGCCTTCATATAATAACACACCACCTGTGGCACTCGGAAAAGAGCTGCCTCCAGCGTAGCAGTTCCGCTGGTTACGAGCGCAGCACAGCTATGCTGCAACAGCGGGTAAGTCTGATTCCACAGAATACTTATCCGCTGGTTTGCTGTCCATTGGTGATAATAGTCAGAATCGATTCCCGGTGCTCCTGCAATAATGAACTGGTACTGATCGGCCCAGGGACGAATAGCTTCCATCATTCGAGGGAGGTTATCGCTTATTTCCTGTCGCCGGCTCCCAGCCATCAAGGTAATAACAGGACGTTCATCAAGCCCGTTGCTGCAACGGAAGTTTTCAACGTCAGCTGGGTGCTGGCTTTGATATTCGCTTACCTCATCCACCGTAGGATTACCCACATAGTGAATGGGGTAATGATGCTTGCCCTCGAAGAACTCCACCTCGAAGGGTAGGATACTGAAGAGTTCATCTATATTGCGTCGGATGCTACGGATGCGATACTCCTTCCATGCCCAAATTTTGGGAGAGATATAATAGAAGACCGGAATCCTGGAATGCTCCTTCAAATAGGCCGCGACCTTTAGGTTGAAGCCCGGATAGTCAACCAGGATAACCACATCAGGCTGCCACTGCAGGATGTCACGCTGGCATTGGCGCATACCTCGCAAAATGGCAGATAGATGCAACAGGACTGGAATAAAGCCCATGTATGCCAACTCACGATAATGGCATACCAAAGTGCCGCCCTGCGCCTGCATCAAGTCACCGCCGTAATAGCGGAACTCAGCCTGCGTGTCTTCTGTTTTCAGTGCTGCCATCAAGTGACTGGCATGCAAATCACCACTGGCTTCACCGGCAATAAGATAATACTTCATTTCAGGCCATACTGGATGGTATTGACTACGCGTATGTGCTTGATATAAGGAGTAGTGGCATCACGATCTTCGATGGAGAACTGCCCTTGACTGGCAGAACGAATCTTACCAAGCTTGCAGTCTGAGTCAACAGCGAACTTCTCGGCTGTCAGGCGGGCATTGTGCGTAGCCTCTTCTACCATTTCGGGCTTAACCTCGTTCAGACCTGTAAATTCATACGTGACGGGATTTGCATCATATTCAGGTGTCACCAGGGCAATACCCTCCTTCATAAGGTCGGCCTGACGGCTGATAAGCTGACGGACCTTGTCCACATTCGTGGAAGTTACGGTAATAACACTTTTTGCCTTATACCTATAGTTCATAATCTCGTTCCCATAATTATCTGCCTGACGGTCAGAAATGGTAGGCGGGTTCACACTGATTTCCTCATCAGAAATACCTCCGGACTTCAGGAATGACAGCACCTTTTGATTCTTTTCCTCCAACATACGATACATCTGTACGGGGTCATTGCCCAGTTCCTTATATACCAGTGGCCAGGTAACCTTATTGGCGGGCACATCACGCTCGCTCAATCCCTTAACCGTCACACTGCGGTCTTGCGCCTTAAAATCACGAATACCATCCGCCACCTCGTATCCCAAAGCAGCCATACCAAGTGCCAGGATAACGGCACCATAAATTATCTTTTTCATTTACTTCAACGATTTAAGAGGTTAAATACACAAGGGAATTAAAGGAATTAAGAGGTTTAAACCCCTTGGGAATAAACCTCTAATTCCAATTCTATAAGTCCTTACTCTGTGTCAGACATCTGCTCATCAACAGCCTTTATCTTTTGCGCCAGCAGGTTAAGCTCGTCACGCAACTTGTCAACTTTCTTCTTCATTGCATCTACCATGGCATTGCCCTTCTTGCTACTGGTAGTGAGGAAGCCCAGGTTGTTCTCATACGTCTTAATCTCGTCACGCAACTTTTCATAGGCATGCATCATGCGATTACGCTCATTACCCAGGTTGCTGCCTTCCTTCTCCATCTTCTGAGCCAGCCCGGCACGGAAGTTATTAAGACGGCGCTTTGCCTGACTGACATTCAGGGCATCGTATATTTTATCGCATATCTCGCGATACTCCTTGTAGAGTTTATCTTTGTCGCGGAAAGGAACATGACCGGCCTCGTTCCACTGCTGTTGGAGTTGACGCACCTGCTGAAGGATATCTTCACCTTCCTGCTGTGCCAACTCGCGCAACTGGCTGATAATATTCTTCTTCTTCTCCAGGCTGGCCTTTTCCTGTTCACGCTGTCCGGCCGTAGCCTCCTGCCTGGCCTCGAAGAACTGGTCACAAGCACCTACGAAGCGTTTCCATAAAGTTTCAGAATACTTACGCGGCACTGCACCTATTTCTTTCCATTGCTTTTGCAACTTGACAAGGGCATCACCCGTAGCACGCCAGTCGGTACTATCTTTCAACGCTTCAGCCTGCTCCACCAGTTCCTTCTTACGAGCCAGATTGACAGCCAGACTTTCCTTCAATTCACGGAAGAACTGTGCTTTCTGTTCAAAAAAGGCATCGCAGCCCTGACGGAAGCGCTCGAAAATCTGTGTATTCATCTTCTGAGGGGCATAGCCAATAGTCTTCCAGCGAGCCTGAAGGTCGATGATTTTCTTGGTAACAGCATCCCAATCAGCAAATGTTTTCAACTCATCAACGTGGATGCCCTCCAATTCCTCACAAAGCGCAGTCTTATCAGCGAGGTTCTTTTCCTCTACAGCCTTAAGCGCCTCGAAATGAGCCTGGTGACGTTTGTTTATCACTGTTGAGGCTGCCTTGAAGCGATCCCAGATCTCATCGCGCAGATCTTTTGCAACAGGACCCGTCTCTTTCCATTCCTGATGAAGGCTCTGCAACTGATTAAAGGCTTGAATAACATCCTGAACATCAGCTAACGCCTCAGCCTGCTCACACAGGCGGGTCTTAGCCTCAAGATTCTTGCGAAAGTCATAGTCGCGCAACTCATGACCCAGTTTCAGCAGGTCATAGAAGTTCTCCACATGGAGCTGATAGTTCTTCCACAGTTCAGTAGCACGTTCTGCCGGGACAGCCTTTATTTCCTTCCACTCAGCCTGAAGAGCCTTGAACTTATCAAAAGCCCTGTTAGCTTCCTCGGGTGTAGATGCCAACTGTTGGATGCTCTCCAGTATCTCCAGTTTGCGCTTCAGGTTATCCTGCTTCTGCTGCTCAAGGGCCTCTTGGGCCGCAGCGCGACGTTCACGAACCACCTGCATATATGCACGGAACTCGGGCTCCAAAGAGTCTGTCTGAGGCTGGAACTTATCAGGGTCACCGCCTGCTTCAACATAAGCGCGGTGAGCCTCTTGGATTTCAGCATTATGATACTTATAGAAAAGTACCTTCAGCAAATCTGTTTCAGCCTTTCCAGGCACATCCTCACCGTTAGCCAGTTCTTTAAGGCGTGCCACGACCTCCTCTTTTGTTAGGAACTGTGGCAAAGCTTCCTCCTCGGGAGTCTCTTTTTCGGCCGCTTCACCTTCTGGAGCAGCACTTTCCTCTACCTTTTCCTCAGCAACAGGAGTCTGGGGTTCCTCTAATGGGGTCTCAACTTCAGGTGCAGGAGTCTTTACCATTTCTTCTTCAGCAGGAGCAGGGGTCTCTTCTACTTTCTCTTCAGCAGAAGCCTGAACAGCCTCTACTACATTCTCGTTGACAAGTTCAGAAGACTGCCTTTGGGCAGTAGTTTCATTAGTCTCTAAGGAGTCCATCATGTTTAGTTTTGTAAGTTAGACAAATTATAATCCACCTGCCTCACTCTACAGCGAGAAGAAAAAGCAGGGAATTTGGAGTACAAAATACGGCAAAAAAATTGTTTCTTCCTAATCTAAGCGCGTTTTTTTTATTTAAAAACACTCAAATCCACGTTTTTCGTTTGAAATACAACAGGAAAAGTACCGTTACAAACACCGAAATGCAAATTGCAACAGGAAAACCCCACCAAACATTCTCCATACCGTTTATCAGGTTCATTCCAAAAACGCTGGCAACCAAAGTGGGGAACATCAATATGATGTTAATGCTTGTGAGCATCTTCATCACACTGTTCATGTTATTGTTGATTATATTGGCATAAGTGTCCATCGTGCTGTCCAAGATATTTGCATAAATACCAGCCGACTCACGGGCCTGGCTCATTTCGATATTCACGTCTTCAATCAAGTCAGCGTCCAATTCATCTACGGGCAATTTGAATTTCAATTTTGACAACAATGTCTCATTGCCACGAATGGAGGTTATGAAATAGGTCAGACTATCCTGCAACTTAGACAGACGGATAAGATCGGCATTATCAATATTATGGTCCAGGCTTTCTTTCGACTTCTCAAGCAGGGTATTTATCTGCTTCAAGCGCTTCAAGTACCAGACTGCACTGCTCAGGAACAGCCGAAAGACCATATCTACAGCATCGGTGAATCCACATCCGCGTCGCTGCTGAAAGGACACAAAGTCTATCATCATATTAGTTTCGAAGTTGCATACTGTAATGCAAACATCCTTCTTCATGATGATGCCCAGGGGAATAGTGGTGAAAGGCGTACGGGAACGTATTTCCTTTACATAGGGGATACGTAGGATAATGAGCATCCAGCCCTCGTCAAATTCATAACGGGCACGCTCTTCAGTATCGGCAATGTCATTCAGAAAATAATCGGGGATGCCCAGTTCCTTTTCAAGGAAGTCAGTATCTTCCTGTGAGGGGCATGTCACTTGGGTCCAGCAATTGGGAGCCCATTCCTCAATAGCGCGAAGGCCATTCGTCGTATTCCAGAAAGTTCGCATCGTTTCGGGTCTTTTTACGGTTACTCACATTTTGGGCACTCCTCCCAAAATGTATGACCCGCAATTATCCAATGCCTAGGTCCCACGCGAGGGAGGACTGCTACTCACTAAAATTGTCCGCCGGGTAGTCGTCCATTTTGCTTATTTTTATTTATTTTAATTCAATTCGGGGTGCAAAGGTAGTGCAAACCGCGCAAAATACAAAAAAAATGGGAACTTATTTTCATTTTTTGTCCATGCATCGCCTTCAAATGAAAGAAAAACGAGGAAACAGAACTGGCATCTACATTGATGCCCGGCCCTAAAAGCATTCGGCTTACATTCAGCGGTCCCGCTCGATGAAGGCGGTTACCAGTCGGAAGATAGGCGCGTAGCTATCTGACTTTACTGTGCGGAAATCATCTCTTGGGGTATGGTAGTAGGGGTAGGCTGACCCCTCTTGATTCTCCAAGAAAATACAGGGTACGCCACGCATAGCAAAGGGATAGTGATCGCTGTTGGCCGCCAGTTCGCCACGGTCAATGTCTTTGAAAAGACCCAGTTCGCGGTTTATATTCTCAAACTGGCTGAAACGCGACATACCTGCTTCGCTGAGCTCGCAATAAAGGGATGGATTGTCATCGCCAATCATATCGATATTGAACAAGTAACGTATCTGCGTTAACGGCACGACGGGGTGCTCCACGAACCAGGTGGAGCCGCGCAGGTTGGCATCCTCGCCCGAAAAGGCTATGAAATAAATGTCATACTCCGGTCTGTGCTGTGCATAATATTGTGCAAGTGTGACAAGGGCTGCCGTACCCGATGCATTGTCATTTGCCCCTGGGTAGAACACATGGCGGCCTAGGTTACCGATATGGTCGTAATGAGCCGTAAAGACATAGCAGCTGTCGTGCCTGCGGCCAAGCACCTTGGCTATAATGTTCTCCGTTTCGTATGCTTTCAGGAACTCATTCTCAACGTTCAGCTTTACGCGCTGCACGCCCTCTATCGCCTCGGGTGTTACCCACACTATAGGTTTATCAACGATGCGATGCCCATAGGCCTTAAAGAACTTGATAGGCGAGGGCCAGGTATAGATGAGTCCCGCATTGGGGCACTCACCAGCCTTCTGCAACCGTGAGAAAACCTGCCTATGCCGATAGGTGAACCAGAACTCGCAGGCCACCAAACAGCCCGCATACTCAGGTTTGGCAAGGTCGGCAAACATACGGTCGGGATCAAAGTTCAGCGTATCCACATGATAAACGGGGAACTCTCCCACTACACCAGGCGAGTATTCGCGCATGGAAAAGTCGAAGCCGGCCTTCAGCTTACGTCCGTCAGCCCACATCTGCATCTTGCCGTTGAAGGTATTGATGTCCAGTGTGAAGGGTTGGAACGCCACTTCGTCAACTCCAGACTTCTCATACTCAGCAGCCAAGTATTTCCCAGCTTTCCGCACACCGTTACGGGCATAGCCTCGCCCCTGATACTTAGAGCTACTCAATTCACGTACAATTTTTTTAAAGCGTGGCAAGTCTTGCGCCTTGACGTGAGGCACAAAGACCGACAATGCCAAAGCAAGGAGGAACAAAGCCTTTGTTTTTCTCATAATTCTTATGCGTGCTTTTGCCTTTACCAGGCCATTTTATCAGGTTCTTGCCGCAAAATTATATAAAATATTTGAATAATAACGCACTTACGCTTGGAAATTATCAAATAAGCTCTTTCATTTTCTATCTTAATCATGCCTTTACCCCTCTTTCGAAGCTACTTCCGCTCTATAACAAAAATTAATTCGAAAATTATTTTGCATTGTGCTTTCTTAATTGTACCTTTGCCACATGAAAATGGATTTGAGGCGTAAGATATCGGCTTGGATGTTGTTGGCAGTCTATCTGCCACTGCTCATCTTATCCAGCATTCATCTGCATACCGCATACGAGTGGGAATTGGATGAATGCTATCAGTGTGCCAGCCATCTGCCTCATTCTGGACATATCACCAGTCAGGGAGCAACCCATCATGTCTGTTTGCTGTGTCAGTTCCTGTCGCTGCCCGGCCTTATCGTACAGAGTGTCATGCTCTCCGTCTGCCTATTGGCTGTCGGATACCTGTTCGTCAGCCAGGACGCATCCGTTGTTTCCACGCTTCTGGATGCAGTCCGAAGTCGTGCTCCACCCTTTTTCGTAATGTAGATTGAGATTCTGCACGAAGCAAACTGTTTCGTGCACGTACATTATATATTTATATTTACATTGCGTTCCATCTGAAATGATATTGAATCTGATGGTCGCCACATTGTTGTGGCTGACCCAACCAGATACCGTAGTGACACTAAAGGACGTAACAGTAAGCGGAAATGCCAGGCGAGACTACCTGATGAAGTCATCGCAGAACAGCGTCCGTGTCAGCCACGACTATCTGGAACAACATTTCTCTGGCAGCCTGATGCAAACACTGGAGGGCATCCCAGGCGTGAAAGCCATGAGCATAGGCAGCGGGCAGTCAAAGCCCACCATTCGCGGCCTGGGCTTCAACCGTATGGCTGTGACCGAAGACGGCATAAAGCACGAAGGACAGCAGTGGGGCGACGACCACGGGCTCGAGATTGACCAGTTCGCCATAGACCGTGCCGAGGTGTTAAAGGGTCCGGCAGCACTGCTCTACGGCTCTGATGCCATAGGCGGTGTGCTGAGCCTATATACGAACCATCTGCCTACGGAACCCTTCCAGGGCAGTGCATCACTTTTCACCCGCACCAATAACGGATCGCTGGGCGCTTCCGTAAAGTTTGGCGGGCTGAACAAGCATTTCTTCTACCGAGCCAATGCCACCCTTATCAACTACGCCGACTATTGCGTTCCTACAGACAGCATACAGTACTACTCGTACTACATCCGACTCAAGGACCGACGCCTGCGCAACACAGCCGGGCGCGAATACGACGGCAGTTTGATGGCGGGGTATGCCGGTTATAACTTCCATACCGATGTGCGTATCTCGGACTCCTACGCCAAGAGTGGTTTCTTTGCAGATGCACACGGATTGGAAGTAAGGCTGTCAGACATCGACTATGACAGAAGCCGACGCGATGTAGACTTGCCCTATCAGTGGGTAAACCACCTGAAGGTAATGAGCCATACCACCTGGCACGACGAGAACTGGGCATTGGAAGGCAATCTGGCCTGGCAGAACAACTGGCGCGAAGAGCACTCTGAGCCTATCTCCCACGGCTACATGCCTCGTCCGAACGGCACCCTCGAACGCAGATTCAACAAGAACACACTGACTGCGCAGCTGGGCATGCGCCGCACTATAGCCGAACAGCATGAATTAAAAGCTGGTGCTAACGGAGAATACCAACACAACGAACGTAGCGGCTGGGGATTCATCATCCCCGATTTCCAGACGGTTAGCGCAGGCATTTATGCCATCGATCGCTGGACGATTAACGAGAGCCTGATAGCCAATGCCGGAGTGCGCTACGACTACCATCATACCTCGGTGGAGAAATACAACGATTGGTACTTGACACCCGTGACGCAGAACGATTCGGTCTATAAAGAGCGCTCGGCCGACATAAGCCGCAACTTTAACAGCTTTACCTGGTCGGCCGGTTTGAACTACGCCACTGGCGGATGGGTAATGAAGGCCAATTTAGGCAAGAGTTTCCGCGTGCCTATCCCTAAGGAACTGGCCGCAGACGGTGTGAATTATCACATCTTCCGATACGAGCAGGGCAACGCAGACCTGAACCCCGAAGAGTCCTATCAGCTGGATGCCGGCATCAGCTGGGGAAACAGGGCTGTGGACATACAGGTGGATCCATTCGTGAATTATTTCCCGAACTACATCTACCTGAGTCCGACGCCGCAGTATGTGGAGGGGCTTCAGCTCTACAAATATACACAGGCGAAGGTGTTCAGATGGGGCATTGAGGCACAGGCCACATGGCGCATTACCTCCCACTTGGAAGCCGAGCTGAAGGGCGAGTACCTCTACGCCCGCCAGCGCTCAGGCGAGAAGAAGGGCTATTCCCTACCCTTTTCCACCCCATGGTCGGCCGATGCCGGGGCAAAGTACAAGTTCCAGTGGCGGGGCGACGGTTTTGTAGGTTTGGACCTGCACCTTGTTGGCGACCAGCACGAAATCGTACCGCCCGAGAAACCGACCGACGGTTATTGGACTCTGAACCTCTCGGCCGGGAAACAGTTCCCGCTGAACAGCAGGACAAGACTACGGCTGTCACTCCATGCCGACAACCTGCTGAACAAGTGCTACTACGACCACACCAGCTACTACCGCCTCATCGACGTTCCCGAACCGGGCTTCAATATGGCGCTGATGGTGGGTGTGGAGTTTTAATTGAATAAACAAATCAAGAATCAACAAACCGACTAAAAGAAACAAGAATATGAAAAAGTATATCTACATGAGCCTCACAATGGCTCTCATACTGGGTCTTTGGGCCTGTGGAAACGACGACGAAGTAAAGGACATGACCCCGCCAACCATCACCGATACGGGCATAACCTGCAACCCCATCAACTGCCAGGTCTATCATCCGGGCGATATTATACCCTTTCGCTATGTTTTCGAGGATAATGTGGAACTGGGCAACTTCAACCTGGAAGTACACAACAACTTCGACCATCACTCCCACAGCACTGAAGGCAATGACCATGACCACGAGGACAGTGAATGCGAACATGAACATGAGCATGAAGAAGGTGAAGAACACGGGGAGGAGAACGCCTGGGTTTACAACCACTCCTTCTCCATCCCATCCGGATTAAAGAGTCACACAGCCAATGTTGACATCCCAATCCCGGAGGATGCAGCCGAGGGCGACTATCACTTCATGATCAGGGTCACGGACAAAGCCGGATGGCAGCAAATCAAGGGCATAGCCATCATCATCGAGCATCACGACGATGATTGAACGGCATCCGCTCCAGCCATTTCTGCCCAGGGGAGCCAAAGTGCTCTTCCTGGGCAGTTTTCCGCCACCGCGCCAGCGATGGTGCATGGACTTCTTCTACCCCAACTGGATTAACGACCACTGGCGCATCGAGGGGCTGGTATTCTATGGCGAGCGCGACTATTTCGTAGATAACATGCACAAGACATTCCGGCTCGAAGCCATCAAGGAGCATTGCCGCCAGCACGGCATCGCCTTCTACGACACAGCCAGGGCTGTACGCCGTCTTCGGGACAATGCCTCCGACAAGTTTCTGGAGGTTGTGGAACCGACCGACATCTCCGCCCTCATTGCTCCGCTCAGTGCCCTGCGAGCTATTGTCACCACAGGCGAAAAGGCCACCGAGACCATCTGCCTGCGCATGAATGTGCCGCAGATGCCTGCTGTCAGCCAAGCCGTTAACATCCCCGGCACCAGTTTGGAACTCTACCGCCTGCCCAGCAGCAGCCGGGCCTATCCTCTCTCCCTTGAGAAGAAGGCCGAGGCCTACAAACTGATGTTCCAGCACTATGGTTTATGCTGATTCCGTCATTTTTCCGACAATAAAACGGCAGAAATATTGGCTTCTTCGTTTTTTAGTTATAACTTTGCAGCCAAGAAAGTACTTTAAACCATCAAAAGATAACATTATGAAGAGACTGTTTACCCTCCTGCTGGTCCTGTTGTCTCTCAGCGCCAGCGCAAAATCAATTTATAGCCTTAAGGTAAAGGATGCCAATGGCAAGGAAGTGAGCCTGAAGGAATATCGCGGACAAGTACTGCTCATAGTGAACACAGCAACGCAATGCGGCTTCACGCCACAATACAAAGAGCTGCAAGACATCTACGACCGCTACGTCAAAAAGGGCTTCCAGGTGCTGGACTTCCCTTGCAACCAGTTCGGGCAGCAAGCCCCTGGCAGTATGAGTCAGATCAGGCAGTTCTGCACCGAGAAGTTCCATACCACCTTCCCCCTTTTCGAGAAGATAGACGTCAACGGAGCCCAGGAGTCGCCACTGTTCACCCTGCTTAAGAAGGCGCAACCCTTCCGCGGATTCGACCTCAGGGACCGCACAGGCCAGATGATGGACCAGATGCTACGCCGCCAGGATCCCAGGTACGACAAGAACAACGACATAAAATGGAACTTCACCAAATTCCTCGTCGATGCCAAGGGCCAGGTTATACGCCGCTTTGAGCCGACCGAGTCAATGAGCAGTGTGGAGGAAGCCATCAAGAACGTTTTGAAATGAATCATTAACTCTCAAACTAACATATCATGACCATCAACAGACATTTCGCCTTAGGCATCGTGCTGATAGCCGTTACGGCTTGCACTCCGCAGGGCAATCAGGAAAACAAGTATCAGGACCCCAACCTGCCAGTGGAGAAACGCGTAGATGACCTGCTGGGCAAGATGACCCTCGAGGAGAAGGCCGAGCAGGCCAGCGCACAACTCCTCTTCTACAAGGATTTCTTCCAGAAGCGGGATTACAAGAAGGGGCACATCCGTAACATAGGCCACTTCCTTTGGGAAGGCAACGTACCCAACGATGCCAAGTCGGTGGCCGAGCACATAAACGAAGATACCCGGCGCTCCATCGAGGCCAACCGGTGGGGCATACCCGTGCTGCAGCACGGCGAGGCATTGCACGGCGCTCAGTGGGGCAACGCCACCTGCTTCCCCCAGAGCATAGCCATGGCCGCCACCTTCGACGACAGCCTGTACTATCAGGAGGGCCTGGTGGTGGCCAAGGAACTCAGGGCCGTAGGCGTGCGCCAGGTCTATGCGCCCGTTGTGAACATCACGCGCGACCAGCGATGGGGACGCGGGCAGGAGAGCTATGGCGAGGACGTGCTCATGAACTGCCGCTTCGGCGTGGCATACGTAAAGGCCCTGGAGGGGAGCGGCATCGTGGCTACGCCCAAACACTTCGTGGATAACTATGGCGAGGGAGGTCATGACTCCTACGCCTCGCCCATGTCCTGGCGCGTGCTGCGCGAGGTCTACCTCGAGCCTTTCCGCGCCTGCATCCAGGAGGGTGGCGCCCGCTCCGTGATGGCCGCCTATAACTCCGTAGACGGCATACCCTGCAGCAGCAACAGGCAGCTGCTCATGGACATCCTCCGGAAGGAATGGAACTTCCAGGGATACGTCGTATCGGACTACGGCGGCGTGGAGATAGTGGCCAACCAGCACCGCATGGCACAGGACGAAGACGATGCCACCGCCCAGTGCCTCACGAACGGACTCGACCTGCAGCTGGCCAGCACGAACAAAAACCTGGCTCAGCTGGTGCGCGACGGCAAGATAAGCGAGAAGACTCTCGACGAAACCGTGCGCCGCATACTGCGCATCAAGTTCCAGCTCGGGCTCTTCGATGAACCATACGTAGATCCCGAAAAGGCCCTGCAGACCGTACGCTGCACCGAACACCGCCAGCTGGCCGAGGAATGCGCGCGCAAGACCATGACCCTGCTCAAGAACAACGGCATCCTGCCCCTGCGGGAAGGCCAGATCAAGAAGATTGGTATCTACGGCCCAGCGGCCAACACGCTGAACGTGGGTGACTACAGCGGCGGACGAGGCGGATGGCGCGGCGAGGGCGGCGTAACGCCCTACGAGGGGCTCCAGAAAGCCCTGGAGGGCAAGGCACAGGTGGTGCTCGCCCCTGCCGGACAGAATGTCAACCCCCTGGCCAGCACTTGCGACGCGCTCGTCTTCTTCCCCTCCATCACCGAGGAGGAGGGCAGCGACCGCAGCAGCTTCCGCCTGCCCTCGGCCAACATGAAGCAGAACCGCGAGCAGACGGGCGCACTCATCATTGCCGACCAGCAGGAGACGAAGATACGCATCGACCAGGAGCGCATGGTGCGCGACCTCATTGCCACGGGCAAACCCGTCATCGTGGTGCTGCACAACGGGGCCGTGGTGGACATTAGCGAATGGGTGGACGGTGCCGCAGCAGTGCTGGAGGCATGGTATCCCGGCGAACAGGGCGGAACCGCCATTGCCGACGTGCTCACCGGCCGGTACAACCCGGGCGGCCGACTGCCCATGAGCTGGGTACGGAATATCGGGCAGAACCCCACATACTACTCCATCAAGCCCAGCGGACGAGGCTACGGCTACGTGGAGAACGACGGCAAGCCCCTCTACCCCTTCGGCTACGGACTCTCCTACACTACATTCGAGTACAGCGACCTCGAGATTCCCGAGACGCTGGAGAAGGACAAAGCACTGAGCGTCAGCGTAAGCGTCACCAACACGGGCGAGCGCTCCGGGGACGAGGTGGTCCAGGTGTACATACATGACGAGCTCGCCTCGGTGGCAAGACCGATGAAGCAGCTGGCGGCCTTCAAGCGCGTTTCACTGGCTGCCGGAGAGACCAAGCGGGTTGAGCTCGACGTACCCTATCGCAGCTTCGCCATGTGGGACAAGGATATGAATTTCCGCGTGGAGGAAGGAAACTTCGATGTGTGGCTGGGCAAAAACGCCGAGGAGCGCATTGACGGCAAGATGGTCTATGTGAAATAAGAAGACCCTCCCCCCGCCCTCCCTTGTAGGGAGGGAGTAGAATGTTTTGAACCCGAATCGGTCATTAGCGTTATGATGATAATAGCCTTTATTTTTGAACAGATGTTTTGCCGCTTTGAGGGCGCAATGGGGCTCCATTGTAACCGAGAAGCGACGAAACAGATGACAAGGCTGCGATTAAACGAGAGCAGAACCAAGTTTACTTGAGCTCTGCCGAGCGTGAGCAGGCTCGACTGAAAGTCAAAAAGAAGGCTTCATTAGCGCGTAACAGTCTAATGACCGATTCGGGTTAAAATATAATAAAGTAATAAAGACAGAAATAATGGCGTAGCCAATGCCCAAATTAAAATAGTTAAAAAAAGTAGCAAGCGAGGCCGTCCTGCCTCGCTTGCTTCGTCAAAAATCAGATCCAACAATCAAGTCATACCACTCCCTCCCTACAAGGGAGGGCGGGGGGAGGGTCTTTACTCCATCCCGTCTCCGGAGTCGTCACCGCCGCCGGAATCGCCGGAATTTCCAGTATTTCCGGAATCCCCGGTGTTGCCCGTGTTTCCGGAGTCTCCGGTATTTCCGGTGTTGCCGGTGTCACCGGTGTCCCCGGTGTTTCCGGTGTCGCCCGCATCCCCGGCATTTCCTGAATCCCCGGAGTTGCCGGTGTTTCCTGAATTACCGGAATCGTCGGAGTCCTGGGAAGACGAGGATGAGCCGGAGCCTTCCTTATTTTTGCCAGGTTGAGGGTAGAGCTTCAGGGTGCCGTTCCAGCGCTTGATGAAAGCCTCGTAGGGCGCGGGGTCGTCGGCCGTCTTGACGAAGGCCTCGATGAGGTACGTCAGTTCGTCATAGATGGCGTCGGTTGTCTGGCGTGCCTCCTTCAGGGCACCCGTCACCTTCTCGCTTTCCTCGACGCCCTGCTCCAGGCGGTAGCCCTTCGTCTCCTGGTGCGCCGTGACCATCACGTCATAGAGCGTCGAGATGCCCAGCGTCTGCAGAGCCGCCTGCATATCGGCGTCGGAAAGGTCGGAGATGAGGTTGTCCAGCTGGCCGCTCTCCTCGTCAATCTGAGCGCTGGTCTTCACCTTGTAGAGGTCGAACACCGTCTTCAGAATGGTTGCCGCAGCATCCATCTGGTCGATGCCGCTTCCGGCCCACGCCTTGATGATGGCATGGAGACGGCCGTAGAAATTGTCGCGCCGCTTGTCTGCCGCCTCGCGAAGGGCAATGATTTTACTGGAGCGGGCCACCATATACCAGCGGTCCTCGACGGAAAAGGCGTCGCGCAACTGGTTCAGCAGCGCCACGATCTTGGCAGCCGTGAAGCCTGCATCATCCATTACGGTGATAAACACATCCATGAACTCGTAATGCTGTCCATTCTTGAGATTCTTTTTATTGGGTCTTAAAAATACTGACATGTTGAGAGAATTTAGTGGATTATAAAATTATGTACTTGCCACCGCTGTGGCAAATTCCGAATCGTTGATTGAGTGTTTGCCACCGCTGTGGCAAATTCCGGATCGCTGATTGAGCGTTTGCCCCCGCTGTGGCAAATTCCGGATCGCTGATTGAGCGTTTGCCACCGCTGTGGCAAATTTTGAATCGTTGATTGAGCGTTTGCCACCGCTGTGGCAAATTTTGAATTGTAGATTTTGAAATGTGTCAGCCCTAAGAAGCTGACACATTTCTATTTTCGTTCATGCAGCGATACATTTGACTTCCATGCTACGCTGCCGAGGGACTCCGTTATGGAGTAGTAACAGTCCATGAAGGCAGATAAGGTTTCCAAACGTCTGGAATCGGCGTGTACAGCGTACCGGCACTGGATACGCCACTGAGCATAGCAGTGATGCAATTGTCAGCTGTAACATCGGAGGCGAGGATGGTCAGGAGACTCAGGCTCGAGCAGCCACAGAACATATTCGCGTAAGATTCCTTGGCCAGTTTGGTGGCGGGCAGGACGGGAACCACGGTCAGGCTCGAGCAGCCAGTGAACATAGAGTTGTAGCATCCCTCAGCCAGAGTGGTAGCGGGCAGGTCAGGTGCCGTGGTCAGGCTCGTGCAGGTATGGAACATATTACTATAACACGTTAAAGCCAGATCGGTGGAGTGCAAAACAGGTGCCTCGGTCAGGCTCGTGCATAGTTCGAACATCGTCATGTAACATCCTTCAACCATCGTGGTGGCAGGCAGGGCAGGAGCCGTGGTAAAGCCGCAGCCAGAGAAGATGCGAGTGTAGCAGTATGGGGCCAGCGTGGTGGCGGGCAGATCGGGTGCCTTGGTCAGGCCAGAGCAGCCCATGAACATCCTGAAGTAGCAACGTTCGGTCAGAGTGGTGGCGGAAAGGACGATATCCTTGGTGGGATGGCTAATGAGATGTTCACTATCACTGGTTTCAAATAGTTGACTGAAATTTTTCTCCCCCGTCAGCGTAGTAACTGAGGCGAAGTCAGTGGAACTAATCAAACTCATGACGTTGCCATAGATATAGCAGTCCTTATCGCATGAGATATGGCTTGAACCGCTGTTATAGTAAGTCGCATTGTCGCCGTAGAAGGCTACCGTCTGGCCGGCAGAAAGGACGATGTCCTCTGATGAATTAGAGGATATGGTATTGGCCGCTCCGCCGTCGATGCGGTAGGTCACCGAGCCGGTGGCCTTATTTTCGAAGGTCACGGTGGTGGCGTCAACTGTGGCCTCAATCGTGAGAGGCATATAGGAGGCATCGGGTTGCATGCGCACGCCAATCTCGTAGTACTTGCCGTTGGAGAACGTCACGCCGGAACGGGTGTAGGAGTAGTAGTCCGTCCCGTCGTTGGCAGCGATCTTGTACCTCAGCGCCTCGTCAGCCTTTGTACTCAGCGCGGCATAGATGACGTTCGTGGCGGAAGGGGAAGTGATGATGGGGCCCAGGGTCATGGTGCCGTCTATCGTGGCATTCTGGATGAGTCTGGAATGGCCACAGCCGTCCAGGGCATCGATGGTGACGTTAGTGGCGTCAAAAGGCGTGGTGCCGTCGGGCATATAGAGGATGAACTTCACGATGGCCTGCTGGTTCTGGAATATGATGTTTCCGGGCGTACCGCCGACCTGATTCACCGTAATCTTATCGCCAGAAATGGTGGCCACCTGGGCACGGCCCAAAATGTAGTCGTAGTCAGAGGCTAACTTGGCAAGCGTGCCGTCCTGACCCACATAGTCCCTCGTCTGGGCGGGATACTGCAGGCTGAGGATGTCATCGACATCGACGGTTCCCGTCAGCGTGCCGGAGAGGGTGGCCGAGGCACCGGCGCTCTCGGGCTTCAGCATGCCCGTGAGCCAGGCTCCCTTGGTCTCATTGTAAACACTCACCTCGTCGGTCGTCTCCCACGTGGACACGAGCGACGTTCCGCTGTAGCCGAGGGCGCGGGTCAGGACATCGCTGCCCTTTTCGGCCACGATGGTCAGCAGGTAGGTCTGTTCGTCGTTCGGTTGTGGATCGGGAACGACATCATCACTGGTGCAGGAAGTAATGGCGGCTCCTGCCATCAGCAGGGTGGCCAGCATAAGGATGCTTGATCTAAACTTCTTCATTGTACTGTCCTCCATTCGTTAATCCCATAATATTACTCCGCCGAACGGGTCTCCGTACAGCGTGCGCTCGGCGCCCAAATTTGCACTCGCCTGTAGCAGCTGGCATTTGGTTTGAAACTCCACGACCGTCATCTGCGGTGTTACGTATCGCCGCTTCCGGTCGCATTCATTGATTGCTTTTTGTTTCATGATAGAATACTTTAAGTGGGTTATACATATAGAAAAATTATTTATACAGGTACGACAATACGCCCGGCTCCGTCCCACCGCAACGGAAGGACAGGGCCGAGAGCAAACACGCGCACGTCCCGCAGGCTGCACGCGCGTAATTATAATAATGTGTTATGAGAGAGAGAGAGAGAGAGAGAGAGAGAGTATAAAAAATTCTGAATTGACCAAATCTGAGGCCAATTATTAACATTATTTATGCTTTTCGGGATGCTCATTCGCTCTGTCTTTGTGTAAATTTTGACTTTAACGCCCCAAAGATACGACTTTCCCTCGGAACTACCAAAAATTTTATATGAAATATTTTAAAAAAGATAGAGTTTTTCAGCGGAAAGACAAAGGTTTCCACGAGATAATTCAAAAAAGAAGGAAAATTATTCGGAAACCGAATTGGACTCCGCAAAATCGGGGAAAGGGGCGAAGGAGCGAAGGGGTCAGAAGTCCAACCAACGCTTTACGGTGGCCACCTTGTCCTTACTGACGATGATTTCCTCATGAGGCGTGCCTGGCGTAGGAGGAAAAAGGCCTCGGCGGAAGATGCGTGCCTCGCTTCGGATTTCTCATTGCAGGAGGCAGAAGGGAGTGGTGTAGCCCGAACGGATGCGCCACTCCTGGGGATAGAGATTATTGGCACGGGGTCCCAGATTCTTGACAAAGCCCAGAGGGAAGCCCCGGAAGGTGACGAGCACGAAGCCGCGAGGGGCATCCACCTGAATAGCCTCATGGCGCAGATAGGCCAGGGCCTGCTCGTAGGAAAGGGCAGCCTCGGGGAACAGTCCGCGACGAAGCGCCGTACTCATTGCCAGGGCATGGGCAGGTTGCCAGTAGTTCCCCTTCAGTTGGGCCAAGGCAATGCCCTCGGAGAGGACGCGTAGCGCCTGCCTCAGCAGGGGACGCAGCGTGGCATATACGGCGGGCAGCGCGGTGCAGCCGGCACCCTCGGCAGAAAGCTCAAAGTCGCCCGCCACCCACTCCTTCACTTCGCGAGGCAGGCTGGTCACTGACTTCGGGCGGGCAGACTTCTCGCGCCGTGCTTTCGGCAAGGCATCGCAGCCCGACTCGCCCTTATGCTTGCGAAGCAGAGCCACGTAGAAACCCTCGCCCATTACCCGATGGGGATAGAAGTGATAACCTGGTTGGCCCTCCTGAATGCCCCACTCTGCCTGATGAGGTACGGGCAGGACGTCGGCACCCAACTCGCGGGCTATCCAACGCACGTTGTCCTCGTCCTCGAGATGATTAAACGTGCAGGTACTATACACCAGGCAGCCACCGGGCTTCAGGGCAGGCCATACAGCCGACAGGATATCGCGCTGCCGACGCCAGCACAGATCCACATTAGCCAGGCTCCAGTCGCTGACGGCACCCTCGTCCTTGCGGAACATACCCTCGCCGGAACAGGGCACATCGGCCACCACCATATCGAACAGGCTGGAAAGGGGAGCGAAGTCGGCGGGATAATTCTGCGTGACTACTACAGCGGGATGGCCCCACTTGGTCATATTCTCGGCCAGAACCTGTGCCCGCTTGGGAATGGGCTCATTGCAGACAAGCAATGCGCCCTGGGGCAACAGGCTGCGCAGGAGCGTACTCTTGCCACCCGGAGCGGCACAGAGGTCCAATACCACGGGATTATTACCCAGGAACTCACCGGCAGCAGAAAGCACCTGGGCCAGAAACATCGACGAGGCATCCTGTACATAGTATGCACCGGCATGCAACAAGGGGTCGAAGGTGAACGGCGGGCGCTCTGCCATATAGTATGCACCCGGGCACCAGGGAATGGGCGAGGGACCAAGGGAGGAGGGAACAGCCTGCTGCCGGCTCTGTGCCCTGTTGAGGGGAAGAGAAGGCTCTTCGTCCGGCCGATGGTCGTCAGCGCAGGACAAAGAGGGCACCCCATACTTCCAGGGATTGAGCCGAATGGACACAGAGGGTTCGGTGGTGCACAGGGCATCACAAAGCGCGCTTGCCTGGGCATAGCCCAACTGCTCGCGCATGAGGGATATGAAATCGGAGGGTAAACTCAACTTTAAACCTTCACACACTCACATCAGCCTTTATATGCGGCCAGGGGTCGTACCCCTCGAGCTGAAAGTCTTCGTACTGGAAGTCGAAGATACTCCTGACATCGGGATTCAGCACCATGCGGGGGAGCGCCCTTGGCTCACGGGTAAGTTGCATGCGAGCCTGCTCCAGATGGTTCAGGTAGAGGTGCGTATCGCCCGTAGTATGAACGAACTCACCGGGTTGCAGACCGCACACCTGAGCCATCATCATGCAGAGCAGAGCGTAGGAGGCGATGTTGAACGGCACACCCAGGAACGTATCGGCCGAACGCTGATAGAGCTGCAGCGACAGGCGTCCGTCGGCCACATAGAACTGAAAGAGGCAATGACAGGGCGGCAGGGCCATCTGTTCCACCTCGGCGGGGTTCCAGGCCGACACCATGATGCGGCGCGAATCGGGATGGTTGCGAATCAGGTCTACGGCCTGGGCTATCTGGTCGATGGTCCCTCCCTTATAGTCGGGCCACGAACGCCACTGGTGCCCATATACGGGACCCAGTTCGCCCGTCTCGGGGTCGGCCCACTCGTTCCATATTCTCACTCCATGCTCCTGCAGGTAACGCACGTTGGTGTCGCCCTTCAGGAACCAGAGGAGCTCATAGATGATAGACTTCAGGTGCAACTTCTTCGTTGTAAGCAGGGGAAAGCCCTGTTGCAGATTGAAGTGCATCTGATGCCCAAAGACACTGATGGTTCCCGTGCCGGTGCGGTCGCCCTTCTGTACTCCTTCATCCAGAATGCGCCGTAGCAGGTCTTGATATTGTTTCATCTTACCATTTACTATTTACCATTTACATTTGACTGCTTCCTGACGTAATCGACAAAGCGATAGGCAAAGGCATGCCGCTCGTCGGGCTCGTGCGCCTCGCTCCATACCTCGGTCCAGTCCTCGGCCGGAAAAGCCGGGAAGAAGGCATCAGCCTCAGCCGGCGTATGCTGCACCTCTGTCAGGCAAAGGCGGTCGGCCAGAGGCAGGGCCTGGGCATACACACTGGCACCACCGATGACAAAGACGTCCTCACCCTGGCAGGCCCCCAGTGCCGCTTTTATCGAGCCAAACACCTCTGCGCCTGGAAAGTCCTGCCTTGCTTGCGACAGTACAATGTTCCGCCGGTTGGGCAATGCCCCCTTAGGCAAGGACTCAAACGTACGCCTCCCCATGATAATGGTGTGGCCTGTTGTCAGGGACTTAAAGCGCTTCAGGTCGTTAGGCAGCCAATAGAGCAACCGGTTGTGGTATCCTATTGCCCCATTGAGGGCCACTGCGGCTATCAGGCTTATCATACGTTGTCCTCCTTGTCTCCCATGCCAGAAGCATTGGGCACGGGGAACTGGCGGTTGAAAGCCTCGTTGAATGAGATAATCGTCTCGCTGCGCTGAATGCCCAGTGGCTGCAGTTTATCGTGGATGATACTGAGCAGATGATGGTTGTTCTGCGCATAAATCTTGATGAAGATGTCGTAATTGCCCGTCGTATAGTGGCACTCCACCACCTCGGGAATACAACGTAACTCGGCCACCACACGGTCAAAATCGGAGGGATCCTTCAGGAATAGTCCGACAAAGGCACAGGTGCCGTAACCAAGCGACTCGGGGTCGAAGATAAAATGGGAACCCTTGATAACACCCATCTGCGTCATCTTCTGAACATGCTGGTGAATGGCAGCCCCCGAAACATGACACACGCGCGCTACCTCAAGAAACGGGATGCGTGCATTATCGGCAATCATGGAAAGGATTTGCTCGTCCAAAGCATCTAAATTCTGCATATTGATAATCTTTTTATGTATTTCGGGTACAAATATATAAAAAAAAGGCGACAAGCAAAAGCCTGCCGCCTCTTTTTTATGATAGGCGTCTCAAAATTAATTCCGATGCGTAGCGGAATAGTTGATACGCAGGGCCCACGATTTACGCAGCACCTCCTTGATGTCCGTAATATAGCCCATCTGAGTCTTCTGGTCGGCTTTGATAGAGATAACCTGCTCAGCCTGGTTCTTCATGCCCTTACGCTCGGCAGCCACAAAATCCATTACCTCGCGCGGTTCTGCATAGCGGTCGTTCAGCTGAATGCGGGTTCCGCTACCCATCTGTGCACGAAGGTTATCGGTGGGAGGGCCGACATAGATGAATGAAACAGCGGACTTCTTCTCCAATTTCTCCAGTTCGGTACCAGCCGGCACAGTGAACTTCACCTTCAGGGTGACCTCGCGCATGGTAGTAACCATCATGAAGAAGAACAAGATGGAGAATATCAGGTCAGGCAGAGATGAAGTATTCATCTCCGGCATTTCGCGACTTTGCTTTCTTTTAAATCCAGCCATTATTGTTGTCCTCCATACTTTCTGGGTTCGGCCTCAGAGATTTGCTGTGGGTAGTACTGACGCACTGCAACCTTCTCATCATCTTTCAGATACTGAAACTCACGACCGAACTTTTGTTTAGCCAATTCATTACGCAACTCGTTATAGGCAGCCACCAATTCATTCTGCACCTGGAAATAGGCATTGTATGGCGTGCCGCGGTCAGTCTGAACAGAGATAATATGCTTATCCGTCACATAGCAGCGTCCCAGAAGGTCTATCTCCTTCACGTGCTTCTCAGGCAGTTTGCTCAGGTCATTCTCGTTCTTGACGAACTCCTTGACGCGGTTTCTGAGCTCACTGAGCTGAGCCTGACCACTGGAAATCTCGTCCTTCACCCACAACTCGCCTGCCGCATTGATACGGACATACAAGATGTTACGGGACTTGATATCGGTCATAACGTCTTCCTGGTCGGGTTCTGGCGGACGGGGCAGGCGACGTGCCAGACCCATATCCGTATCCATAGAAGTGGTTATCAGGAAGAAGATCAGCAGCGTAAAAGAAATATCTGCCATAGAACTACCGTTCAGGCCAGGCACTTTCTTTTTCTTCTTTGCCATATCTGATTTCTCTTTTTACGATTTGTTAATCAGTTTACTTGCTGGCAGTCTTAGATACCAGCCCAGTCATACTTACTCCGACAGCAATAATAGCTGCCACGAACATAATGCCGATAGACACGCAGAACATGTCCACTATAGTTACCCATGAACCGGTTGTTACGGTACCGTCGGAAGCGGTGAAGTCAGGCTCACCGATACCAGACACGAAGCCGATAACGAGAGAGGCAATGAGCAGCAGCAGTGTGAACACTGTAATCTTACCGCCCGGCACGCCTCTGATGGCCGCATGGTTCACGCCTTTGCTGTTTTGCAGACTCTTCACCGCACTCCAGCAGATGAGGAGGGCAGTCACGATGGCCATGATGTACATCAGCCACATGATGAGGTCTGTCAGCTTAGGCTCGTTGTAGTCACCTACAGGGTTATCATAGCCGATCGTCAGGAACAGAGCGAAGCAAACCAAGATAACTCCAATGCAGATGTACAACGCCATCTTGGAAATTTTCTCAATCTTCATAGATTCTTTCGCTTTTAAAATCGGTTAATAACTTACTTCTTGCACTTGTCGCTCTTCACGCACATCACGAGCAGGTCCTGAGCAGCCTCTTCCATATTACCGGTCAGAGCCTCAACCTTAGACAGAATGTAGTTATAGAACAACTGCAGAATCAGGGCCACGATGATACCGAAGATAGTGGTAATCAGGGCCACCTTCATACCTCCGGCCACAACCGTCGGGCTGATATCGCCAGCACGCTGGATGTCATCGAAGGCCATAACCATACCGATCACCGTTCCCAAGAATCCCAGAGAGGGAGCCATGGCGATGAACAGGGTAATCCATGAGCAGTTCTCCTCGAGGTAAGAACCCTGCACCTCGGCCTCCATGTTGATGGTACGTTCGATGGTGCCAATGTCATTACGGTCGGTGCTGTCAAGGCATTCCAGTGCCTTACGGCTTACCTGAGCCACAGGGCCGCGGGTATTCTTAGCCTTCTCCAGGGCGTCGGCAACCTTGCCCTTTTCAACCAGTTCAGCCAGCTCGCTGGTGAACTTACGGGTGTTAATCTGAGCCAGAGTCAGATAAACGATACGCTCAATGCAGAGAGCCAGACCCAGTACCAGGGCGATGGCAACCAGAGACATGAAGCCGGCGTCACCTTCGATGTACTTTGTCTTCAGAGTCTTGAAGATACCTTCGTTCTCTTCTTCTACAACAGGAGCTACAGGAGCAGGAGCTTCCTCAGCGGCAGAGTCCACAGCAGCGGAATCCAGAGCAGTAGTGTCAGGAGCCTCAGCGATGTCCTCCTGAGCAATCACGGATGATGTTGCTCCGAAAGAGCAAACAGCAGCCAACGCAACAATTGCAAATAACTTTTTCATTGTGTTAGTTTTTTTTTAAATTAATTAATTGTTATTATTTCTTACCTGCGGAGAGACGGGGATTCGAACCCCGACGCTTTATTCCTGAGGGGCTTTGAACCCCTTTTCTCCTGCGGAGAGACGGGGATTCGAACCCCGGAACCGCTTTTGACGGTTACACGCTTTCCAGGCGTGCCTCTTCAGCCACTCGAGCATCTCTCCTCAAATTTTTACATCATTTCGCACCCGTTTTGGTACTTTAACACACTTTTCGGTTACAAAAATATTCTTTTTTTTGTAGATTCCCATATCTTATGCCAAAAAAGTTATGCGTAAATTGCATTTTTTTCATTAAAAGCACCATCTAAGTCCACTTCATGTGTATAAAAATGCGTTTTACGGTGTCATTTGTGCATTTTTCGACCTCGCACGGCTCCACCTTGTAAATGTCAGCCACCGCACGGAGCGTTTCAGCCAGAAAAGCACTCTCGTTGCGCTGCCCGCGATGGGGAACGGGAGCCAGATAGGGCGCATCCGTCTCAAGGACGATACGTTCCAGGGGAACATGGGGCAGCACCTGGGGCAAGGTTGACTTCTTATAGGTGGCAACACCGCCAATACCCAACACGAAGCCCTCGAAGGAGAGCAGTTCGCGCGCCTCATCCAGGCTTCCGCCAAAGCAGTGAAACACGCCCGTCAGCCCACGCCCCCTGTACTCGTTCAGTATGTCCACCAGTTCGCGATGTGCCGCACGGCTGTGAATCATAAGGGGCAGGCGGTAGGCAACGGCCCACTCCACCTGACGCCGGAAGGCCAGCTGCTGCTCTGTGTAGAGCGACTTGTCCCAGTAATAGTCGAGCCCCACCTCGCCCACTGCCACATAGGGATGACCGGGTTCGGCAAGCAGCCGTTCCATCCGATCGAGTACCTGCCGGTAGTCGGGCGTCAGGTCGGTGGGATGCAGCCCCATCATGGGGAACAGGTAGCCCGGATGCTGCCGGCAGAGCGCCAGCATGGGCTCTATCGATTCGGCGTTGATATTAGGCAGCAGTATGCGCTCCACCCCCGCCGCCCGGGCACGGGCTATCACCTGCTCAACGTCGTCGGCAAACTCGGGGCCGTAGATATGACTATGCGTGTCAGTCAATGATTCTTCGCTTTCTATTATATAATATAATAATGTATAGGGAGGGCAGTTAAGCATTGCGCCCCAACATGGACTGTGCATACTGCCACAATACGCGCTTGCGTTCCTCGGGCAGGTTCACCCTTGACAGGCATTCCTCGGCTTCCTGGTAGAAGGCGTTAATGCGGCCTACGGCAATCTGGTCCACCCCTATTTCGGTGTACAGGCGGGTCACTGCCTGAATCTTCTCCTCCTCGTCATATTCGGTTGCCGAGATCCAGTGCTCCAGTTCGGCCAGCCGTGTGGGGTTGGCTTCCAGCAGGGCATTGATGAGCATATACGTCTTCTTGTTGCACAGGATATCCCCGCCGATGCGCTTTCCGAACGTCTTGAAGTCGCCATATACATCAAGGTAGTCATCCTGCACCTGGAAGGCCAGCCCTATCTTCTCGCCGAACTGATAGAGCGCCTCGCAGTCCTCCTGGGGCGCATCGGCCAGCATGGCGCCCATCTTCAGGGCGCAGGCCAGCAGCACGGAGGTCTTCAGACGGATCATCTCGATGTACTCATCCTCGCTGACGTCCATGCGCGTCTCGAAGTCCATGTCATACTGCTGCCCCTCGTCAATCTCTATGGCGGTGCGGGTAAAGAGCTCCATCACCTGCTTCAGCTTCTCTGGCCGGCACTGTGCCACCCGCTCGTAGGCCTGAACCAGCATGAAGTCGCCGCTCAGTATGGCTGTATTCTCGTCCCACACCTTGTGAACGCAGGGCTTTCCGCGGCGCACCTCGGCCCGGTCCATCAGGTCGTCATGCAGCAGCGTGTAGTTATGATAGGTCTCCAGTCCTACAGCCACAGGCATTGCCTCCCCTACACTGTCCTTGTACAGGTTATATGCCATCAGCAGGAGCACGGGGCGCAGTCGTTTCCCGCCCAGCGAGAGGACGTACTTTACGGGGGCATAGAGCCGCTGGGGCTCCTTGTCATACGGCAGTGCGGCGATGGCGCCGTTCACCATCTCCAGCAGTTCTTTACTGTTATACATATTATGATTCATCTTTGAATTGCAGAAATAAGGCTGTCCAACCTCACGGCGGACAGCCTCCCATTCATATTAACCACCCAAAATTAAAACTAGTTCAAACGGAACAATACAGGCAGCGTGAAGCGCGAGCGCACCGTCTTGTTACCCTGGCGTGCAGGCTTCCACTTAGGCATCATCTTCACCACGCGCTCAGCCTCCTTGGTCAGGTTGGGGTCGGGCGAGCGCTTCGTCTCCACGTCAACGATGGAACCGTCCCTGTTCACCACGAACTGCACGGTAACACGTCCCTGCACACCCTGCTCCTGGCATATGCTGGGATACTTGATGTGCTCGCTCAGCCACTTGAAGCAGGCCTCGTCACCGCCGGGGAACTGAGCGTTCTCCTCCACGATGTCGAAGATGCGGTCGTCATCGTCGGCCTCCACAATAGGACCTACGGGACCCGTGGCCACCACTGCGCTGGGAGCACCCGTACCCACCACGGTTGTGATGGCCTGGTTCATCTCCTCGCTGGTCTCCACCTCTTCCTCAGGAATCTCGGTATCGTCCTCCACCTCGTTGATAATCTCCACAACCGTGGGAGCAGCTGCTGGCGGGGGAGCCACCGTAACCTCCTGCTGGGTGATGGGAATCATGTCCTCCTCCATCCTGTAGTCATAAATCTTCTCGTCATCTACCACTTTTACTTCGCGCGTAGTATATTCGAACGCAACGAACATGGCAGCCAGGGCCAGCACATAACCCATCAGCATATTGGTGGACTTCTGGCCTCTCAGTTCTTCATTAACAGTCTTGTTAGCTTCCATAATATATTTTTATCTTGTTTTCGCTTGTATTTTTGGCAAAAATAGCACATTTTTTTTATTCCGCGTGCCTGTTGAGGACTTTTTTTTTCATTTCCGCGTAATTTTTGTATGCAGAAAGTAGAATATTGCGCGAAAATGCACTACCTTTGAGGCCGAAAACAAGATAAAATGACAAAAAGAGCCTATCTTCTGCTTACATTTGTTATATTGTGTGCAACACCTCTGCTCCATGCCCAGGAGAGCGGAAGCGTCTTCAATTTCCTCAGCCTGCCCACCTCGTCCCATGCCACGGCGCTTGGGGGCCGCAACATATCGCTCATCGAGGACGACGCGGCCCTGACCTTCCAGAACCCGGCCCTGCTGTCGAGCGTCAACGACAAGACGGTGGGACTGAACTTCCTCACCTTCATGCGCGGCACCAAGTCGGGCAGCGCCAGCTACGCCCAGGTGGCAGGCGAGCGCGGCACCTGGGGCGCCAACGTGCAGTTCGTGGGCTACGGCTCCATGAAAGAGACCACACTGGGCGGCGAGGTTCTGGGCGACATGAATGCCCTGGACATGTGCGTGAGCGGGCTATACAGCTACGCCCTGGGCGAGCGATGGGTGGGCGGTGCAGCGGGCAAGTTCATCTATTCCCACCTGGGCGAGTTCAACAGCTGCGCCCTGGCCGTCGACCTGGGCATCAGCTACTTCCTCGAGGAGAAGGACTTCTCCCTCTCCGCCGTGGCGCGCAACGCAGGCGGCCAGGTGAAGGCCTTTGCCGACCATCACGAGCACCTGCCCTTCGACCTCGACGTGGGCTTCACCAAGGGCCTGGGGCATGCCCCCATTACCGTATCGCTGACGATGATGGACCTCACGCGCTGGAGCAAGAGCTATTACTACTCGCCGGGCAAGACCATAGGCGGCGGACGCCTGTTTATGAACCACTTCAACCTGGGCATCGATGTCCACCCCGCCAGCATCGTCTATGTGTCAGCTGGCTATAACTTCCGGCGCGCCAGCGAGATGAAGGCCGCCGGTTCCTCCCACGCCGCAGGCCTCAGCTTCGGAGCGGGCATCAACCTGAACCGCATCAAGGTGGGCCTGGCCTATGCCAAGTATCACCTCAGCGCCCCCACCCTGGCCATTTCCCTCTCCTACCGCGTCAGGTAGAAGAAATATATCAATGTATTCAACTTTTCGGGCCGTTACTGCGTATAGCTTTCATCGTTTGCGAAAGCTAATATCTCCTACATATCTCTATAAAATGTCGTAAATTTGTCGCATAAAACTCCTAAAGAGGGCATCTTTACCACCCTTCCACCTAGGTATCTACTCCTATATATGTCCGTTTGTACTGCGTTTGATGCTCGATTGATGTGCGTTCTTTAATCGAACAACAATCGGACAACAATCGAACAACAATCGAACAACAATCGGACAACAATCGGACAACAGTGGGGGAAGAGACGAAGGTAAGACGAGGTTGTTATAGGGTTGTTATAGGGTCGATATAGGGTTGATATAGGGTTGACATAGGGTTTATATAGAGAATATAGAGACAGTTTTATAGAGACATTATCGAGTAGTATTGGAGCCTTTACGATCACCAATTGTCATACAAAAGTATATTTATGCATTAAAAACAACAAATTTGAAAAAATCATACTTTTTACGATATGCAAAATTTGGCAGGAACGCAGAAAAGACTTATCTTTGCAGCCGAAAACGGCAAACGACCGAAATAATAATGAACAAGAAAAAAGCATACTCGAAGAATGGATAAGAAACTCTTCTTCATGCTACTGCTCTTGCTTGGAGCAGTAGCATGCTCTAAAAATCCTCGAACGAATGTACTTCATTCGCTTTCTGAGTCACAAACAAACGAATCAGATATTAGGATTTGTACAGATAGTATTATAGATTTGGCAACGGACCGGCAGGAGGAATGCAAGACCATAAGAATTCCCCACAAAGACAGAGAGTCATGCTTAGACACAATAGTTTCTTCATACACATTTGTGCCACTTCAGACCAAGGAAAACTGCGTAGTAGGGCAGATAGAGAAAATCATAGTGTGCCCAAACTGCTTCTGCATATTAGACCGAGACAACAGAAATGTTTTCCTTTTTGAATTAGACGGGACATTCCGCTGTAAGTTGGGCGAAAAGGGACATGGCCCAGGCGAACACCTGGATGCCTGGAACATAGCCTATGACAACGAGAAGAAAGAGATTATCCTGCTCGACTTGGAAGGCAGGAAACTCATGCATTATGACTTGGACGGGAAGTTGCAGCATGTAGAATCAATATATTATCTCTTCACAGCCCTGGAGTATCAAAAGGATAATATGATTCTATATACAGGAACATCATATAATGACTTTTCGGACATCCTGGATTTAAGTCAGTTAGTCATTGCTGACAGGAAACAAGTCCCCAGGGCTGTCGGCTTCAGGACATTCGAAAAAGCTCGCAATGAATTTTCCTTTTCCAGCCGAATGCAAAAAGTGGGAGATGAGGTCATCTATGATGACATGCTTTCAGATACCTTATGGAGCATCACAGGAAAGAGGAAATACCCTCTCGTTGCAATAAGTTTTGACAAATCTTCCCGTTTCACTAAAGAAGACAAGCAACACATTTCTGACCGCATCTTCCACGATCGCGAGAATCGTTTCGGTTCCATTAATAATTGGCGTATTTCATCAAACTATATTTCCTTGTTAGTCAGAACGCCTGATTCAGGACGGAGGCTTTTCAACGTTCTTTATAGCAGAAAGAGCGGCAAATGTAGAGTCTTCGGCAACAACATAGGCCAAAAACGCCTGGGCGACTACCTCATGTCGGCTGCTTTTGATGGAGTATATGACAGCAACTCCTTTATTCGGATTGTGGAGCCAATGGACATAATGAGATATAAAGAGAATAAGCGATTGAATATAGAATTGGACCAGAAAGAGCAGGAGATGCTTGAAAGCCTGACGCTTGAAGACAATCCGGTTCTTATGATTGCCCGGCTAACCGATTTTTAGAGTACATTATTATGAAATGGAAATATTGCGAATTTCTGTTAATTGGTGGGATTATATTATTTAGCCTATATGTATATTTATGCATTAAAAACAATAAAATTTTGAAAAATCATACTTTTGTATGATATGCAAAATTTGGCAGGAATAAATAAATGTCGTAACTTTGTAACCGATTTGCGATTTAAAAACTAACACAAGATACGGCTATGACGACAAAAATAAAAACGGTAGTCGCTGCCTCGCTGTTGTTATTCTCCGCACTTGCCGCACAGGCAAAGACTGTTGTGTGGGACCATCCCTCCACCGAAGAGAACAGTGAGATAGAAGGCTTCTTCAGCCCCCTGCTGGAGGTTACGCGGGTGGAGTTTGACAAAGCCGAGACGCGCCTTTTCCTTCATCTTGCCAACCGGCCGGAGAGTCGGGTGAAAATCAGTTCGGCATCGTACCTGCTTGCCGACGGCAAACAATATGCCTTCAAGAGCCTGGACGGTATGGAACTGGACAAGGAGACCTACCTGACCGACCACGGTGTGGCAGACGTGGTGCTTCACTTCGAGCCGCTGCCAGCCGGCACAAAGCGCTTCGACTTTTCCGAAGGCGACTCCGACGGGGCCTGGAAACTGCTGGGCATCGAGGATGCCAGGACGAGGGCCTCGAGGCTCTTTCCCTCAGCCTGGCGCAACGTAGAGACGGGCAACTGGGACATCGGCTTCTACGACGACTTTGCCATCTACGACTGCCAGTTCTGGAACTACAAGCGGCGCGAGCAGAAGGGCGATACATACACCATCACCCTTGAGAACGGCAGCCAGGAAGTGGTGGTCCGTGTGGGCAAGAACAAGAAGGGCCTGCGCAACATGGACATCAACGGTAAGGCAGGCAAGTTCGGTCTCATCGGCTCCATCACCCTGCCCGACTATCCGCAAAAGGACACGCGCCAGGGCTTCAAGGACACGCACTATCAGACGGACACCGTCACATTGGTTGGCTGGCTGAAGGACATGCCCAAACGGATGAAGGACGAGGGAGACGAGTACAAGGTTTCTGTTTACGACAACCTCTTCAACGTTAATCCGAATGAAAGCTATGCCAAGATGGACTCGCTGGGCCGCTTCGTGATGAAGATTCCTATGCTAAACACGTCCGAGGTGTATTTCGACTGGAAACGCACCTACATCCGCACCCTCTTCGAGCCAGGCGAGACGTATTTCCTGCTCTACGACTTCAAGGGCGGACGCAAACTCTTTATGGGCAAGGACTGCAGGCTGCAGAACGAGACGCTGTCCCATCCGATGGCATGGGTGCAAGCCTATCCCAGGGAAAAAGACATGGACAGGGAGGCATCCCTCAGCTTCGTGGCCGAGGCGAAAGCGAGCAAGGCCGACGCTATGAACATGCTGCAATCGCTCGTCGCGCAGCACCCCAACATATCCGACCGCTACATCAACTCCCTGACCATCAACTACAACGCCAACGAGGGCAAGTCCATCATGCAGGGACGCTACTCCATGAAGGAGGTTCCCGCCGAAATGCTCGACTATGTGAACCGGCAGCACTGGCAGCAGCCTCCCCGCCCATATACGCTTTGCCGCGAGTTCCGGACATTCATGAGAGACTACATCTATCAGCTTGTGGCCGACCGCTATTACGTCTCAGCGGGTAGAGCCCACATCAGTCTGGAACAGGAAATGTATCCGTCCATCCTTCGCAAATACAGAGATGCCGGCAGGCTTCAGATTACCGACGAGGAACTGGCCCTCATGGATGCATACGCCAATGGGTACAAGAAGTATTGCGTCACAAACCCAGAAGACGCAGAACATGCAAAGGCCAGCGAAGCGTTCTTCGCATCAGACCTTGTCAAGCAGTTCCACCAGCTTTACAATCGCGCAGACATCAAGAAGATTCTCACGGACGAACGCCCTTTGCTTGGTATCTATCAACAACTCAGCATCCTCGACTCCATCGGTTGCGACCAGGACCTGCGCGACATCGCCGTTGCCAGCAAGATATCTGAAACCATCGACCAAAACCGTCAGCCTCTGTCGGACTTTGTGATGCAATACATCCAGGAAAACGTCCAACTGCCTGCCGCCAGGGACCACCTAAATGCACAGCAGGAGAAGTTCCTGGCCATTCAGCGCCGCGACATCTCGAAGTCGTCGAGCCTGAAGAAGGCCGAGGACGTGGCAGACATGAGCGACGGCGAGAAGATTCTGCAGAAACTCATAGAGCCCTACAGGGGGAAGCTGATACTGCTCGACATCTGGGGTACCTGGTGCGGCCCGTGCAAGGAAGCACTCTCGCACAGCCAGAAGGAATACGAGCGACTGAAGGAATACGACCTCGTCTTTCTCTACCTTGCCAACAACAGCAGCGACGAGGCCTGGAAGAACGTCATCAAGGAGTATGAAGTGACGGGCGACAACGTAGTTCACTACAACCTGCCCAGGGCACAGCAAAATGCCGTAGAAAACTTCCTCCAGGTTCATGCCTTCCCCACCTACAAGCTCATCGACCGCAACGGCAACGTCCTCGATGTAAACGCCGATCCCCGCAACCTCGATGGGCTGGCACGCCTGCTGGAGAGCATGAAGCAATAAACCCAAATCGGTCAGGGCAAGACACAGTTTAGCGCAGTTTAGCGCATCGCGCCAAAAAGCTGTCGTACCTTTGCACTGTCAAAACAAAAAGAACGCGAAAAGGGCGGTAAATTTATCTAAACCCGGGTGTAAATTTTACTAGACCCGCCTCGCGTAAAAAAAAGACGCTTTAACCCAGACCCAAAGCCTCCGAGGGCCGCTCTGGCACGACGATGAAACGTTTAACGTGCCGAGTTCGTGGGGGGCAAAAAGAAAAATGATGCAGATTAAGGCAATAGAAACTCAGATGTACGACCTGAAGACCCAGCAGAGACGCAACCCTCGCGCCACGGTTATTCACTATTGTATATACTGGCTGTTGAAACAAACAATCACCCCCCCAATAGCCTAACGGTTGGTTTAAATTACTAAGAATAAAAGTTAAAAATGCGGGGTGTTTACTTTTTTGGGGCCTTGATTCTTGCAGGAGAGGAGGAAAACCCATAATTTTGTAGCCCCGTGTTATTGCAAACAGGGAAAATGAGGCATGAGATACAAGGCATTCATCATATTATTGCTGTCCTCGTGGGGGCTGGCTGCAGCCCAGCCGCGGCTGACGCTGCCGGACGTGATAGGCATGGCCCAGGAGCGTTCGTACGACGCCATGGTGGCGCGTCTGAGCTTCATGAGCCACTACTGGAGCTACCGCTCATTCCGCGCCGAGCTGCTGCCCTCGGTAAACCTGTCGGGCGGCCTGCTGCAGTTCAACCGCTCGATGGTGGAGGCCCGCAACTACGAGGACGGCCGCATATCGTACGTGAAGAACAACTCTATGACGAACAGCCTGGCCCTCTCGCTGGACCAGAACATAGCGCCGCTGGGCGGACGCCTCTCGCTGCAGTCTTACCTGTACAGGCTTGACCAGTTCAGCTACGACTCGAAGATATACAACTCGCAGCCCCTGCGCCTGAGCTATACGCAGCCGCTGAGGGCCTACAACAGCCTGAAGTGGCAGAAGCGGACCGAGCCCCTGCGCTACGAGCAGGCAAAGCGGGCCTATCTGGAGGCTATGGAGGGCGTGACGTTGAGGACGGTGCAGCTGTTCTTCAGCGTGCTCTCGGCGCAGTCCGACTACCAGCAGAGCCAGGCTACGCTGAAGGACAGGGAACACCTGTTCGGAATAGCACGCAAGCGGCACGAGCTGGGCACGGTGACGAAGAGCGAGATACTGCAGCTGGAACTGTCGCTGCTGAACGCACAGGTGGAGGTGAACAGCCACCGGCTAACGCTGGACGACCAGCTCTTCAAGCTGTTCTCATACCTGCGCATGACGGACTACCAGGGCGTGGAGCTGATACCCCCATATACAGTGCCCGACCTGGTGGTGAACACTGACGAGGTGGTGAGCCGCGCCCTGACGAACAGCACGCACAACCTGCAGCAACAGGTGACCCTGCTGGAAGCACAGAAGCTGGTGGCGCAGGCCAAGGCAAACAAGGGCCTGCAGATGCAGCTGAACGGCGAGCTGGCACTGAACCAGACGGCCGACAACTTTGCCGACGCATACCGCCACATGCGGGACAATGAGATTGTGGGGCTGACCCTGTCGCTCCCCATCTTCGACTGGGGCGTGAGCCGCGGACGCGTGAAGATGGCGCAGGCCGACCTAGAGGTGACGAAGACGCAGCTGGAGCAGGCCCACGAGGCTTACGTGCAGGACCTGCGCACCAGCGTGATGCAGTTCAACATGCAGGCCACCCAGTGCCGCAATGCACAGCGGGCCCAGGACATTGCCGACGAGCGATACGACATCATGCGCCGGCGCTTCGAGGCAGGCGGCGTATCGGTGACGGACCTAAACACGGCCCAGCAGGAGCAGGAACGGGCCAGGGCGCAGTACATCGGTCAGCTGAAGACGTTCTGGAGCGGCTACTACGCCCTGCGCCAGGCCACGCTATATGACTGGATAAGGCAGTGCGACCTCAGTGCCGACTTCGAGGAGATTGTGAAATGAGACTGGCCCAGAGGGCGTTCAAGGTTCAAGGTTCAAAGTTCAAGGTTCAAAGTTCAAGGTTCAAGGCTGCGAGTAAGCGAGAGGAGAGTGATGCTCGCATCAGCTATCCCGAGCGTGAGCAGGCTCGACCGAAGGTCAAGGTTTAAAAAGGTTCAAAAGATTCAACAATGAACAGTAAGTATATTTTTCTTTTTGGCATTGCGCTGTGCCTGGCCTCCTGCCACAAGGAGAAAGGTCAGGAGGAGGGCGCTGACATGGAGAAGCGCGAGCAGATGATGAGTGAGACATACGTGGACACGATGACCCTGCACATGCAGCCCTTCGACAAGCAGACGGTGTGCAACGGACGGTTGCGCGCCAGGGCCAAGAGCGAGCTGACCTTTGCCGGGCAGGGCATCGTCAGCGACATCCGCGTAAAGGAGGGTCAATACGTGCGCAAGGGTGCACTCATTGCCTCGCTGGACAAGACAGAGCGTACGCGCGAGGTGGAGAAGGCCGAGCACGAGCTGGAACGCGCACGGGTGGAACTGACTGACAAGCTGATAGGGCTGGGCTATGAGGCCGACCTGAAGAACGTGCCCGAGGACGTGATGAAGCGGGCCGAGGTGACCTCGGGCTACTACTCGGCACGCTATCAGCTGCAGTCGGCACGCACAGCACTGGAGGAATGCGACCTGCACGCCCCCTTCAGCGGTCGCGTAGCCAGCCTGGAGGCCAAGCCCTGGCAGCGGGCCGAGAAGGTGTGCACCCTGGTGGACGACTCTCAGTTCGAGGTGGAGTTCAGCATCCTGGAGGCTGAACTGGCTCATGTGGCCAAGGGGCAGCGTGTAAGGGTGTCGCCCTACGTGGATGACAGCCTGTCGTGCACGGGCACGGTGACTGAGATTAACCCGATGGTTGACGAGAAGGGCCTCATCAAGGTGACGGCCACAGTAGAAGGCGGCAGGCAGGGGCGCACGGATCTGCTGGACGGCATGAACGTGCGCGTCGTGGCTGAGCAGCGCTTGAGCCGTATGTTTGTGGTGCCCAAGGATGCCGTGGTGGAACGCGACGGGTTTCATGTCATCTTCCGCTATCAGGACGGCAGGGCCGTATGGACCTACGTCGACGTAGTGTATTCCAACATCAACTCGTTCGCCATCACCGGCAGCAAGCGCAAGGAGACAACCATCAGCGAGGGAGACATCGTCATTACCTCGGGCAACCTGAACCTGGCTGACGGCACGGAGGTGAAGGTGATGTAGGTTCAAGGTTTAAAGTTCAAGGTTCAAGGCTGCGAGTAAGCGAGGGTAGAGCGGAATCGGTTCCGGCTATGCCGAGCGTGAGCAGGCTCGACCGAAGGTCAAAGTTCAAGGGATGCTGAATAGAATCATAGAGAGACCCATAGCCGTGACGATGTGCATCATCGCCCTGGCCGTCATGGGGTTGCTGGCCCTGCGATACATACCCGTATCGCTGATGCCCGACATAGACATTCCGCAGATAACCGTGCAGACGAGCATGCCGGGCTACTCGGCGCGCGAGATAGAGCATGACGTCATATCGCCGCTGAGGGGGCGGCTGATGCAGGTGGCGGGCGTGAAGGACCTGCGCAGCGAGGCGCGCATGGATGCGGGCAGCGTGGTGATGACCTTTGAGCCGGGCAGCAACATAGACCTGCTCTTCATAGAGGTGAACGAGAAGATAGACCGCGCCATGAACGCCATGCCAAAGGACATGGAGCGGCCCAAGGTGATGAAGGCCAGCGCAATGGACATTCCGGCCTTCTACCTGGATGTATATCTGAAGGATTCGGGCGAGGGGGGCACGTCGCTGCGCTTCGCCCAGCTGGGACGCTTTGCACGGGGCGTGGTGTGCAAGCGCATTGAGCAACTGCCGCAGACGGCCATGGTGGACATCAGCGGTACGGTGGGCACGGAGATTGACTGCATACCCGACTATGAGAAGCTGCGCGCCCTGGGCCTGACGGTGAACGACATAGAGGCGGCCATACGGCGCAACAACATCACCCTGGAGGCGCTGAGCGTGGTGGACGGCCTGTACAGGTACAACATACACTTCGACTCGCAACTGCTTACCCGCGACGACATAGCCGACATCTACCTGAACCACCAGGGACGGCTGCTGCAGCTGAAGGACGTGTGCCGCATAGAGGAACGCGTGGCACAGCGCAACGGACTGGTGCGCCATCAGCGTACTGATTGCGTAACAATGGCTATCATAAAGCAGAACGACGCCCAGATGAAGGACCTGCAGAAGAGCATGGACGAGCTGCTGGAAGACCTGCGACGCGAATACCCCGACATCTGCTTTGAGCTGACGCGGGACCAGACGCGCCTGCTCTCCTATACGATATCCAACCTGGAGGGCAATCTCTACGTAGGTGCCCTGCTGGCCTGCCTCATCCTGTTCCTGTTCATGAGGCAGTGGCGGCTGTCGCTGCTCATCGTACTCTCCATTCCCCTGTCCCTCATCCTCACGCTGCTCTGCTTCTACCTGCTGGGCATCTCGCTGAACATTATCTCCCTGTCGGGCCTGATACTGGGAGTGGGCATGATCGTGGATAACTCCATCATCGTCATAGACAACGTGATGCAGCGCTGGCGGGGCGGGCTGTCGCTGAAGGAGGCTGTGGTAAGGGGCACGGCCGAGGTGTTCACCCCCATGCTGAGTTCGGTACTTACCACCTGCTCGGTATTCATACCGCTCATCTTCCTGAGCGGCATGGCCGGCGCCCTGTTCTACGACCAGGCGATGGGCGTTACGATAGCCCTCTTCGCCTCGCTGCTGGTGGCCTCGGCCGTCATACCCGTCTATTTCTACAACATGTATCGCCGGCACAGCGACGGGGCCCAGCCACGTGAGGTGCCGCAGACTGACAGCCGGTGGGAGGAACGGTGGCTGGTGCGCCCCTACGAGTGGGTTATGGACCGCGTGCTGCGCCATGCGGGCAAGTGCCTGCTGCTATTCCTGTGCATCATACCGGCCACCATATATATACTGAAGGTGATTGAGAAGGAACGCATGCCGCACGTGAGGCAGAGCGACACGCTGATGACCATCGACTGGAACGACGGCATATCGACGCAGGAGAACGACCGGCGCGTGGGGCTGCTGATGAAGGAGCTGGGCGATGCGGTGAAGACCAGCACCTCGATGATTGGCACACAGGAGTTCCTGCTGCCCCACACGAAGGACATCACGGCCTCGGAAGCCGTGGTTTACATGCAGGTACACTCGGAGGACGAGCTGGACGAGACGAAGCGGAAGATTACGGCCAGCCTGGAGCAGCACTACCCCAGGGCCTCCGTGGAATTCGGCGAGCCGGGGAATATATACGACCTGATCTTCACCACCGACGAGACCGACCTGGAGATACACCTGCAGGACGCAGACGGGCGGCGGCCCGAGGTGCTGGCCGCGCGCCAGTTCACCGACACCCTGCGTGCCCACTTCCCCGGCATAACGCTGATGCCCGTAGTGACGGAGACGAACATACGGTACGTGGCCGACACGGAACAGATGGCCGTATATAAAGTGAGCTACGAAGCCCTCTACGCCCGGATGAAGGAGCTGCTGAGCCGCAACCGCATCTTCGACATCAACGACGGAGCACAGTCGGTGCCCGTAGTCATCGGCGTCAGGGAGAAGGACAGCCGGCGCCTGATGGCCGGAACCGTGCGGAACACCGACGGCACGGAGATTCCCCTCTCCTACCTGGTACGCGAACAGCAGGGCGAGGACTTCAAGCACCTGCAGGCCGGAGGCGGCGGCGAGTACTACAGCATCGGCCTGAATGCCGGCGACAGGGAGGTGGAGCGCGTGATGGACTTTGTGCACGACTACGTCCACCGCCCTCAGAGCCAGCTGTCGGCCTCCCTGGCGGGCAGCTACTTCTCCAGCCGCCGCATGATAGGCGAGCTGTCGCTGGTGCTCAGCGTGGCCCTGGCCCTGCTGTACTTCATCCTGGCTGCGCAGTTCGAGAGCTTCATCCAGCCCTTCATCATCCTGCTGGAGATGGTGGTTGACGTATTCTGCGTCGTGCTGGTCCTGTGGCTGCTGGGCGAGACGCTGAACGTAATGTCGATGATAGGGCTCATCGTCATGAGCGGCATCATCATCAACGACTCCATCCTGAAGGTGGATACCATCAACCGGCGGCGGCGGGAGGGGATGCCCCTGCTGCAGGCCATCATAGAGGCGGGGCACAGCAGGCTCCGGCCCATCGTCATGACGTCGCTGACCACCATACTGGCCCTGCTGCCCTTCCTGCAGCGTAGCGATATGGGGTCGGCCCTGCAATACCCGCTCTCGCTGACGCTTGTGGTCGGCATGACGGCGGGCACGCTGGTCAGCCTCTTCTTCGTGCCCATGCTGTACTTTGTCATATACCGCCGGCATGCGCATCAGTAACTTCACACTCCTGCTTACGCTGGTCATCCTGATGGTGATAGGCGCAGCGCTGATTCCCCGCGTTGACGTGGCCGACCGTCCGCGCCCGCGCCAGGGCAAGACGCTGACCATCAACTTCGGCTGGCCCAAGGCGTCGGCCAAGGTGGTGGAGCAGAACGTGACCTCCAGGATCGAGGGCCTGGTGGCTGCCGTGAAGGGGGTGGAGAGCGTGGAGTCGGAATCCTACTTCGGCTCGGGCAGGGTGAGGGCGGAGCTTAAGAAGGAGGCCGACGTGTCGTCGGTGAAGTTTGAGATAGCCTCTCTGCTGAGGCAGGTTCACAAGCGGCTGCCCGAGGGCGTCGGCTACCCCACCCTGTCGGGCGGCGAGGTGGTGAGCGGGCAGCAGCGGCGCGAGGAGACCCAGCTGCTGCTCACCTACCAGGTGAATGCCGCCCTCTCGGACGAGCAGCTGAAGGAGTACATTGAGCGCAACGTGGAGCCCAGGCTGCGCCAGCTGGACGACGTGAGGCGCGTGGAGGTGACGGGGGGCGTGAGCAAGTACATCGTCATCACCTACGACCCCTACGTGCTGGCCACGCACGGGCTGACGGCCGACGACATCGAGACGGCCATACGCAACTTCATGGGCCGCCGCGAGGTGGTGGGCGAGGTGGAGGTGCAGGAGGAGCCGGGCGAAGAGGCGCAGGGCGCAAGGCGGCGCACCATGTACCTGACGACGGAGAAGTTCCAGAGGCCGCTGGAGGAGATGCCCGTGGGCGTGGTCGGCGGCAAGACGATCTACCTGAACGACCTGGCCACCTACGAGTACCGCGACCGACCGCCCGGCAGCTACTACCGGGTGAACGGGCTGAACACGATATACCTGAACATACACGTAGATGCCCAGGCCAACAAGATAAAGCTGTCGGCCAGGCTGAGGCGGCAGATGAGGGAGCTGGAGGGGCAGCTGCGCAGCGGCATCTACCTGACGCTCATCCACGATGCCGCGCAGGAGAAGGAGAGCGAGCTGCACAAGCTCGTGTGGCGCACGCTGATGTCGCTGGGCATACTGCTCGTCTTCGTGTGGCTGAGCAAGCGCAGCTGGAAGTACCTGCTCATCATGGCGGTCACCCTGGGCGCCTGCATCCTGCTCTCCATCATGGCCTACTGGCTGCTTGACATACGCCTGCACATCTACTCGCTGGCGGGCATCACGGTGTCGCTGGGCCTCATCATCGACGCCTCGGTGGTGATGGTTGACCACTACAGCTACTACCACAACCGGCGGGCCTTCCTCTCCATCCTGGCCGCCCTGCTCACCACCATCGGGTCGCTGGTCATCGTGTTCTGGCTGCCCGAGTTCCTGCAGCGCGACCTCTACGACTTCTCGCGCATCATCATCGTCAACCTGTCGGTGGCCCTGCTGGTGGCCTGCGTCTTCGTGCCGGCCCTCGTGGAGGAGTTCCACTATGCCAGCCGGCAGCAGGGGCGCATCAGCCGCTGGCGCCTGGCCCTGGGGTGGAAGCGCCTCTACACGCGCTACATCGCCCTGGTGCAGCGCCGCCGCTGGGTGTGGCTCGTGCTGCTGCTGATGGCTTTCGGCATACCGTTCCACGCCCTGCCGTCGAAGTGGGGGGGCCGGGAGCAGGCCCGGCCGGGGCAGGGTGAGCAGGCCGAGGCGCCGTGGTATGCCCGCGCCTACAATGCCACGCTGGGCAGCGACTTCTTCCAGCAGAAGTGCAAGGAGCGCCTGGCCCTGGTCTTCGGCGGCACGATGCGGCTGTTTGCCCAGTCGCTGTCGGAGGATACGTACCGCAACCGCGACGAGGAGCGACAGGTGCGGCTCCACATACGGGCCCGGATGCCCCTGGGCGGCAGCGTGCAGGAGCTGAACGAGAAGGTGGCCCTGCTGGAGAACTTCCTCACGGGCTTCCCCGAGATAAAGCGCTTCGACACCCGCGTGGAGCCCTGGGGGGCCAGCATCGACGTAGACTTCCGCGAGGAGGTGCGGCAGACGGCCTTCCCCTACATGCTCGAGAACAAGGTCATAGGGCGCGTCATCAGCATCGGCGGGGCCGACTGGAGCACCCACGGCGTAAGCAAGCGCGGCTTCAGCAACGCCCTGAACCTGCAGTACCGACAGAGCCGCATCGACATATCGGGCTACAACTACGAGCGGCTGACGCGGCTGGCCGAGGACATGTGCCAGGCGATGCGCAAGAACAACCGCGTGGTGGACCTGGTCATCGAGACGCCCGACCTGGGGAACCAGGAGGACGAGTTCTACATGCGCTACGACCACGAGCGCATGGCCCTGTACGGCTTCGACCTGCCCCGCGCCCACCAGACGCTGCGCGGCATACTCTCGGGGCGCGACATAGAGCGGTACCGCGACTCGCACATGACGGCCGACATGTACCTGCAGTCCGGGGCGCGCAACAGCTTCGACCTGTGGCACCTCAAGAACGCCGCCGTCCGCGTGGGCAACGACGACGTGCGCCTGTCCGACTACATGAGCATAGAGCGGCGCCAGGCCAAGAACGTCATACCGCGGCGCAACCAGGAGTACGTGCTGCGCCTGGCCTTCAACGTGCTGGGCAGCTACAGCTACTCGAGCCGCTACATCAAGCGCGTCACCGAGGAGTTCAACGACAAGATGCCCGTGGGCTTCCGCTGCCTGAACAGGTCGCAGGGCTGGTACCAGGACAAGGGCACGCAGTACTGGCTGCTGGGGCTCATCGTAATCATCATCTTCTTCGTGTGCGCCATCCTGTTCGAGTCGCTGCGCCTGCCCCTGGCCATCATATCGCTCATCCCCGTGTCGTTCATAGGCACGTTCCTCACCTACTACCTCACGGGCCTGGAGTTCGGCACGGGGGGCTTTGCCTCGCTGGTCTTGCTGAGCGGACTGACGGTGAACGCCGGCATATACGTGCTGAGCGAGTACCAGGCGCAGCTGCAGTCGAGCCGGCGGCGCGGCCCCGGGCGGCAGCTGGCGGCCTACGTGCGGGCCTTCAACCACAAGATAGTGGCCGTGTGGCTGACGGTGCTCTCCACCGTGCTGGGCCTTCTGCCCTTCTTCATCGACGGACGGAGCGAGCCCTTCTGGTTCTCGTTCGCCGTGGGAGCCACGGGCGGGCTGCTCTTCTCCATCCTGGCCCTGGTGCTGGCCATGCCCCTGATGCTCCGCCTCGGCGAGGGCGAGGGCGAGAACCGGGCCTAAGATAGGGCCGGATCACGGTTCCGCCCTTGTGGCGACCACAAACCCCGGCAGACGGCGCCGGGACGACCTTGTGGTGACCACAAACCCCTGCAGACGGCGCCGGGGCGACCTTGTGGCGACCACAAACCCCTGCAGACGGCGCCGGGACGACCTTGTGGTGACCACAAACCCCTGCAGACGGCGCCGGGGCGACCTTGTGGCGACCACAAACCCCTGCAGACGGCGCCGGGACGACCT
>CAMJQA010000018.1 GCA_946407895.1 uncultured Prevotellaceae bacterium
CGTTCCGTGAGGCAGTTGGGAAACAATTCCCCAATCCGCTTTATATTCTCATCCACGATGTTCGTGGTCTGCATGTTTAATTTTTCCATCATTTATTTTGTTATTGCATTTTTTATGTATATTTTTGCAGCAGAATTAAGATTTGCAGCTATTATGACACAGATTGTTTTGAATATTGAAGACACAAGTCTGATTCCCAGTTTGAAGCAAATACTGGGGGCTATCAAGGGTATTACCATTGACAAATTGGTAACCAGCCATTCTGATGTAGAATCTGAAAGGGCTTTTATTAACGAAACTATTACAAAAGGTTTTCGTGAAGTTCAAGAAGGTCGTTTTGCAGGGAAGGATTTCAATTCGCTCAATGAATTGGTTGAAGAATTGAGAACAGAGGCTTTGTAAGTGATGGTAACATTTAACTATACTGAAGAGTTTTATCGCCAAGCAAAACGCTTTGCCAAACGCTACCGTTCTTTGGCTGACGACCTTGACACACTGCAACGTTACTTGATGGAGAATCCTGAAATAGGAGTTTCTCTTGGGGGAGGCAAACGAAAAATTCGCCTTGGAGCGAAAAGTAAAGGTGGCGGAAAGCGTGGCGGTCTTCGAGTTATCACGCTCAACGTCGTAATAGATATAACCAAAACCTGTGTCAATCTTATTACCATTTATGACAAGTTAGAACTCATCACATTACTCAGTAGTTCTATGGTAAACGATGAAGATGAAGTGAAGGATGCTAAGGATATAACTGGTACTGGCTGGGCAGACCGTTTTTGCGGAGCATGGAAGGATAGCCGTTCTGCTGATGAAATTGTTGATGAGATTCGCAGCATGAGAACAGAAAATAGTTTCGATGCAGAGTTATGAAAGGATACATGCTTGACACCAGTATATGCGTTGCGCTCTTCCGTGGCAACAGAGATGTAGCTCATAGATTTACACTGTAGGCAAGACGCATTGCTATGTAAATGATGTAGTTGTAGCAGAATTGATTGTTGGTGCGTATAAGAGTGACCGAACTGAAAATTTTTTTGTTGCTGGAGCCGTGCATATATATAGCGGCTCCAACAACAAACAAGAATCGCTCGATTAAAGACACAACTTTTACAAAATTTTCAACCTCATAGATTTGCATAAAAAAAAACATGAGTTAACTCAAAACATCGATTGAGTTAACTCAAACGATGAATCGAGTCAACTCACCTCAAATCATGTCAATACACATAAGGTTTGTGAAACGGTGCATGAAACCTGAAAAATATTTATGTGCATGTGCGTCTGTGCATCCTAATATATATATATAAGGATGCACAGGCGCACGAGCATATTTCACGCAGGCACACTTATAACTTGCCATTGTTTGGCATCCTCTGCCCCTACTCCACTCTAAATTCCTTTGCCCATCGCATTGAAAAACTATGGGCATCGGATTATTTTTTCATGGGCAACGAAATATATTTTCATCGGCATAGTTTTTTGCTTTCATCGGCATTGTTTTTTGTTTTCATCGGCATTGTTTTTTACAGCCAGGGTGAACGGGGAGGGATTAACCTGGGAATATAAAGAGGGAGGGATGCCAAGATTTAGGCACCCCTCCCTGCTTTCATATATACTCTGTGACTTTTGTTGTCGGTGACTATCCCTGATGCTGAAGCTGCTCCAAGGCGCGGCAAAGCTGGTCGGGACAGGATGTGGACTTTGTACCGCAACGGATGCCGTCGAGCTTGCTGATGACGTCCTCGGGCTTCATTCCGCGCACCAACTGACTCAGTCCCTTTGTGTTACCGTCGCATCCGCCGTGGAAATAGCAGTGCGCGATACGGCCCTCATCATCGAGGGACACATCAATGAACTGACTGCACGTGCCGTGGGTCTTGTAGAGTACCTGACGGGCACCGGATGTTTCTGCCTCCATTTGAGCCATGCTGCAAAAGCGGTTTACTCGCCCTCCTCGGGCTTCATGTTGGTATATACGGTCTGCACGTCGTCGAACTCCTCCAGCTTGTCAACCATCTTATTGATGGTCTCGCGCTGCTCGGGGGTTACGTCCTTCAGGTCGTTGGGGATATAGGTGAACTCACCGCCCACATCCTCGAAACCGTCTGCCTCGAGCTTCTTCTGAATCTCGTTGTAGCTGGTGGGCTCGCCATAGATGGTGATGGTGGTTACGTCCTTGTCCTCGTCATACTCCTCGTCGTACTCCTCTTCAACGCCGCAGTCTATCATGTCGAGGATGAACTCGTCCATATCCATGCCGGCCTTCTTCTTGAAAGTGAACACGCACTTGTGGTCGAAGAGGAATGCCAGTGAGCCGGTGGTGCCCATGTTTCCGCTAAACTTGTTGAAGACGCTGCGCACATCGGCCACGGTGCGGGTGGTATTGTCGGTCAGGGTATCCACAAAGATGGCTACGCCGTGGGGGCCGTATCCTTCGTAGGTTACCGACTTGTAGTCGCTCTGGTCCTTGCCCATGGCGTTTTTGATGGCACGCTCGATGTTATCCTTAGGCATGTTCTCGCGCTTGCAGACGGCGATAACCGAACGCAGGGCGGGATTGTTCTCGGGCTCGGGACCGGCCGCCTTCACTGCTATGGCAATCTGCTTGCCCAGGCGGGTAAATGTCTTGGCCATGTGGCCCCATCTCTTTAACTTAGTCGCTTTGCGATATTCAAATGCTCTTCCCATATAATATTGTATGTAAAATGTTATATTTCAAATAGTAAATCCTAACTGGTCAAATCGTAACTGGTAAATCGTAAATGATCAACTGGTAAATCGTAAATTGTCTAATTGTAAATAGTCAAATCTCTTTACCTAAGCTCAGCACCCAATTGTGTGGTCAATTGATGAATCAGTTTCTGCATGATGGCATCTATCTGCTTATCATTGAGCGTCTTATCATCATCCTGAAGGATGAAGTTGACGGCGTAAGACTTCTTGCCGGCAGGCAGGTTCTTGCCCTCATAGACATCGAACAGGCGGACGGCGCGAAGCAGCTTCTTCTCGGTCTGATAGGCTATCTTCTCAATCTGGCCGAACTCCACGTTTTGGTCGATGAGCAGAGCAAGGTCTCGACTGACAGCGGGGAAACGGCTGATTTCATGATAGACAACAGCATGGCCGCGAACGGCCTTCATGAGCTGGTTCCAGCGAAGGTCGGCATAATAGACCGGATTGTTGAGACCGAACTTGGCACGGATGGCTGAGGAGACAATGCCCATCTCCACCAGCACCTTGCCGCCTCGGTTCTGAATCTGTATGCTCTTGTCGTAGAGGTCGCTCTGGCCGTCGGCAAATACCAGCGTGCCGAAAGGCAGTCCGATGCGCGAGATGATGTTCATGACATCGGCTTTCAGCTGTGCGAACGAACTGTCTTCGTCGGGGTGTGCCCAACTGCCGCTCACGCGCTTGCCGGTGAGCCACAGGCCCAGGTGGTAGTCTTCGCTATAGGCATCCAGAATGTGCTTGATGACTTCGGGGTCGCGGCTGCTGCTCACACCGGGTATGATGTCGGGACACTTACACTCGGCATGGAACTGGTAGCAGTTTCCGAACTCGAAGAAGCGCAGGTCGGCATTGCGATAGTTGACGTTGCGGGCTATGCTCTCGAGACCACCGAAGAGGAGGGTCTGGCGCAGTGCATTGAGGTCCTGGCTAAGCGGATTGAGCAGCATGACGAGGTTCTCGCTCTTGAGTGTCTGCAATCCGTCATAGTAGGCTGCACGCTGAAGGCTGTTGTTGAGAATCTCGCGGAATCCGGCTCCCACCAGCTGCTCGCCAATGAGGTTCTGCAGCTTGTGGCTCTGGTCGGGCTCTCCCTTCACAGAAAGACTGCTCTTGAGCGTTGTGGGTATCTCTACATTGTTATAACCATAGATGCGCAGAATATCCTCGACCACATCGCATGGGCGCTGCACATCGACGCGATATGGGGGCACCAGGAGGGACAGGCCCTCGGCTGTCTCGCCCGTAATCTTCATCTCCAGGCTTTCAACGATGCTGCGCACCATCTCCTGCGGTATGTGCTTGCCAATGAGGCTGTCGACGTAGTTATACTTCAATTCAATGGGGAAGTCAGATGCGGGGTGCGGATTGACATCTACAATCTGCATGCTCACCTTGGCTCCGGCCAGCTGGCGGGCCAGTATGGCAGCCTGCTTCAAGGCATAGATCTGTCCGTTGGGGTCGATACCGCGCTCGAAACGGAAGCTGGCATCGGTGCTCAGTCCATGACGGCGGGCACTCTTGCGAATCCATGTGGGGTTGAAGTATGCACTCTCCAGCAGGACATTAGTGGTGGTCTCATACGTGCCACTGCCCTTACCGCCAAATACGCCGGCTATGCACATGGGTTCGGTGGCATTGCAAATGGCAAGGTCACCGCTGGAAAGCTTGTGCTCAACCCCGTCGAGGGTAACGAAAGGTGTGCCCTCGGGCATGGTCTTCACCACCACGCGCCGGCCCTCGATCATGTCGGCATCAAAGCAGTGGAGCGGCTGGCCATAGGCCATCATGATATAGTTGGTGATATCCACGATATTATTGATGGGACGCAGACCGATGATGCGCAGCTTCTGCTGCAGCCACTCGGGGCTCTCGCCCACCTTGCAATCCGTCAGGCTGACGGCACAATAGCGCGGACAACCCTCCTCGCTGACTACCTCAATGGCGATGGGAAGGTCTTCGTTGTCAACCACAAAGTCCTCGCAACCGGGACGGTGGAGGGAGGTCTCATATCCGTTCTGCAGCAACCAAGCATACAGGTCGCGTGCCACACCATAGTGGCTGCATGCATCGGCACGGTTGGGGGTGATGTCCACCTCGATGAGGTAGTCGCTCTCGATATGGTAGTATTCGGCAGCCGGTGTACCCACAGGAGCATCCTGGGGCAATACGATGATGCCGCTGTGGTCTGTGCCAATGCCTATCTCGTCCTCGGCACAGATCATGCCGCAGCTCTCTATGCCGCGCAGTTTGCTGCGCTTAATGGTGAAGCATTCGTCGCCATCGTAGAGCTTGGTACCTATCACAGCAACCACAACCTTTTGTCCGGCAGCCACATTGGGAGCCCCACATACAATCTGGAGCGGTTCGCCCTGCCCCACATTAACCGTGCACACATGCATGTGGTCGCTGTTGGGATGGGGCTGGCACGTCAGCACTTCTCCAATCCACAGGCCTTCGAGGCCACCCTTGATGGACTGTACCTCTTCAACGCCACCCACCTCGAGGCCCACACTGGTCAGTGCATCGGCTACCTGATGTGCGGTGAGCGTAGTATCAACATATTCCTTTAGCCACTTATATGAGATGTTCATATACTTTATATTTAATTATGTTATTGGCAATTTATCGCGCAAAATTACAATTTTTCCAGCATTTGACAAAAGAAACGCATGAAAAATAGATTGTTTCAGAAATGTTCTGCCTTCAGGGGCAGGTGTTTACACTTAAAATGGCGGATTGTCTGGCGTCTCTAAACCAGCAAACGGGTCGCTTGCAGAAGCGATTGATTCCTGCTCGGACAACTCCTCGGCCGAGATGGGCGGCGAGGTGAAGGTGCCTCCCATCTGGTCGACCGTTTCGCCGGGCATAGGTGCACGGTCATCAACATCCGAGAAGCGTGCAAACTCGCTCTTGAACTGCAGCAGTACATCGCCAATCTGACCGTTACGGTGCTTGGCTATGATGAACTCGGCACGCCCGCGCACATCGCGACCCTTATCATCTTGCTTGAAGCCGTAGTATTCAGGGCGGTGGATAAAGCATACGATGTCGGCATCCTGCTCAATAGAACCCGACTCACGCAGGTCGCTCAACAGAGGCCGCTTGCCCTCGTATCCCTCACGACCTTCTACACCACGGTTCAGCTGACTCAGAGCAATGATGGGGATGTCAAGCTCCTTGGCCAGAGCCTTTAGTGAGCGGCTGATTACGGCCACTTCTTCCTGTCGGCTATTGACGTTCATTCCGCTGGCGTTCATCAGCTGCAGGTAGTCAATCATGATGCACTGAACGCCATGCTCGCGAACCAGGCGACGGGCCTTGGTACGCAGCTCGAAGACGGAGAGCTGGGGCGTATCGTCAACATAGATGGGCTTGTCGATCAATAAGCGCACCTTGGCATCAAGCTGGCCCCATTCGTAGGGAGCAAGCTGACCGCTGCGCATTTTCTCTCCCGAGATTTCACATACGTTCACCATGAGACGCTGCACCAACTGCTGGTTCGACATTTCAAGGCTGAACATAGCCACGGGAATGCCATAATCAACGGCCATACGGCGCACCATAGAGATGACAAAAGCCGTCTTTCCCATGGCGGGACGGGCAGCGATGATAATAAGGTCGCTCTTCTGCCATCCGTTGGTCATCTTGTCGAGACGGTCAAAGCCTGTGGTAATACCGCTCAGGCCGCTCTCGCGGGCCGCATTGAGGCGCAGGTTCTCATAGACCTGCCCAATGACCGGGTTGATCTGGGTATATTCCTTCTTCAGGTTAGTCTGCGATATCTTGAAGAGCTGCCCCTCAGCCTCCTGCATCATGTCGGCCACGTCGATTGTGGTGTCGAAAGCCGACGTCTGGAGCCAGCTGCTGAAGGTGATGAGCTGGCGTGCCAGATACTTCTGGGCCACAATCTTGGCATGGTACTCCAGATGGGCACTGCTTGAAATCTGCGAGTTAATCTGCATGACGTATGCCGGACCGCCGGCCTCCTCAAGAGTGCCCAGCTGCTCCAGCTTGTCGATGACGGTCATGATGTCCAAGGGTTTCTGGTCAGCGCTCAGGGACTGCACTGCCTGGAAGATAAGCTGGTGGCGATGGTCATAGAACGATTCGGGTCGAAGAAGTTCACTCACCTGCGAATAGGCGTCCTGGTCAACCATCAGGGCACCAAGGACGGCACACTCCATCTCCAGGTTCTGAGGCTGCTTGTGACCGTAGGAGTCAACGCTGGGCACCTCAACCACTTTCATCTTAGATGACTTTCGTCTTACTGTATTATCGTTAGCCATTTTGTAGGGGTATTCAATTTTTTCGGGTGCAAAATTATAAAAACAATGTTATCCACACAAATTATCTGCCCTCAAATTTCGGGTTTAAAATGATTGAGATAAAATTGAGATAAAAAAGAGGCCCCACATCATTGTGGAGCCTATCAGCTTGTGCATTGTTTTGCACTCAGGAGCCGATAGGGGGACTCGAACCCCCGACCCACGCATTACGAATGCGTTGCTCTACCAACTGAGCCATATCGGCGAAACCGGCTGCAAAGATAGTGCATTTTTTCCAATGGAGAAAATAAAATTGCGTCTTTTTTTGTTTTGGTTGGCAGAAATATGTATTTTTGCGCCAAAATAAGCGATTATAGATACTCCTAATCGGTAATTAATTACGCAATGCGACAAAAAATCATAATACTGGCCCTTGTGGCAGTGGCCGCTCTCACGGGGGCCGCTTTGGGTGCATATTCATATATTTTCCTACACAAGAACTCAATGGAAACCGAACCATACAGCATTTATGTGGACGAAGACGACACGGCAGACTCCATCTGCGCAAAGAGCGGACTGGGATGGCGTTTCGGTTTCTACAACCGCTTCATGCCATTCCGCCCTCGTACGGGGCATTATATCGTTGAGCCCGGTGTGAGGTCGCTGGAGTTGTTCCGCAAACTAAGGAACGGTGCCCAAGACCCCATCAAACTGACGGTTCCCTCGGTGAGGACGCTTAGCCGCCTGGCAGCATATCTGGGCAACCAGTTGATGAAGGACTCGGCCGACTTTGCCACAACATTTGCTCAGGAGGCAGAAGGCATGGGATACACGATGGAAACGTTGCCCGCACTGTTCATCCCAAATACATACGAGATGTACTGGGATGTATCAGCAAAAAGCTTCATGAAACGTATGGAGAAGGAGAACAAAGCCTTCTGGAACGATAAACGCGAGGCTAAGGCACGGGCCATAGGCCTGTCACACGTAGAGGTAAGTACACTGGCCAGTATTGTGGAGGAAGAGACTGCCAACGACGACGAGAAGCCTATGGTTGCCGGCCTATATCTGAACCGCCTGCGCCGCGGCATGCTACTGCAAGCTGATCCCACGGTGAAGTTCGCCATGCAGGCATTTGGACTCAGGCGCATATACAACGAACATCTGCGCTATGAATCGCCCTACAATACCTATCTTCATCCCGGTCTGCCACCTGGCCCAATACGACTGCCAAGTATTGTGGGCCTTGATGCAGTACTGAACTACGTGGAGCATACATATATATATATGTGTGCCAAGGAGGATTTCTCGGGCACTCACAATTATGCTACCACCTACGCCGAGCACCTGCGTAATGCGCGCCGCTATGTACAGGCCCTGAACAACCGGGGCATCAAGTAGGGGCGCTGCCGACTATTGAGCGGATAAACACACCCCGCAATCAACAGCACTCCACTACCCTGTCGCTTATGAGAACTCTCTGCCACCACGCCTGATGAGCTGACGAATGCGGCTGTTCAGGTCATTGGCATTCAGGAGGTCTTCTATGTTGATGTGCATGCGGTAGCGCCAGTAATGCCGGGGATTGGCAGGCACGTTGATGCGTTCTTCTTCCGGGTTCTGGCGACGCAACTCCTCGTCCATAGCCAGCCAGTCTTGCAGACTTATCAGACAAAGCATTGAGGGAGAATAAAGATGCCGTGCCACCATCTCCTCGCAGAGCCATCCGGGCATAACACGGGGAGCCGGACCGTCATGCTGCAGCATCTGGTTGAAGAACTGCTGGGCACGGTTGTAGTCTTCTGCCCACCATCCGCGCAGGGTAGGCATATCATGCGTGAAGATAGTGGCCACGCTGCGGTAGGGATTATCCTCGAGGCGGCCAAACTGAACACCCATAGCCTTGGGCATAGTCTGAATCTCGAGTGAAAGCATGCGCAGGCGCTCCATCACCGGACCTACGCAGGCAGGCACCATGCCAAGGTCTTCGGCACACACAAGCATGCGGGTTGACTGCACCAGCGGGGGCAGTTTCTTCATGGCCTCGACTTCCCAGAAGCGGTTATGGCGCTGGTAGAAGTAGTCGTTGTGCAACCGGCAGAAGGCATCTTTCTCATGAGGCAGCAGCGACTGGAACACGAAGTCGTCCATGGCTGCTATACGCGGGTGGTAGGTGTTGGGGGTATCCTCGTCGGGCACGAAGAGCACATTGCTAATTAGCCTGTATAAGCCATCGCGAATGAAGATGGAATCTTCGTCAGCCTTTCCCTGGAAAGCCTTCTCCACCAGCCTTTGGGTGGCATATTGCAACTTTATCTTCCATTGTCCGTCATCGGTTTGCGTCAGATAAGTGGATTTCACCATGGCTGCCTTGTCGGCAAAAAGTTTCTCAAGTATGGTGTCCGTTATGTAGGGCAGCGTAAGGCGCTGGCGGTTGAACTTAATACCGTAGCGCTCTATTTCCTCTGTGGTCATCGGCAGGGAGGGACAAAAGTGTCCAAGCAGACCGTGTACGCTATGGTAGGGAATCTGCCAGATGCGAAAGAAGCCCAGCACATGGTCTATGCGATATGCATCAAAATACTCGGCCATCTTGCCAAGCCGCTTCACCCACCACTGGTAGCCGTCTTGGGCCATTCGCGTCCAATCGTAAGTGGGAAAGCCCCAGTTCTGTCCGTTTTGGCTGAAGGCGTCTGGCGGAGCACCAGCCTGTGTGTTCATCCGGAAATAGTGAGGTTCTACCCATGCTTCCACACTGTGGCGACTTATACCGATGGGGATGTCGCCCTTCAGAATGACGCTGCGCTGATGTGCATGGTCAACAGCCCGGCGCAGCTGAGTGGAGAGGATGTATTGCACATAGGCATAATAGCAGCACTCCTTTGATCTGCGTCTGGCCAGAGCGTGAATCTCGTCCGACTTATATTCTTTATGCCTGGGCCACGACTGAGGATCGGCCGAGCCGTATCTGTCACGCAGCATGCAGAACACCGTATAAGGTTCCAGCCAATCCTGGTTCTTTGCCTGGAAGGTCTGGAACTCGGGGGAAGCCATCGTCTTTTTGCCCTCTTGCTGATAGAGGAGCCGCAGATAGTCACGCTTTAGCGCATTGACGCGCTCATAGTCCACCTGGCCGAGTGCATTCAGACGCTCTCGCTCAGCCTCATAGTCTTTCATCCATGCAGCATCCTGTATGGGTGGCAGTTGACGCAGGTCGGCATACATGGGATGTAGGGCATAGATGCTGATGGCGTTGTAGGGATAGCTGTCTGTCCACGTATTGTTCTGCGTTGTGTCTTGGATGGGCAGCAACTGGATGACGTGCATGCCTGCATTGGCAGCCCAGTCGGCCATAAGCTCAAGGTCTCCGAAGTCTCCTACACCCTGGCTCTGCCTGCTGCGGAGTGAAAAGAGGGGTACAACGACGCCAGCAGTCTTCCATCGCTCCGTTTCGGTGCGCAGGGCCGTGTCGAAGAGCACCAGCACCGTGCGGCTGTCTATCACCTGCGAGGGGCAGCAACGATTGGGCCCTTCCTCCCACCTGACAAGTGTGCCTCGCGCTTCGTCAATCACTACATATTTATATTCGAAGGGCAGATACAGACCAGCGGCGTCAACGGAAAGCACCCATTCGTTCACGCCAGCACGTTGCATAGGCAGCAGGCGCTCTTGTGACCATGCGCCCAGAGGGGGCTGGCTGCCCACCAGAGCCAAGGCCTGACCGGCCCTGAGCTGGGGAGCCTGCACTCGGAAAACGAGCGTCTTGTCATAGTACACGAATTGCGGGTTGGCGGGACCAAAGTGGCTGACTACGTTGGTGTAGGCAGTGCTGTAGAGGTGGACGTCAGCGGGTATGTCGCGCCAGAAATCCTTCATAATGTAGCTAACGCCAGACCTGACTGAAAACTGGCGAGGCACCACATTCCACTCACGACGACGTACCATGCCGTCCTGCATGATGACGTAAACATAGGCAAAGCCCGTGACATCGCGCTCAGAGACGGGTATGTCAAGTGTCCACCGATAGCCGTCGTGGGTTGTCATCTCAATATGCCGGATGCTCTGCCCCACACTTTTCTGAAGGACAAGTTCCGCATAGACCGATTCGCCCCACTGCGTACGGTAGTTCAACTCGAGGTGGAGGTCGAACCTCACCTCAATCTTTCTGAGTGTGCCAGAGGGGGAAAATCCGCCCGGCGTGGCGTTGCTCACAATTTGGCTCATATTAGGCGCGTTTTAACTAAATACGAGACAAAAATAGGGTAAAATCAGGAAAAACACAAGCTTTAGCAACAAAAATGTGCAAAATATTTGTGCGAATAAATCTTTTACACTATCTTTGCTTGCAGAAAATGAGTTTGACCACGAATTATGAAAGCTACCGCACTGGTTCGATCGGGATACTCATCAAGTTAATTTAAGAAACCGAGAAATGTTTCGCATGCCAATGGCGGGCCACGCCCAGCAATGGGTAACCTTGAGTCGGTGGATTACAAAGGCTGTGAACTCTCAAAACCTGTTATTTCGGAGTTTCATCACATCACCAGTGCGGTTTTCTACTATAAGAAGTAAGCCCTGCCCGAAGTTGATTCAGGCAGGGCTTATTCTTTCTATATAAATGCTATTGCAGGAGGGTGACCACCCGCCCCTGACTGCACTCGGGTGTTATGGCAGGGGCGGTTGCCCCTACCCGACTTGCAGTTATGCCTTGAGCACGCCCAATTCGTGGCCCACCTTAATGAAGGCAGCAATACACTTGTCGAGGTGTTTGCGCTTGTGGCCGGCACTGATTTGTACGCGGATTCGGGCCTGGCCCTTTGGCACAACGGGATAGTAGAAGCCTGTGACGTAAATGCCCTCATCCTGCAGCTTGGCAGCGAAACGCTGGCTGAGCGGAGCATCGTAGAGCATAACGGCGCAGATGGCGCTCTGAGTGGGCTTGATGTCGAAGCCGCTGGCCATCATCTTGTCGCGGAAGTAATTGACGTTCTCCACAAGACGATCATGCAGTTCATTACTCTCGTCGAGCATCTTGAAGACTTCCAGCGAAGCACCGATGATGCCGGGTGCCAGTGAGTTGGAGAAGAGGTAGGGACGCGAGCGCTGGCGCAGCAGGTCGATGATTTCCTTGCGACCTGTAGTGAAGCCGCCAAGTGCTCCACCGAAGGCCTTGCCAAGGGTGCCGGTGTAGATGTCAACGCGTCCGTAGGTGTTGAAGAACTCGCTGACACCGCGTCCCGTCTTACCGACTACGCCTGCTGAGTGACTCTCGTCAACCATCACCAGTGCGTCGTACTTCTCGGCCAGGTCGCAGATGCGGTCCATGGGAGCCACATTGCCGTCCATGGAGAAGACGCCGTCGGTGACGATAATGCGGAAACGCTGTTCCTGTGCAGCCTGAAGCTGACGTTCGAGATCCTCCATGTCGGCATTGGCATAGCGATAGCGCTTAGCTTTACACAGGCGCACGCCATCGATGATACTGGCATGGTTCAGTGCATCGCTGATGATGGCATCCTCCTCACCCAGCAGAGGTTCGAAGACGCCGCCATTGGCATCGAAGCACGCGGCATAGAGTATAGTGTCGTCGGTCTTGAAAAAACGGCTGATGGCAGCCTCGAGCTCCTTGTGCACGTCCTGCGTACCGCAAATAAAGCGCACACTCGACATGCCGTAGCCACGACGGTCCATCATACGCTTGGCTCCCTCTATGAGGCGAGGATTGTTTGACAGGCCCAGATAGTTGTTGGCACAGAAGTTGAGCACTTCCTTACCGCCCACCTCAATGGCTGCAGCCTGTGGGCTCTCAATGAGGCGTTCCTCCTTGTAGAGACCGGCCTCGCGAATCTCGGCCAATGTCTGGCGGAGATAGTTTTGCATTTTACCGTACATAGTTATACCTTATTTATATATAATTTATTACTCTTTTTGCTGTTAGGCACCACAAAGTTACAATAAAATTTGGTAAATCGTGTAGTTCATTGTAATTTTGTGGCGAAAAATAAACAAAATAAACAAAAAACATAACTGAAGAGAGGACAAACAAACAGTCCTATTTCAAAATGAAGAATATTCTTATCATAGGGTCAACGGGACAGATTGGTTCCGAACTCACAGCCGAACTGAGAAAGCAATATGGCAGCAGCCATGTAGTGGCAGGATACATCCCTGGGGCTGAGCCGAAAGGCGAACTGGCCGAGGGCGGTCCATCGGCTTTGGCCGACGTAACGAACGGTGAGCAGCTGGAGGCTGTGGTCAGGCAGTACAGCATCGACACCATCTACAACCTGGCTGCCCTGCTCAGTGTTGTAGCTGAGCAGAAGCCCCGACTGGCATGGAAAATAGGCATCGACGGGCTGTGGAACGTGCTGGAGGTGGCTCGCCAGAACGGTTGCGCCGTGTTCACCCCTTCGAGCATTGGCAGCTTCGGGCCCAACACGCCTCACGAGTTGACTCCGCAGGACACCATCCAGCGTCCGCGCACCATTTACGGCGTCAGCAAAGTGACCACTGAATTGCTCTCGGACTACTATCACACCAAGTACGGCGTCGATACGCGCAGTGTGCGCTTCCCAGGGCTCATAAGCTATGTCACCCCTCCCGGTGGCGGTACCACGGACTATGCCGTTGACATCTTCTATTCGGCCGTTCGCGGCGAGAAGTTCATCTGCCCCATCGCAAAGGGGACGAGGATGGATATGATGTACATGCCCGACGCACTGCGCGCTGCCATGGAATTGATGGAGGCAAACCCCGACAAGCTCATCCATCGCAACGGATTCAACGTTACGGCCATGAGCTTTGCCCCCGAGAACATATTCCAGCAGATACAGCGCCGAGTGCCTGGCTTTGAAATGGAGTACCAGGTGGACACCCTGAAGCAGGCCATAGCCGAGAGCTGGCCCAACAGCCTGGACGACAGTGCAGCCCGCCAGGAATGGGGATGGCATCCCAACTACGGCATTGCAGCCATGACCCGCGACATGCTGGAGAAGCTGACTGAGAAACTGAAGAAATAAATTGCGCAGAATGCGTTTCCATGATTAAATTTTAAGGGTGACGGGATCTTCGGATCCCGTTTTTTATATGCAGATATGAAATTCTCTTACGCCAGAGAGGCACCATCATAGCCTCAAAGTAGCATTGCTCACGGCACAGTGAGGCCCAGAACAAAGATTTCTGCATGCAAAATGCATTTTTTTCTACTACAAAGCCTAAAAGATAAAATAAAATTGTACTTTTGCGGCTGACAACATCCAAAATCGCTTATGAAATACATCCATTTACCCATGAATGTGACGAAAGTGCTGCTGCTCGTCGCGCTGACTGCCCTTACCGGCCAAGCACTGGCTGGCATCAGACCTGGAGAGATATGGCCCGACACGAAAGGACAGCACATCAACGCCCACGGCGGAGGCATACTGCGCTATAAGGGCACCTACTACTGGTTCGGTGAGCACAAGTCGGAGCACACGAGCAATGCGCTGGTGGGTATAAACTGCTACAGCTCAAAGGACCTCAGGCGCTGGACGCCGCGCGGCGTGGCATTGGGCGTGACTGATGAGCGCGGTCATGACCTGGAACGAGGCTGCGTTATGGAGCGTCCTAAGGTAATCTACAACGAGCGTACACGCAAGTTCGTGATGTACTTCCACCTGGAGCTGAAGGGACATGGTTACGATGCCGCCCGATATGCCGTGGCTGTGAGCAACAAGCCCGAGGGACCATACGAGTACCTCTACTCCAGCCGTTCGTGCCCAGGCATATTGCCCCTGGAGTTCGGACCGGAGGAGCAGGTTGCACTTGACTCGCTCAACATAGATGACTACAAGGAATGGTGGACGCCCCAGTGGAGGCGGGCCGTGGCCCAGGGGCTCATTGTGAAGCGAGACCTGCAGGGCGGACAGATGTCGCGCGACATGACCCTATACGTTGATACGGACGGGAGGGCCTACCATATCTTCTCATCAGAGGAGAACCTGACCCTGCACATCGCCGAGCTGACTGAAGACTACCTGCACCACTCGGGTAGATACACCCGCCTCTCACCCGTGGGACACAACGAGGCACCCGCGCTGTTCCGACATGGAGACACGTACTGGATGATAACAAGCGGATGCACCGGATGGGCTCCCAACGAGGCACGCATGTTCTCGGCTCCCAGCATCTGGGGACCGTGGACGCAGCATCCCACCCCCTGCCGGGGACCGAAGTCAGAGATTACCTTCGGAGGACAGAGCACCTACGTACTGACGCTGCCCGACGGACGCCACATCTTTATGGCCGACATCTGGCGCCCCAAAAATCCCATCGATGCCCGATACGTGTGGCTGCCTATCGATTTCGAGGACGGACGGCCTGTCATCCAATGGCAGTCCGAATGGGAGCTGTGACGCTCACCATCCCCTACACGCGTAACAACAAACGTCTATGTGCAAAATATTATAATAATGAGAAGAATAAGGAGAAGAATGATGAGAAAAGAGATACTTTCCTGCCTGCTGGCAGCGGTGTACACGCTGACAATATCGGCACAAACGAAATGGATGAACCCACTGGAACAGGGTGACGACATCATACACGGACGCTGGTGGAACAGCGAACTGAAGGACACATACCACCGGTTGACACCCAGGGCTGAGGGCAAGGTTCGCAGCGCGGTATGGAGCCTCTCCAGGCAGTCGGCCGGTTTGTCGGTATGCTTCCACACGAATGCCCCCAGCATCAGGGTGCGCTACAAAGTGGCAGGCGGGCTAAACATGTTCCACATGCCTACGACGGGTGTCTCGGGCATCGACCTCTATGCCACCGACCCTACTGGCAAACTGCGCTGGTGTGCCAGCAAGTTCAACCTCTCATACAGGGATACCATCAACTATGAGTTCAAGGACCTGACGTACTTTACGGGCGAGGCGAAGGGCTACGACTATGAGCTATTCCTGCCGCTCTACAATGAGGTCACCTGGATGGAGATAGGTGTACCCCAGGACCGCGAGCTAAGATTCATTCCCCAGTCGGGCGAACGCCCCGTTGTGGTGTATGGCACCTCTATCGCCCAAGGCGCATGCGCATCGCGGACGGGCATGGCCTGGACCAACATTGTGCACCGCGAGGCCGGAATGCCCGTCATTAACCTGGGCTTCTCGGGTAACGGACAGCTTGAGGAGGACGTCTTTGGCTACCTGGCCGAAATAGACGCCCGTCTCTTCGTCATCGACTGCCTGCCGAATATGGCCACCGAACGCACGGAACTCATATACGACCGCCTGCTGAAGGGTATCAAGATACTGCGGGCAAAGAGCGCAGCCCCCATCCTGCTTGTCGAACACAACTATGCAAACGGCATCAGCTCGCAACAGTCCATCCAGTGGTACACGCGCTCAAATCTCGAGCAGCGCAGGGCCTACCGCGACATGCAGGCCCAGGGCGTAAGCAACCTTTACTATTTGACCCATGACGAAATGGGGTTCACTCAGGAATCAATGGTTGAAGGCATACACCCCAATGACCTCGGCATGCGCCAATATGCCGATGCATACATCAGGAAGATTCATGAAATATTCCCCACACCCGATGCCACCACCGACCCGCAAGCCAACCCCATGATATGGTCCGACTATCCCGACCCCGATATCATTCGGGTGGGCGAATATTATTATATGGTGACGACAACCATGCACCTGATGCCCGGCGCCCCTGTCATGCGTAGCCGCGACCTGGTGAACTGGGAAACGGTAAGCTACCTGTTCGACAGCCTGCATGACACCCCAGCCTATGACCTGATTGACGGCACAAAGTATGGGCAGGGACAGTGGGCCACCTCACTGCGCTACCACAATGGACGGTTCTATGCCCTCTTCGTCACAAACGGCGTGCCGGGTTCTTGGATCTATTCCACTGACGACCCTGCTAAGGGGTGGAAACTGCATGCTCACCTGAAAGGCTTCTACCACGACGCATCACTCTTTTTCGACGATGACGGCCGGGTCTATGTCTTCAGCGGGTCGGGCAGCGTGGACATCACAGAACTTACCCCCGACCTGAAAGCCGAAAAGCAGGGCGGATTCCGTCGCCACTTGGAGGTGCATGACGCAGAGGACAACGGGTTGCTCGAGGGGAGCCGAGTAGTGAAGAAAGACGGCTACTACTACCTGCTCATGATTTCGTGGCCGCAGACAGGACGGCGACAGCTGGCATACCGTAGCCGCAGCCTGACTGGCGAGTGGGAAAAGAAGGTCATACTGAAGAGCGCTTTCGGTGGATTCCCCTATGTGGGTCAGGGCACTATTGTCGATGGGCCCGATGGCGAATGGCATGGGGTAATCTTCCAGGACCGAGGCGGTGTGGGACGCATACTGACGCTCAGCCCCGTCAGATGGATTGACGGATGGCCCATGATTGGAGACGAACAGGGGCACGTGACTCGCTGTAAGCAGGTTGCCACGGTTACTAAGGACAGGCAATGGAACCACAACCCAGACTCGACTGCCTTCAGCTATGATGCCCGTGAACAACGACTGGAACTACGCACCAACCAATTGGCAGAATGTCTGCCCATGGCACGAAATACCCTGACGTGGCGAATGTTCGGACCAGAGTGCGCAGACACAGTACGCCTCGACATTCGGCGCATGCATGACGGCGACCGCACGGGATTTGCAGCTTTCAACGGCGATTCAGGCGTGCTGACCGTGAAAAAAGAGGGACGACGGACGTATCTGACAATGACTGAGGAAAGCATGGAGATGAACGACCGTAAGCAGGTGACTGCCAACAACGTAACAGAGCAAGCACGTGTGGACATTACGGGAAAACCACGTATATGGCTCAGCATACACGGCGACTTCAGGCCAGGAAGGGACATTGCCAATTTCAGCTACAGCCTCGACGGACGCGAATGGCACGCTATTGGTTCCGACTTCAAGATGCGTTTTGATTACCGCCGTGTATTTATGGGCACCCGCTTTGCACTATTTAACTATGCTACCAAGGCAAAGGGTGGAAAGGTCGTAGTGGAAGATTTCAACTACTGAAACGGCTATGGTAAGTCTCTGATTTCACCATGGTGAGTTTACAAAGTCACCGTGGTGAGTTTACTAAGTCACCACGGTGAAATTATAGGTTAACCATTAGGATCTTTCTGAGTCCAAGGCCTGCCACACCCACACAGTCGGGGCCGCTCACTCAGCCTGTGTCTGCTCCACCAGTTGAGGCAAGCGAACCTCGCTGCCCAGTGGAATGACGTCGGGGTCGGCAAACTGGTTGAAGACAATGATATACTGGGCAAAGTCTGAATGTCCATACTCCTGCCGGGCCATCTTCAGCAGTGTGTCTCCACGCTTCATCTGGCGCACGCCTTTCGTACCAATGATGAGGTATTTGCCACCAGGCACTTGCGGATAGAGGTCAACGGCCTCTCTCATGGCCCGCTCCTCGGCTGTCTCCTCCGGTTCAGGCTCAGAAATGTCGGTTGCCTCCGTCTCTGTCTGTGGCTCATTCGCCACTTTCACAACCTCGGGTTTAGGTACAAATGCATAAGCAAGCTGCTTGAAATCGGGAATGCGATAATAGCCAGCTACGTAGCATCCTGACATAAGCAGCAGAATGCCAATGATACAAGCCACACGGCGAACGATGGAATGACCTGCCGGCCGGCTCACAATAGTTTGTGCAACTGCTGCAGGAACTACCTCCTGTGGCTGGCTTGCAACCTGCGGCTCACTATGTATTACTTTATCAACAGGACCGGAATTGCCGCTTTCATCGGAGGGAACAGGGTGAGCATCTGGCAAAGAATCCTCCATTTCATGGGGCAGAGTGTCCGACTCGGCATCTTTTGCCTCCACGTTTGCGGCGGGAATCGCTTCGTTTGGCAGATTCTTGCCTGAATTTGCGGGCTTATCTACATCGGTTGGCGCGGAATCATCCATTTCATCGGGAGATGATACGATTTCATCGGAGTCAGCCAAAGTGACTGTGTCGGGAGTAATCTCCCCGTCGGTGTCCTCATCAAACTCAGCCTGTGAGAAGGACATTGTGTCAGCATCCAGTCTCTCCATTTCCTCAAGCGGAGTATTTTCGTTTAGCATCACCGTCTGGAATGCAGAGAAAGGCCTGTTCACCTGATTCTTCAGCTGAGCATCTGGCGTAAAGGCTACTTTCATGTGCCCTGGTATGACAATGCGTTCACCATTGTTCACATTGATGCTCTCGCGCTCCTGCACATCAATAATCTTAAAGGTCCCAAGCCCTTTAATCTTGAGCAGTCTATCGCTGACAATGCGTTCGTTTACCAGGTCAAGAAACTGCTTGATGAATGCTTCAGCCTCATTAGCAGGTATCCGTTTCCTCTGTGCTACGGCGTTGGCCAGGTCGGGTATCAATACCTTTGCGTCCATAGTGTGTTACTGCTTTGGGTTTATTTTATCCTTCAGTATGTTGTTTGCCTTAAAGCTCACAACCATCTTTGGCGGAACAAGCATGCGCTGCTTCGTGGTTGGGTTTATGACCACACGCTCGAACTTCTTCTTAACCTCAAATGAGCCGAAGCCAGACATAACAATGGTGTTTTCCTCTTCCAGCTGAGTGCCGATTTCATCGATAAGTGCTGCTACAAGCTGTGCTGTACGCTGAGGACTGTAACCTGTCCGGTCGGACAATTCGGCAATAAATTCTTTATTATTCATAGGATATAATACTTTTATTTATTGAGGTTTAGCACGCCAAGGCCCCATATAGGTCAAAATCATCGGCACTAACAATCTTGACATTATAGAACTGGCCAATCTCCATGAACGGATGCTTTGCCCGGTCAATCAATACTTCAGGGTCAACCTCTGGAGAATCAAACTCGGTGCGTCCGATAAAGTAGTTGCCTTCCACACGGTCGATGATGACGCGGAGCGTCTGGCCAACCTTTTCCTCCTGCACCTGCGCACTGATACCTTGTTGCAGGCGCATGAGTTTATTCAGACGGGCTTGTTTCACCTCATCGGGTATATCGTCGGCATAGTGCTCGGCACTATAGGTACCCTCTTCCTCGCTGTAGGCAAAGGCTCCCATACGCTCAAATCGTACACGACGCACAAAGTCCAGCAGCTGCTGAAAGTCTTCCTCCGTTTCGCCTGGATGCCCGACCATGAGTGTAGTCCGTAGATGTATCCCAGGCACCTCTTCACGCAGGCGGGAGATAAGATCATACGTCTCGCTTGAAGTAATGTTACGACGCATGGCCTTTAACACTGGGTCGGCAATGTGCTGCAACGCAATGTCGAGGTATCGGCAGACATTTGGACGCTCCCTCATGACACGCAGTAGGTCAATGGGGAAGTCTGTGGGATAGGCATAATGCAGGCGAATCCACTCCACACCATCTATGTCGGCTATCTGCTCAATCAGTTCTGGCAGGGCACGGCGCTTGTAGATGTCGAGGCCGTAATAGGTAAGTTCTTGAGCAATGATCTGAAATTCCTTTACACCTTGAGAGACAAGCATACGTACCTCGTCAAGGATTTCCTCAATCGGACGGCTCTTGTGATGGCCTGTAATAATAGGAATAGCGCAGTAGGAGCAGTGGCGGTTACAGCCCTCGGAAATCTTAAGGTAGGCATAGTGCTTTGGCGTGGTCAGGCATCGCTCATGTCTGTGGTCATGACGATAAATCAGTCCAAGATCGCCAATCAGTTCCGACCAATTAAACTTGCCATAGAACTTATCGACCTCAGGAATCTCGGTTCCAAGTTCATGCATATACCTCTCTGACAAACAGCCCATAACGAAAAGATGCTCAAGTTTGCCTTCAGTTTTTCTCTGCGCCAGGGAAAGTATCATGTTGATGCTCTCCTCCTTGGCATCTCCAATGAATCCACAGGTATTGACAACTGCTATCTTAGCCTCAGGCTGAAGCGGATCATGGTTCACATGAAATCCATTTAGCTCAAACTGTCGGATAAGGCGCTCGCTATCCACCAGATTCTTACTGCACCCTAATGTAATTATATCAACATTCTTGTCCGACATCAGCATCTAATGCGAATTTTTCTTATCACTAAAGAGAGAATCAACGAACTCCTTGCGGTTAAAGGGCTGCAAGTCTTCTATGCCTTCGCCAAGACCGATGTAGCGCACAGGAATATGGAACTGGTCACTGATACCGATAACAACACCACCTTTAGCCGATCCGTCAAGCTTCGTTATGGCCATACTTGTGATGTCAGTTGCCGAGGTGAACTGCCGAGCCTGCTCAAAAGCATTCTGCCCGGTACTGCCGTCAAGAATGAGCATGACATCGTGGGGCGCATCTGGAAGAACCTTCTGAATGACGCGCTTTATCTTTGACAGCTCCTCCATGAGACCCTTCTTGTTGTGCAGACGTCCTGCGGTATCAATAAGTACTACATCAGCATGATTGGCTACTGCACTATTCACTGTATCAAAAGCGACACTGGCCGGATCACTGCCCATTTTTTGCTTAATAACGGGAACTCCAACCCTCTCGCCCCAGATGACAAGTTGTTCTACAGCTGCCGCGCGAAATGTATCGGCTGCACCCAAATAAACATTCAGTCCTTGCTTTTTAAACTGCCAGGCAAGTTTACCGATAGTGGTGGTTTTGCCTACACCGTTGACACCGACAATCAGTATGACATAAGGCCTTCTGTCGGCAGGAATATCATATCCCTCGGTATCACCGGTATTGTTGTCGGTAAGCAATTGTGCGATTTCATCGCGCAAAATGTTGTTCAACTCACTTGTGCTTACGTATTTATCACGTGCCACACGAGTTTCTATACGCTGAATGATGTTCAGCGTAGTGTCAACACCCACGTCACTTGTTACAAGAACCTCCTCAAGATGATCAAGCACATCGTCATCTACTTTAGACTTGCCAGCTACAGCACGCGACAGCTTACTGAAGAAACTTTCCTTAGTCTTCTCAAGACCATGATCAAGCGTTTCCTTCTTTTCTTTTGAAAAAAAATTGAAAAATCCCATTGGCGATATGTATATTTTGTGCAAAGTTAGCACTTTTTTCTCGATTTCATCGATAAGAGAGAAAAAAAAAGGAGTACAATGCCATTTTTGACACGTACTCCCTTACGAAGGAGACTATGAAAAAACTTTAGAAACGAAACATTAGTTCTTAAAGAAGTCCTTTACAGCTTCGTTCGGAACCATTTGCTCATCAAAGGTGTAGGCACCCGTTTGGGGATTCTTCACCATCTTAATAACCTTAGTATAGGAACGGCCATCGGTCTTACCCGTCTGAAGGGTGGCCACTGTTTTCTTTGCCATAGTAAACTATTTGCTAATATGATTTGAATACTACTTGATTTCCTTATGAACAGTCATCTTCTTGAGGATAGGATTATACTTTTTCAGTTCCAGTCTCTCAGGAGTATTCTTTCTGTTCTTAGTGGTGATATAACGGGACGTACCAGGCAGACCGCTCTGCTTCATCTCGGTGCACTCCAGGATAACCTGGACTCTGTTGCCTTTCTGTTTCTTAGCCATGATTTGCTACTCTTAATAATGGTTAACTAATGACTTTAATGTCCTTCCAATCACAATAGCCCTTTTCGACTGCATTTTTAAGCGCTGCATCCAGACCTACCTTATTAATCATACGAAGACCCGCTGCACTAAGGCTCAGGCTAATCCAACAATCCTCTTCTACATAGTAGAATTTCTTCTTGAACAGATTTACATTGAACAGGCGCTTTGTGTGGCGACGTGAGTGAGACACGTTGTTACCCACCATGGCCTTTTTACCGGTAATTTGACAAATTTTAGACATTTCTTTCTTCTTTTTTGTCTATTCCAATCCAAACTTCTTCCAAACAGGGCACAAAGTTACAATATTTCTTTTAACACGCAAATATTTCGGCGTTTTTTTTCTTCTTATAATACAAGAATGTCATACATCCACCCGACTATATGCCGGTGCAGCAATGGAACAATAGTCATTATCAAGATATTTATAATATCCAGCAATGGCAATCATGGCAGCATTATCTGTTGTATATCCAAACTTGGGGATGAAAATTTTCCAACCATAGCGGCGTGCATAATCGTGAAAGGCGTTTCGAAGGCCATTATTGGCTGAAACGCCTCCTGCAACTGCCACCTGTTTAATTTTTAGGTCGCGCGAAGCCTGCAGGAGCTTCTTCATTAGAATGTCAACAATCGTCTTTTCCAACGAAGCCGCCAAATCATTCAGATGATGCTGAATAAATTCGGGGTCATCCTTAATCCAGTCACGCAAGGAATAAAGGAAACTCGTCTTAAGACCGCTAAAACTATAGTCATATCCTGGAATCTGAGGCTTAGAAAAGTGAAATGCCATGGGATTCCCCTGCCGGGCAAGGCGGTCGATAATCGGCCCGCCGGGATAACCCAGTCCCATTACCTTTGAACACTTGTCAATTGCCTCACCTGCAGCATCATCAATAGTCTGCCCCACAATCTGCATGTCTTTGTACGACTTCACCAATATAATCTGACTATTGCCGCCGCTGACCAAGAGACAGAGGAAAGGATAAGTGGGCGGGCAGAAGTCTTCGCCAGGGGTTTGAATAAAATGTGCCAGAACATGACCGTGGAGATGGTTTACATCGACGAGGGGTATATTCAACGATGCGGCCAGACCTTTCGCAAAAGACACCCCTACGAGTAATGAACCCATGAGACCGGGGCCGCGGGTAAAAGCAATGGCGCTGAGCTGATTCCGCTCTACACCAGCCCGCCGCAGGGCTTGATCGACAACGGGAACAATATTTTGCTGATGTGCACGGCTGGCCAATTCAGGAACGACACCGCCATAAGCTTCATGAACAGCTTGGCTGGCAGTTACGTTGCTCAGCAAAAGACCATCCTGCAATACAGCAGCTGAAGTGTCGTCACAACTGCTCTCTATACCTAATATATATGCCATGGGTAATTAATGCGTTAGTATTTCAACACCATTATCAGTCATCAGGAAAGTATGTTCCCATTGAGCACTGAATGAGCCATCCTCAGTAAGGACAATCCATTCAGTGGGATCTTCCTCATCACAGCATACCCTCCAGTCGCCGGCATTTATCATAGGTTCAATGGTAAATGTCATCCCTGGCACTAACAACATGCCGGTGCCAGGACGACCATAGTGTTCGACGTCTGGCTCCTCATGGAAATGAATGCCAACACCATGTCCGCACAAATCGCGCACTACCGTACATCCGTTCTTGTGGGCATGATTTGCTATGGCATTACCTAAATCACCTACAAAGACATAGGGCTGGCTGCACACCTGTTCACCAATTTTCAGGCATTCCCATGCTATATCTACAAGACGTTGTTTCTCAGGCGTCGTCTTTCCGATGACAAACATACGACTGGCATCGGCATAATATCCATTAAGAATCGTAGTGCAGTCAACATTGACGATATCGCCTTCTTCCAGAATATCTTCAGCTGAGGGTATGCCATGGCAGACTACATCATCAATGCTCGTGCAACAACTGGCAGGAAAACCTTCATAGTGTAGTGGAGCTGGTGTACCTCCATGACTGACAGTATAGTCATAGACCAGACGGTCAATATCAAGCGTGCTCATACCTTCGTGAATATGTTCTTGCACACAATCCAGCACAGCAGTATTCAGCACACCAGCAAGTCGTATGCCTTCAATTTGCTCCTTAGTACGAATCAAGTTACGAGTAGGCACAAGTTTTCCTCGCTCTTGCCAATATAGGATTCGGGAATCCATCTCAGTAGGCTCCATACCCTCTGGTACGAACCATCGCACTTGTTTCTTTTTCTTACTTTTCTTATTGCTCTTACTCATTGTCTGTGAAACTAACGAGTGTATTCGTCAATTTGAATCCAATATTATTTTATCTGATAACGGCTACCAGCCTCCTGAATGATTTTCCTGCGGTATTCCAATGGATATCCAGGTCTCTCCACAGGCACCTGATTACCGCCAGGTGTCTTCAGGAAACGTCCCTCCTTGTCAGTACGCTTCACCGTCATATCATTATACTTTACGATAAGCAGTTGAGCCAGCTGGTTCCATTCATCCATCATAGCCTGTGAAGTGCGGTGGCTATATGCTGAAAGGAAGCGGCGTGCCTCCTGCTCGCTCATACCCTTAGCCTTCTGCTCAGTATCTGCCTGTAGGGAAATATAGTCAGCCTCCAACCGGTCGCGTACACGTTTCAGCTCAGGGAAAAGAACATTATAGCGCATATATACCATATTGCTGACCCAGTTCTGAACCCAATAGGCAGAACGCGTAGAGAAATGGAAACAGTCAGCCGTACCGACTGCGTAACACTCAGGAGCACGGTCAATACAGCAATAAACAGGTGTTAGAGGCACCATATTAGTATCGTCATTGCCAAACCAAACGACGCCTCCAATGTAGTTGGGCAACCAGGAACGCATTTGGCTGACATATACGTTAGCAGTCTGCTGCGTGCTGATAGGCCTTTCGTTGAAGTAGCGACGTCCGTCAACCTCGTAACTAAGCGGCGTCGGACGGTAGGGCATCTCCCATGGTCCCATACCAGGGTCGTGGTCGAGTGCAAGAGGAGTGTCTTCGTAGTGGTCGCGCATCATATCGCGTATATCCTCCAGCTTTAGGGGGCGAGCTGGTTTCACGTAGAGCGGCATAGGCTTGCCGGCATCTTCACCTTTTGCATAGGAGAGATAGGGCATCATGTCCTCGGCAGCCCAGCGGTTGAAGAAACTCCATACGCGTGCCTCACAGTATCGCATTGCGCCAAAGTCGGCAGGTGCGTAGGCCTCACTGAAGGAGAAGTCTTCATCGGCTCCTTTGAAATACCCCTTTTCGCGCGCCAACGAGATTACGTCTGGACTATAGAGGCAATTTTCCTTGTCGTGGAGCGGGAACTGACGGATACGACTCTGGTTAGCGTGTCCGCTAATACAGTCGTCTGGTATCCTGACGGCTACCCATACAGCCCCCTTACGGCCTGGGCCTTTGCCAATCATATCCATAATCCAGACCTCATTGGGGTCGGCTATGGTAAAGCTCTCTCCTTCGCTGGCATAGCCATAGTCCTCTACCAGCTTTGTCATTACACCGATAGCTTCTCTGGCAGTACGGGCACGCTGCAGGGTTACATACATCAGGGAACCATAGTCGATAAGGCCTGTGAGGGTATCGGTCAGTTCTTCACGCCCACCCCAAGTGGTTTCGTGAATCGTCAACTGGTGCTCATTCATCAGTCCTGTTACGGCATAGGTTTCCTCTGCCTCAGGAATTTCGCCCAGGTAATTGTTCGTCTCATAATGATATAGGGCTCTCATCTCGCCCTTGGCATGACGTCCGGCGGGAAGATAGTTTAGGAAACCGTATGCGCCATAATCGTCGCAACTATAGGTCACAATCACACTGCCGTCGGCCGAAGCCTTTCGGCCAACAATAAGATTGGTGCAAGCCAAGGACGGCAGCACAGATATGGTCGCAAGGGCCACAAAGGTTAGAACTCTTCGCATTTTACTATTTACCATTAACAATTTGAACTTACCATTTGCTATTTACAGTATTTTGAACGCCCAACAGGCTTTTCCGCTCGGCTTGTTCAAGAAATAGAGTATTATCAAATGGTAGATTGTCTAATTCGACTACACCTTGAGCTTATCGCTTCCGGCCGCCTTGAAGCTCATGTCCAATCCCTTTACACTATGCGTGAGCGCACCGAAGGAAATAAAATCCACGCCTGCCTTTGCATAGGGAATCATCGTATCGAAAGTGATGCCTCCGCTGGACTCTGTCTCGCAGCGACCTGCAACAATCTGTACGGCCTTGCAAGTGTCCTCTGGCGTAAAGTTATCGAACATTATTCGGTCGCAACCTTCGGCAAGTGCTTCATCCAGTTCTTTCCAATTGCGGACTTCGCATTCAATTTTCAGGTCCTTCCCACGCTCGCGGCAATAAGCCTTAGCCCTGCTGATAGCATTATGAACACCGCCGCAGAAGTCTATATGGTTATCTTTCAGCAGTATCATATCGAAGAGTCCTATGCGGTGATTCATTCCTCCACCTATTCGCACGGCTTCCTTCTCAAGCATTCGCATGCCTGGCGTCGTCTTGCGGGTATCCAGTACACGCGTCTTAGTCCCGGCATCAATCAATGCCTGCTGATAACGATGTGTCATCGTGGCTATACCGCTCATCCGCTGCAGGATATTCAGCATTAGGCGTTCTGTCTGTAACAAGCTGCGCACACGTCCCTTCACACTCATCACGATGTCGCCAGGATAGACATGAGAACCGTCGCCTATGTGCACTTCAACTTCCATCTCGGGGTCAAAGCGGTGAAATACTTGGCGGGCAATCTCTGCGCCTGCAAAGATGCCTTCCTCCTTGATTAGCAACTTGCTCTCCCCCATTTCTGTCTCGGGGATACAGCACAGTGTGGTATGATCGCCATCGCCTATGTCTTCGGCAAAAGCCAGGTCAATGAGCCTGTCATTCAGTTCGTCAACGCTAAGCATATTATAATAATGTATATGAGTGAAAAGTTTATGCTGAATAAATATTGTGGACGGCAAGCTCTCTACATGACGCCACGCTCACGCAGGGCCAGCTGCCACTTCCAAGCCGTAGCAAGCACGTCTTCAAGAGGAGTATCGGCTTTCCAGCCCAGTACGCGGTTGGCCTTGTCAACATTGCCCCATACCTTCTCGATATCACCTGCGCGACGACCTACGATCTGATAGTTCAGTTTGACACCGGTTGCCTTCTCGAAGGCATGGATCAGTTCGAGCACGCTGGTACCACGCCCCGTGCCGATATTATAAATCTCCACGGGTTCGTCGGTCTTATCCTCCATGATACGTGTCATGGCACACACATGCGCCTTTGCCAAATCCACTACATAGATATAATCGCGAATGCAAGAACCGTCAGGCGTGTTGTAGTCATCGCCGAAGACACTCAGCTTCTCGCGAATACCTATTGCAGTCTGCGTCAGGTAGGGAATCAGATTCTGGGGTACACCGTTCGGCATCTCGCCAATGATAGCCGAGGGATGAGAGCCAATGGGGTTGAAATAGCGCAGGATGATGCTCTTGATTGGAGAGCCACTGCGTACGGTATCCTGAATGATTTCTTCATTGATTTGCTTCGTATTGCCATAGGGGCTCTCAGCTTTCTTGATGGGCGTCTCCTCGGTAGCTGGGAGCTGATCGGGCTGACCATATACAGTGCATGAGCTGGAGAATATAATGCCCTTCACGCCATAGCGAGGCATCAGCTCCAGCAGGTTCACCAGCGAGAGGATATTGTTGCGGTAGTACATAAGAGGCTTTTCAACACTCTCCCCCACAGCCTTGCTGGCTGCAAAGTGGATGATGCCACTGATGGCAGGGTATTTCTTGAAGACTGCTTCAGTAGCCTCCATGTCGCGCAAATCCACTTGCTCGAAAGCAGGACGCTTACCGGTAATCTTCTCAATGCCGTCAATCACATTGGCCTGACTGTTACTGAGGTTATCCACTATGACAACTTCATAGCCTGCATTCTGCAGTTCCACGGTTGTATGGCTACCTATGAAACCTGTTCCACCAGTAACCAGAATTGTCTCTTTCATATCTGCTGAGTTTAATTTTCGTTATAAATTAGGTCTGATTATCAAAGTCCGAATACGCGGCTCAAGCCATTGTCCACACCGCTGAACCCCATGAAGGCCATTGCCAGCAAGCCGGCTGTGATGAGCGCAATGCTCATACCACGCACGCCCTTGGGAATATTCATCATTTCAAGTTGCTCGCGCACGCCGGCAAAGATAATCAGTGCCAGGGCAAAACCAAGAGCAGTACTGAAGGCAAATACCACGCCGGTTAGGAGGCTGGGCTCCAATCCCTGGGTGGCATACGTGCCATTGGCAACCAGGATAGCCACACCAAGAATACAGCAGTTGGTGGTAATAAGCGGCAGGAATACACCAAGTGCCTGATAGAGGGCTGGGGATACTTTCTTCAGCACGATCTCCACCATCTGCACCAGTGCTGCAATGACCAGTATGAATGCTATGGTCTGCAAGTACTCAAGACCGAAAGCTTCGAGCACAAGCTTCTGAATACCATAGGTTACAATAGTAGCTATCGTAAGCACAAAGGCCACGGCCATGCCCATACCCGAAGCGGTCTCTATCTTCTTGCTCACACCCAGGAACGGACAGATGCCCAGAAACTGTGACAGCACGATATTATTGACGAATATCGCTGTTATTATTATTAATATGTATGCCATATCTTTTGAATCTGATTTAGTTTAATCTTTAATTAATATCTCACACTTCCGATGTTCTGTGGATCATACACCTCTTAATCTGTTTACAATAGCAATCAGATATCCAAGAGCGATGAAGGCACCAGGAGCAAGTACAAAAGCCAGAGCTCCATACTCCTCGGGGAAGACACGCAGCGAGAAGATGCAGCCAGTGCCCAGGAACTCGCGCGTAGCACCCAGCAGGGTCAAGGCCATTGTGAAGCCCAGTCCCATGCCCAGGCCGTCGAAGATACTGCTGACGGGACCGTTCTTGGCTGCAAAAGCCTCGGCACGACCCAGTATGATGCAGTTCACCACGATGAGGGGAATGAAAAGTCCTAAGCTGGCATAAACATCGGGCACATAGGCCTGAAGACACATCTGAAGGATGGTTACCAGCGAAGCTATCACAACGATAAAGCACGGAATGCGCACCATATCGGGAATAAAGTTCTTGATGAGGGAGATAATCAGATTACTGAACACCAGCACAGCCATAGTGGCCAGGCCCATAGACATACCGTTCAGGGCACTGCTGGTAGTTCCCAGCGTGGGGCACATACCCAGGAGAAGGACAAACGTGGGGTTCTCCTTGATGATGCCGTTCATTAAAACTTTCAGGTTATTCATTGTTGGCCTCCTTTCCGTCTTGATGCTGAGGGCTTGCACCGCTCTGTGCATCTTCGTTATTTTTACTAATCACCGAATAAGCCATGTTAACGGCCCTCAAAAAAGCACGGCTCGTAATCGTGCTGGCGGTTATGGCATCCACTTCGCCACCGTCTTTGCTGACGGTCATATTGTCCTGTCCAGGATTCTTGCCGATAATGTCGCCTTTCTCCCCTTTCTGAAACCAGAACGAAGCCTTGGCGCCCAGGCCCGGCGTCTCGCTGCTCTCCAGCACCTGATAGCCCTGAATAGAGCCATTACCATCAAAACCCACAAGCACCGTCAGCGTGCCACCAAAGCCGTTGGCATCCTGAGCCTTCACGGCAACACCCTTGTCTGTGCGATAGATTACCGTCTCCGTCTTGCCGTCGGAGTTGGAAATCACCTCCGGTTCTTCCACCTTGACCTCAGCCGCATTCAATACAGCCTTTATGCCGTCGGCCAGCTGCTGTTCTTTAATTTGCGCTATCGGTCCTTTCGTCATTTCATTCACATAGCCCAGCGCTGCACCTGCCAGTACGGCTATCAGGGTAAGCACGCCAACCATGTTATACCATGTTGATTTCAGCTTCTTCATTTCTTTACCTCCCCAAATCTTTTAGGTTTACAATACGTATTAATCAGAGGCGTGAACACATTCATAATCAGAATGGCAAAGCTCATACCTTCGGGATAGGCACCCCAGTTGCGGATGATGACCGTCAGCAAACCGATGCTAACACCGTAGATAAGCTGACCCTTATGCGACATAGGGCTGGTCACATAGTCTGTTGCCATAAAGCATGCGCCAAGCATCAGACCACCCGAGAGGATAACCTGAACAGGATTTGCATACACGGGGTTGGCCAGGTGGAGTACTCCGGCAAACACAAAGACCGTAAGCAGGATGCTCACGGGTATGTGCCAGGTTATAATCTTCTTGTACAACATGAAGAGGCAGCCAATCAGCAGGCAGAGCGCACTGACCTCGCCCATGGAACCGCCCGTCTGACCAATCAGCATGTGAAAGCTGTCGGGAAGTTCGTTCAGCAGGCTGGCATCACCCGTAGTAATAGCATTTTGCATGATGCTGAGAGGAGTTGCGGCGGTCTGTACGTCAACGTACTCTCCCAGCTGACCGGAAACGGGCCATGTAGTCATCTGAACAGGGAACGAGATGAGCAGGAAGACGCGACCCAGCAATGCGGGGTTAAAGGGGTTCTGCCCCAGGCCGCCATAGGTCGTCTTGCCCACGCCAATGGCAAACAAGGCACCGATGACGATAATCCAGATAGGCAGATTAGTGGGAACATTAAAGGCCAGCAACAGGCCAGTCAATATGGCACTGCCATCGGTTATCGTCAGTTCATCACGCTTGAGGATGAACTTTGTGATGGCCCATTCAAAGAAAACACATGAAATCACCGAAGCGGCAGTTACGATGGCAGCACCCAGTCCGAAGAAACAGAGCGAGGCAATCAATGCCGGTATCAAGGCTATGCATACGCCATACATATTCTTCTGTATGGAATCGCCGCCATGAACGTGAGGTGAAAGTGAAACTATTAATTTACTCATAGTGATATAATTTCAACTATTTTAATGATTTACGTTTAATTCACTTGGTTGCCTTTACTTGGCAGCCCGAGACTTTATAATGCCCATAACCGTGCTCTTTCCCACGCGTATCATATCCAACAGCGGACGATGACTTGGGCAAGTGAACTGGCAACTGCCACACTCTATGCAACTGGTTATGTCCTCTGCCTCGGCCTTATCCCACATCTGCTTCTCACTTATCTTTGAGAGCAGATAGGGCTCAAGCCCCATAGGACAGGCACTGACGCACTTGGCACAGCGTATGCAGGGCTGAGGGGTGGAACGGCGCGCCTCTTCATCGGTCATCAGCAGCAGGCCGCTGGAACCTTTAGTCATGGGCACTTCCAGACTGATGAGCGCCTTACCCATCATTGGGCCGCCGCCTATTACCTTGCCTGTATCCTCTGGCAGACCGCCACATTCGTCAATCAGCTGCTGGAAGGGTGTGCCCAGGCGGGCCAGCAGGTTTGAAGGCTGCTTCACGCTCTTGCCCGTCACTGTTATAATGCGATCAATGAGGGGCTTGTTCTTCATCACCGCCTCGTAGATGGCAAAGGCAGTGCCAACGTTCTGAACCACAGCACCCACATTGATGGGTATTGCAGGGGGAGCCGGAACCTGACGCCCTATTACGGCATCAATAAGCTGCTTCTCGCCGCCCTGTGGGTATTTCACCTTCAGGGGTACTACCTCAATGCCCTCATGTGCGGCAGCTTTCTCTGTCATCAGCCTGATGGCATCGGGCTTATTATTCTCTATGCCGATATATCCGCGCTTAACGTCCACGGCTTTCATGATGAGCTCCACACCCACCAGTATCTCATCTGCATGCTCAAGCATCAGTCTGTGGTCAGCTGTCAGATAAGGCTCACACTCCACGGCATTGATAATCACGCATTCGGCCTTGCAGCCAGGAGGCGGAGTCAGCTTAACGTGGCAGGGGAATGTGGCACCGCCCAGACCGACGATACCGGCGTTCTTTATCTTTTCAACAATCGTCTTGGCATCCAGTTCCGGACGGTCGCTCAGCTTTACAAGGGTTTCTGAGCGGTCTATGCTGTCCTCCCATTCGTCGCCCTCTACGTCAACATAGATGGCTGGGCGACGTGTGCCGCTGGCATCCAGTGCCACGTCAACCTTGCTCACCTTGCCGCTGACAGAGCTGTAAACGGGTGCGCTGACAAATCCGCCAGCCTCGGCCAGCAGGGTTCCCACCTTCACCTCATCACCTTTCTTCACCACGGGCTTTGCCGGAGCACCTATATGCTGAAACATACTGAACACGGCCTGCTTTGGCAACTGAGCCTTCCGAATGGGACTGGCAGCAGACAGTTTGTTCTCGGCGGGATGAACACCGCCTATATTAAATGTCTTCATATCGATTCTCTGTTTACTGCTTTACATTATTAATTACTGTACTTTCCTCAACCGGAGCCTTTGGCGTCTGCGTAGCTGCCTCAGCGGGCTTCTCTGCAACGGGCTTGGCGGGAGCATCCGCAACCACCTTCTTGGGCGGGAAGTTGAATCCATGAATGGCATGTTTGGGACACGCTTCTTCACACTTGCGGCACATCTTGCACTTCTCAGCATCGATATATGCCAGATTGTTGACAAGCGTGATAGCCTCGAATTTCTCGCATGTCTTCACGCACTTGCCGCATCCGATGCACGATGCCTTGCAGACCTTGTTTGCCAGGGCACCCTTGTCCTTGTTGTTGCAAAGAACCACCACACGGCGCCCCTTCGGACCCTTCAGGCGGATCTCGATGATACCGCGCGGACATGCCTTGGCGCATGCGCCACAGGCCGTACACTTGTCTTCGTCCACCTCGGGGAGCCCGGTTTCCGGGTTCATGCTGATGGCACCGAACTGGCAGGCCTTTACACAATCGCCGCATCCCAGACAGCCATAGGCACAACCTGTTTCGCCCATGCCGGTCATGTTCTGCACCCGACAGCTCTGTGCACCGTCGTAGCTCACCAGCCGAGGCCGGTTCTCGCAGGTGCCGTTACACCGAACTACTGCAACCTTTGGAGCCGAAGGAGCAGCAGTCATGCCCAGGATATTGGCCACCCGTTCCATGACAGGCTGACCGCCAACCGGACAATTCTTGCCCTCCAGGCTACCACCGTCTGCAGCCTTTACACACGCAGCGGCAAAGCCCGAACAGCCGGGAAAGCCGCAACCGCCGCAATTGGCCTGGGGCAGCACCTCGGCTACCTGGACTATGCGGGGGTCTTCATGCACAGCAAACTTATGGGATGCCAAAAACAGCACCAGTGCTGACACCAGGCCGATTGCTCCCAATACGATTACTGCAATCAAGATTAAATTCATACGTTTGTTATGTTTGTGATTTTAAATGATAAGATTTGCGAAAATTTGTCCCTCATAAGGTACAGGACAAAAAAATAAGCTGCAAGCACAAGCAGCGATATTAAAGCTGCCTGGGCCTCGCTTCCCGTCAGGCGTACAAACAAGAAGAGCGAGCCGACCACCAGTATCAAGGGCATGGTATATGCCCACCATACGGCCTTCAGCCCCTGTGATGATGAAGCTTCTATCTGAACGGTCTGCCCTACGCTTACAGCCTGAGCTGGTGTAAGGGGGACTTCAATGATTTTCTCCTTGCTCTCGCTGCTGCGGCATAGCTTGGCTGCCTGGCAACTGCTACATGCCGATGCCTGCAGGATGCATACGTATGCCTTGCCGTTTTCGGTACGTTCTATTGTGCCTGAATGTGTTATTGTCTGACTCATTTTTCCTTTAGTGCCCGCAAAGATAGTCAAATTTCTGCATAACGCATAATTTTTCAAAGATGTTTTCAGTCATCATTAACATTTTTGAACCGCCAACCGAAAAAAATGGGCCCAACTGACTTGCATTACAACAAAAAAGTGTATATTTGCACACCACAAATGATGAACGATTTCTTTATGAAGGTATTTCCAAATTGCAAGATTAACATAGGACTGAATATCGTTGAGCGCAGGGCTGACGGATACCACAACCTGCAGACCATCTTCTACCCCATCCCACTTTATGATGAAATATCCATACAGCCGTCTGATGAAGACGCGCTCATCATGGAGGGACTGCGTATTGAGGGAAGGCCAGAGGACAACCTGGTCATGAAGGTGCTGAACGTGCTACGCGAGAAGGGCCACGCCGTTCCGCCCGTTTGCATAGAACTTCACAAGGTGATTCCCAGCGGAGCTGGTCTTGGAGGGGGCAGCAGCGATGCGGCCTTTATGATGAAAGCGCTGAATGAGATGTTTTCGCTCGATCTTACCACGGCCGAGATGGAGCTGTTGCTGGCCCCGCTTGGTGCCGACTGTCCGTTTTTCGTCAACGACCGTCCCGTTTATGCCGAAGGAATCGGAAATATATTTACGCCCATTCACCTTGACCTCAAGGGCTGGTATCTGATACTGGTAAAGCCCGACGACTTTGTTTCCACCCGCGAGGCCTATTCCCTGGTGCATCCTCGCTATCCGGCCTGCAGCATTCAGCAATACATCACGCTGCCAGTCGAGGAATGGAGGGGGCGCATTATCAACGATTTTGAGGAGAGTGTGTTCCCCCTTCATCCGCGCATTCAGGCCATTCGCGATGAGCTCTACCGCCAGGGGGCTTCCTATGTAGCCATGAGCGGAAGTGGAAGTTGCGTATATGGGTTCTTCAGGCAACAGCCTCCAGCCGAATACGCCACGGTTTTCAGCGACTTCTTCTACTTCCAGTGCCGCCTGTAGGGGGCTGTTGTATGCAGCCCGTCTCAGGGCTTAGGCTTCAATATCTTCAGCAAGTCCTGGTTTATTGACTTTATGCGGTTGCGCCCCTCCCTGAAGTCGCGCATCAGGTTTGCATTCATCTTGTTGTACAGGTCTCCGAACGTCTGCATCATGGCCGACTGGAAGGGCTGCTCCTTCGTGTTCACCACCACCCTTATGTCATGTGGAATCAGCTTGACATCAATGTCGGGCCCTTCCATCTGCGGGTCGCCGTCATAGTGGATGACGCCTGCTGTGGAACGGTGAATCTTCAGATGCGAGCACCTGAAGGATTTTATGTGGCTATTCTGCGTGATCGTCTTGTTAAACAGTTGAATGGCTATCTGTGGCGCCTCCAGCACGTTGAAGGGCTCCATGATGGTAACGTCCATCAGTCCGTCGCTCATGCTGGCATGGGGGGCTATATATACGTTGTTCCCATACTGGCTGGCGTTGGCACAAGCTATCAGGAAGGCCTTGAAGGTCTGCTTCTCGCCGTCAATCTCAATTTCGTACGTATCGGGCTTGTAGTTAAGCCCTTCCCTCAGCGTATTCTCAATGTATGTCAGCAGTCCGCGCCTTCCGCTCTGTGCGAACTTGCTGCTTACAATGGCATCGAACCCGACGCCGCAGGTACAGAAGAAGGGGGTGTCGTTGATGCAGCCGTAGTCAAGCGACTCCACGTGGCACTCGGCCAGCACCTGCAAGGCACCCTCGGGATACGTGGGTATGTACAGGTGGCGTGCCAGTCCGTTGCCGCTGCCGCAGGGCACTATGCCCAGTGCCGTCTGGGTGTGAATAAGGCTGCGGGCCACCTCGTTCACCGTGCCGTCTCCTCCCACGGCCACCACAACGTTCACGCCCTCGGAAATAGCTTCTTCAGCATATTCGGCAGCATGGCCCCTATGGCTGGTAAACTTTATTTCATAGGTAAAGCGCTCTCGCGTGAGATACTCGGGAATCAGATCCAGGATGTGCTTCTTGTCGGTCGTACCCGAAATCGGATTCACTATAAACCAGATGTGCGTCTTATTCGTCATATTCGGGTACAAAAGTACACTTTTTTGGTCACATTAAATATACAAAATGAAATAAAGTATTCAAAAGAACAAGTTTTTTCACTCATTTTTGCTTATATTGAATAATTTTCACTACCTTTGCAGCGTTTTTCAAGAAGAAGCATTGTATAGACCTTAATTTATATGGGATTATTACAAGATAAATGTGCAAAATACACGCTGCCTCAGGAATTCATGAAGCAGGGTATCTACCCCTACTTTCGCCAGATAGAGGGCAAGCAGGGCACAGAAGTTATTATGGAGGGCCACAGAGTTCTGATGTTTGGCTCCAACGCTTATACAGGACTTACCGGTGACGAGCGTGTCATCAATGCGGGCATCGAGGCCATGAAGAAGTATGGCAGCGGGTGCGCAGGAAGCCGTTTTCTCAATGGTACGCTCGACATACACGTTCAGTTAGAAAAGGAATTGGCAGAATTCGTGGGCAAGGACGAAGCCCTGTGCTTTGCCACCGGATTTACGGTTAACAGCGGCGTCATCAGCCAGATTGTTGACCGCAACGACTATGTGATCTGCGACGACCGCGACCATGCAAGCATTGTCGACGGGCGCCGACTGAGCTTTGCCACTCAGCTGAAGTATCGCCACAATGACATGGACGACCTGGAGAAGCAGTTGCAGAAGTGCGAGCCCGACCGCATCAAGCTCATTGTTGTGGACGGTGTGTTCAGCATGGAAGGCGACCTGTGCAAACTGCCCCAGATCATAGAGCTAAAGAAGAAGTACAATGCAACCGTTATGGTTGACGAGGCCCACGGTCTGGGCGTCTTCGGTCATCAGGGTCGCGGCGTATGCGACCACTTCGGGCTGTCAAAGGATGTAGACCTCATCATGGGCACGTTCAGCAAGAGCCTGGCCAGCATTGGCGGATTCATTGCCGCAGACAGCAGCATCATCAACTGGCTGCGCCATACGGTGCGCACCTATATCTTCAGCGCCAGCTCTACGCCGGCCGCCACGGCCTGTGCACGCGAGGCACTGCATATCATCAAGAGCGAACCGCAGCGGCTGGCCGCCCTGTGGGACGTAACCAACTACGCACTGAAGCGCTTCCGCGAGGAGGGATTCGAGATTGGCGACACCGAGAGCCCTATCATTCCGCTCTATGTGCGCGATACGGAGAAGACCTTCAAGGCCGTTGCCTATGCCTTCCGCGAGGGTGTCTTCATCAATCCCGTCATTCCGCCCGCCTGTGCTCCGCAGGACACGCTCGTCAGGTACGCCCTGATGGCTACACACACTCACGAGCAGGTGGACGAGTCGGTTGAGAAGCTGAAGAAAGTATTCCGCGAACTGGAAATATTGTAATTTTTATAACTCTAAAATAATAAAATCTTTTTCAAAGGGGGGACATGGGAGGTGACTTTCGTGTCCCTTCGCTTTTATTTCGCTATCGAGAAGATAGTTTTCAGTCCCTTTATCTTCTGACCCTTCACGCGCTGCAGCACGTCATTGGCCCGTTTCCGGTCAACCGATGCATACGCCCAGTTTGGATGTACCTCAATGCGTCCTATCTCGGCCTGCTCCAGCTGGCCCACCTTCGACAGGAAGCCCACAATGTCCACCTTGTTCACCTTGTCCTTCTTCCCCTTGCCTATGTACAGCGTCACCCACTTGGGCTGCGCGGGCTGCGGTATGTGCTGTGGCATCACAAACACGTCGGGCTCGGCGGCCAGGTAAGGCGGCGTCTGCTCTGCGGGGCCCAGGATGAGGTAGGCACAGCCCTGTGCATCCCATCGCGCGGTGCGCCCGTTGCGGTGGATATACGACTCCTCGTTTAGTGGCAAGTGGTAGTGTATGATATTGTCAACGTGCGGAATGTCGAGGCCGCGCGAGGCAAGGTCGGTGCTTACGAACACGTTGCACGACCCGTTGACGAAGCGGAACAGGGCGCGTTCCCTGTCGCGCTGCTCCATACCGCCGTGGAAGGCATCCACGCTGACGCCGTTCTGACGCAGGTAGTCCCCTACCCGCTCCACGCTCTCCCTGTAGTTCACGAATACCAGGCTGCTCTGCTGGCCCAGTACGCACAGCAGGCCGAGCAGCGTCTGCAGCTTGTCCTTCTCGGGCGAGTGCACTATGCTTACGTCTATGCGGTCGGGCACCTGCTCGTCCTTGTCCAGGTAGTCCAGGCGTCGGTAGTTCTCCATGCCCGCAAAGGCGGGTATGCCGGGGCTGTCTGTTGCCGAGAGCAGGATGCGGCGGCGCACGCCGTTCAGCTCGCCCAGTATGGCACTCATCTGCTGTCGGAAACCCAGCTCCAGGCACTTGTCGAACTCGTCTATGACCAGCGTTTCCACATGTGCTGTGCTAAGGTTGCCCTTGCCGATGTGGTCAAGTATGCGGCCGGGGGTGCCTATGATGATGTGCGGATGCAGCTCGCGCATCGTGCGGTGCTCGTCCATGGCAGGCCGTCCGCCATAGCAGGCCACGCTGCGCACCTCGGGCGTCAGCTGTTTCAGCACCGCCTGCGTCTGCTGCGCCAGTTCGCGCGAGGGAACGAGCACCAGGGCCCTAACCACTTGCTCCTGCGCATCGAGCAGCTCCAGCAGGGGCAGCAGGTAGGCCAGCGTCTTGCCGCTGCCCGTGGCGCTGAGCAGTACTATACTCTGCTCGCGCCGCACATAGCGCAGCATATCCTGCTGCATCGAATTCAAATCAACTATGCCTAAGCGGCTCAGGGAATATTCCATATAATATAATAATGTATAAGATGATTTGGTGGTGTGTGTGGGGAGAGCCGGGGGTGTGCAGCCAGAGAGGGTGCGTGCTACCTCAGGAAATAGTCAATCAGGAAATACACGCCCAGCGAGGCAAGCCATCCCAGCAAAACCTTCAGCGTAACGTGGCGGAAGTACCACCATATCGTAACCTCCTCGCTCTTCATGAGCGCATATCCCGCCGTGTTGCCAATGGGCAGCAGGCAGCCGCCCACGCAGCCGCTCAGGGATATCAGGTGCCAATACTGCCCGTTCAGCGTAAAGCTTGACAGGTAGTCGCCCAGGGCAGCACCGTCGGGCAGCACGGGGTAGATGCTGATGCCGCTCAGCACCAGGGCTATGTTGTCCATGACCGAGCTGACCAGGCCCAGGAAGAGCGACATGAGGTAGATGTTGTGTATGTGGTGGTCGCACCATTCGGCCACGTGCTGCATGGCGCCCACCTCAACGAGTGCGTCAACGCTGAGCCCTATGCCTATGAAGAACATAATCATCTGCAGCACCTCGTACTGCAGGCTGCGGCTGCTGCTCATGGCCACGGGCTGGTCTGACAGTATGCTCTTGCGGTTCACCACCTCGTTCACCACCCACAGCACGCCCAGCACGCACAGGGCGCCCAGGAAGGGCGGCAGCATCGTCAGGCGGTGGAAGGTGGGCACGAACCATAGTCCGCCAATGCCCACAAACAGCATCATCAGGCGCTGCCATACAGGCAGGGCGTTGTCGTCGCCGCGGAAGATGAAGCCCGGCCGCTTCAGGTCAACGCGCTCGGGCAGCTTGCGGCACAGCAGCAGCGTGGGTATGATCATGGCCACCACGGCCGGCAGCGCCAGGGCACTGCTGTAGTTGGTGGGCGTAACGGCGCCGCGCGTCCATATCATCAGCGAGGTGACGTCGCCTATCACCGTGAAGCAGCCGCCGCAGTTGGTGGCTATCACCACTATCGTGCCCAGCAGCATGCGCTGATGCGGGTTGATCACCAGCTGCCTGAGCAGCATCAGCATCACCACCGACGAGGTCAGGTTGTCGAGGTTGGCACTCAGTATGAAGCTGAACAGGGCCAGGCTCAGCGATATGCGCCAACGGTTGCGCACCCAGCACCAGTCCTTGATGAAGTCGAAGCAGCCGTTGTTCTGCAGCAGCTCCACAATAGCCATCGTGGAGAGCAGGTACATCACGATGGAGCACAGCTGGAACATGTGACGCGCAAACAGGTTCTCGTTGATGAAGCGGTTGATGTCGTTGACGCTGTACGTCGTCAGCCCGCCCATAAACGCCTGGAAGGCATCCTTGTGCAGGCTCATGATGTACTGCGGGCCGTAGCACATGAAGAGCACCCACACCACCACGCCACAGAACATGGCCACCGTAGCCTTGTTCACGCGGGTGATGTGCTCCGTGCATATCAACACGTAGCCCAGAAGCACTATGATAACGATTGCCAGCGTCATTTATACTCTGAATTTGTCAAAAATCAATGCAAAATAAGTTAAAAAAAGTGAGTTTTCAAAGAATAAACCGCCCATTTATCGCAAAAATCATTACTTTTGCACCCAGATATGACAAGAATAACCGCATTACTACTCCTCATCCTGCCCATTTTGGCTAAAGCCCAAACGGTAGAGCTACTGACAGGCGACCGATACGTTGCCCTGAGTGCAGAACAGACGCAGACCGAGATAAAGCCCGGCTGGAAGATAGTGGACATACAGCTCAAGAGCAAGGCCACGCGATACCTGGCCGGGCGCATGGCACGCCAGCTCACCGATGACCAGATGCCCACCTTCCGCCTCACTCCCGGCCAGGGCGAGACGCTCGTTGACTACGCCCTCATCCGCCTGCGCTCCAAGCGTCAGTGGCGCGTGCTGCCCAACCCCATGCTGCGGCTCAACAGCTACCTGCGCATCGAACCCAAGCACTTCTACATAAAGCCAGCCGGCGACTCGGCCTTCGAGTTCCACCCCCTGGCCGCCCTCGACCGCGGCGCATACATACTGGTCAACCTGGCCCAGCAGCCCGTAGGCGAGCTGCAGGACTACATCGTATATCCCTTCCAGGTGCCCTGATGAGAGGAGCGAGCCTAGGCGCAAAAGGTTCAAAAGGTACAAAGGGTTCAAAAGGCACTTCGACAAGCGAAGCGGCCGCTCGACATCCCAAAGGGTGGCGTTTGCTACCGCAGGGATGCAAGAAAGCCGATTGAAAAATTGGGTTAATAATTAAAAGCTCTACGAGCCTGAAATTTCTCTTGATTATCATTATAAAAGCAATGGAGCGAGCCTGAGCCCGCTCCACCATGCTGCTTTCACTACTCCATGCCGTCGCCGTCATCGGGGTCGGGCGTAGGGGAATCATTGCCGCCAGTGCCGCTGCCGTTGCCTGGGTCGGAACCAGTACCACTGCCGGTGCCAGTACCCGTGCCAGAACTACCGGTGCTGCCTGAACCACCGACAACTAATGCAGCCTTTGCGGCTTTCTTCGCTGCCGACTGCTCCTCGCGAGTCATCACATACTCAAACTCAGGCGAGTTGTTCAGGTAGTTATCGACATCCGCATCCATTTCACAACGCATGTTAATGTGCGTAAAGTGGACAGAAGGGTCAAAGTCCTCTACGTTATCCACACCTTTGCTGTTAGCCGTGATGTAGAGACGCATGAGGCCTTCGAAGTTCACACTGTAGCCCTGCTTCAGTAGTTCGCAAGTACAATCAACCATGTCTGATAGTACACCTTGCAAAGTGCCTACCGAAAAACTGGAGCCATGTTCATGAAGATGGTTTGCCAGCTTCTTGAGGTCTATCGTCTCGCGTTGCTGGATTGAACCATAAATTTTCTTTTCCGAGGTCTTGTCCCCGGGAGTAGAAAGACGTAGTGCCAAACTGTAGGGCACACGTCCAATAGTAGATTTTTTTGCCATAAGCTTGTTATTTTGGCGTTAAACATTCGTGAACCACGCCCATCTAGAATAGCGCAGTGAAGGTTTGCCCCTATGAGCACAAATACGAGATGCACCCAGGAGCCTGACTCCCGGGTGCAAAATTACGACAGTATTTTAATCCCTGCCTATAAAAACTGCCAATTAAATTATCTCCAAGGGCTTAGATTTTTTCAGCTGCGTTTCTCTAAGGGTTACTCTAAGGGTCAGGGTCAGAGACGTATGTCGAGTTCCAAATCCTCCAATAGTCGGTTTATTTCTTTAACGGCCTCTCGGTGTTCCTCGTGCTGCACGTCAAGCTCTCTGTACGAAAGCCACGACTGGCATGTCTCGGGGCGAATACCCAGCATACAGCTCATCAGCATGCCTGCCTTCTTCTTGAACCCCCTTTTCTTCTGTAGGAACGCTTCGTCTATGCCGGCCTTTTCCATTATCTTGCGCATCAGCTCCATGCGCACCTTCTGCCTGGCGTCTATCTCAGGGAGGCCAGACCTCAGCGATTCTATTGTGCCTTCCAGTTCGGCTATTCTTTTCTCCAGCTCCGCATTCTGCGTTTCCTGTCCGGCATTTTCCTGCTTTGGTACATCTCCCGTGCCGGTTGTCTTTGGCTGGTTATCTACAGCCTTGCTATGGATATGATTGATCAGTGTATCTATGGCATCATCGGTGTACTTGAAGGGCGGCAATTTCTTCAGTTCCTCTTCTTTGTACGGAATATTCTCCATCATCATGCCGTGGAGCAACGTGGCTGAACGCCCCCATAACTCATTCTTTTCAACTCTGTTTCGGGTGCTGGCATAGACATAGGCCGTCCATAGAAGGGGCAGAACCAGTTTGTAATCTGCATTGCAGACCAGCAAAGCATTCTCCTTGGTATATTCGATGCTCATAGCGGCATAGTGTCCATACTTGTATTGGTACAGGTTCTCCAGAATCTCCTTGACGTTGATTTTCCCCAGCTCTGTGCGTGAGGCCCTGATGATATATACAGTCAGCGTCATAAAGTCGTAGAATCTTAACCTTCCATCCAAAATAAAGTCGCTGGACTCTTTTGGATCTCGGACAGAATAGAGGTACTCCTGCACCATATAGGCCAGCGAATCAATAAAAAGTAGCGGCTTGTATTCGTGATACTTCGAGTTGTTAGTGAAAATTCTTTCGTAAGATACCAGCATAGTTCTTCTTTATTTATATTCTATCATTAATAAGTGTTACATTATATCACAGATGAGTTACCTCATGCTTGTAACATCTCTTCAAACTGCAAATTTACAACACTCTTTCCAATATACCAACGATTTACATAAAAAATTTGTGAACATAGCAGAAAAAACAATTCATGTATGCTTAGGAAAGCGCTTATATATACATTCCCTGTCGCCAAGGAATAGTATTCCCTCCTGCCAAGGAATAGTATTCCCTCCTGCCAAGGAATAGTAATCCCCTTGCTCCGGAATAGTATCTCCCTTGCTCCGGAATAGTATTCAACATCCCGCTCGGATAAGAAAATAAATTTTATGATTTACTTTGCTTATCTCTCACTTATTCGTACCTTTGTACCCGAACATCGCCAATATGGCCCTCAGTGGAGGGCGGCGGTGTGATTTTAGTGGGTAAAACAATAACAGCATTAGCAGTTATTCGGCGTGTCTGAAATGTAGGAAGTTTTAAACACAATGCTACGTAACGGTAAATGACTAATGTCTGCACTCAGGTAGTGCGGGCATGTCACTTATTTACGTAGCGGGTCTTTCCTACAACCTCAGACACGGATAAGGCGACGAGTTCGCACTTTTTTCGTGTCTGATTGGTTTGTGGTGAGATGACCCGTAGGCCAGGATAGGTGCTGTGCTCCAAAAACTATCAGAGTATGGCAAAGAAAGCCCAACTTGGCTACAAGGAGATTGAAGAGCGACTGCAGTCGCTAAAAACCGATTCTTTGTTCGCCGACGACATTGGCTACAGACTGCTGTATGCCTTTGGCAAGAGCGAACGCGACATCCAGCGGTATAAGGAAGGCAAGGGAGTCCTGAAGACATTTGACGGACTGCTCATTAAAGGTTTGTTCTGCTATCGCAGTGCCACCACCACGCAGTTGGCTGCGCAGCTGGAACAGCTGAAGCGCGACGTGCAGGTGCTGAAGGCTGCGCCAAAGATTGTGGCCGTAAGCGACGGAGAGACCCTGCTGGCCTACGACCTGCGCGAGAAGGACACCTACGAGAACAGGCTTGGCCGGCTCTATTGCGACTTTGCCTTCTTCTATCCCCTGATGGATGTGGAGCGCGTCCACTACGTAGAGGAGAGCCCTGCCGACATTAAGGCTGCCGAGAAGCTGGCCAAGCTGCACGACGAACTGCGAGCCTACAATGAGTTCCGCTCCGACAGCGACCTGCACGACCTGAACATCTTTATTACGCGCCTGCTGTTCTGCTTCTTTGCAGAGGACACGGGCATCTTCGAGGAGAACCTCTTCACCTCATCCATACGGCGGTTCACCAAGGACGACGCGTCCGATCTGAGCGACTATCTGAATGAGTCGTTCAACATTATGGACGTTTCCTTCCGCCGCCAGGACATACCCAGCATCGTGAAGCAGTTCCCCTACGTCAATGGCGGCCTCTTCTCCAAGCATATACAGATTCCCAAAATGGGAGTGAAGGCCCGCAAACTTATCCTTGAGTGTGGCGAGCTGGATTGGAAGGATATCAACCCCGACATTTTCGGAAGCATGATTCAGGCGGTGGTGAACCCGGAGGAACGTGCCAGCCAGGGTATGCACTATACCTCGGTGCCCAACATCATGAAGGTGATAAATCCGCTCTTCCTTGATGAACTGCGGGGCGAGTACAACAAGCTGAACGAGCTGTACGAGCAGCGAAAGCAAATGCTTCAGGTTGGAGCCACGAGCCAAAAGCAATACTACGACGACCTGAAGTCTGTCGTAAAGAAATGCCGTGCCTTACTGGTTCGCATGAGCCGGATGAAGTTCTTCGATCCCGCCTGTGGCAGCGGCAACTTCCTGATCATCACCTACAAGAGTCTGCGTTTCCTGGAAATGGACATCCTGCGCCTGATGCAGAAGTGTACGCCACAGGGGGAATTCCTACTGGTGGATGCCAGCGTCATCAGCCTCAGCCAGTTCTATGGTATTGAGTTGCTCGACTTCCCCCACGAAGTAGCTATGCTCAGCCTTTGGTTGGCAGAGCATCAGATGAACACCAAGCTTAACGAGAACTTTGGTGTCAATACCAAGGCCCTGCCCCTGAAGAACATCACGCAGATTGTCTGTGGCAATGCTTGTCGGATAGACTGGAACGAAGTTTGTCCGCATACTGCGGAGGAAGAGGTGTTTATCTTTGGTAACCCGCCGTATTTGGGAAGCAAACTACAATCAGGGGAACAAAAGAAAGACATTACGATAGCTTTCAAGGAAGTAAAGAATTGTAAAATATTGGACTATATATCTATATGGTTCTACCTTGGTGCCAAGTATATTAGAAACAGCTCAGCAAAATATGCTTTTGTAACTACGAACTCCATTTGCCAAGGTGAACAAGTAGGGATTTTATGGCCAGAGATATATGGCATGGACTTGAATATTTTCTTTGCTCATCGCTCATTCAAATGGTCTAATAATGCAAAATACAATGCTGCTGTAACCTGTGCGATAGTTGGAGTTTGCAATAAGACTCTCAAAATAAAAAAGATAATATATGATAAAGGACATGGTATAGAAGTAGGATTGATTAATCCATATTTGATGAGTAATTCTGAAACGATTGTTTACAAGCGGACAAAAGACCCTGACGGTTTGCCTAAACTATGTTTTGGTTGTATGCCTTATGACGACAGAAATCACAAGTATCTGCGTCTTGAGGAATTTGAAAAGACACAATTATTGAACGATTATCCTGAAGCGGATTGCTTAATTCGGAAAATATATGGTTCAGAAGAGTTTATCAACGGGAAGAATGCCTATTGTCTTTGGATTGACGACGACCAATTAGATTTAGCTTTAAATATTCCTCCAATCAAGAAGCGAATAGAGGGCAATAAGAATTTTAGACTTCATGAGTCAGAAGATGGACAAGCTTTGGCTGAAAGACCTCATCAATTTAGAGAACATCCTGATGATGACGAAAAGGTGATTATTCCTCGTGTGTCTTCAGAAAACAGGACTTATATTCCAATGGGATATTTAGACGAGAAAACTATTGTTTCTGATTCTGCCTTTGCATTATATGATGCCCCAACATGGCTGTTTGGAATATTAACCAGTAAACTCCATATGGTATGGGTAAAAACCGTTGGCGGCAAACTTGAGACCCGTTATCGTTATTCCGCCCAGCTTTGTTACAACACCTTCCCCTTCCCTAAGATCACTGCCGAGAAGAAAGCGGAGATAGAAGAGGCGGCAGAAGAGGTATTAGTGACCCGTGAATTCTATCCCGACAAGACACTGGCCGACCTGTATGACCCCGACATGATGCCACAGGACTTGCGAGAAGCTCACGAGAAGTTGGATGATATTGTGGAGAGTTGCTATCCCGGTTATCCCTTCGCCACGGACGAAGCCCGCCTGGAGTGCCTGTTTAAGATGTACGAAAAGATGACAAATAAATATGGAACAAAACAGCAATAACATCGTTGATATACACTATCAGCAGACGGGCGAGGCAACAGCCACAGACGCCATGGGCATGCGGGAGATGCAGGCAAAGGCCTACGAGGCCCGCAACAGGCGGTTCCTGCTGATTAAGGCTCCCCCGGCATCCGGCAAAAGCCGTGCGCTGATGTTCATTGCCCTGGACAAACTGAAGCATCAGGGACTGAAGCGCGTAGTGGTGGCTGTGCCGGAAAAGAGCATCGGGCGGTCGTTCCAGAATACGAGGCTGATGCCCGGCGGGTTCTTTGCAGACTGGACAGTCGCTCCCTACTTTAACCTGACGGACGTAAAGAACGAGAGGGACAAGAAGGGGCGCTTCATTGAATTTTTTCATCAAAATAGTGCGCGGATACTGGTTTGTGCCCATGCCACATTGCGCAACGGCATGAAGGAGATACCAGACGAAGACTTCAACGATACGCTGCTGGCCATCGACGAGTTCCACCATACCTCGGCCGATGCCAACTCGAACCTTGGCGATGTGGTGCGCCGCGTGATGAACAACTCCACCGGGCATATCGTGGCCATGACGGGAAGTTATTTCCGTGGTGACGGCATTCCAGTACTGAGGGTGGAGGACGAGGCACGGTTCTATCCCGTAACCTATAACTACTATCAGCAGTTGAACGGCTACAAGTACCTGAAGAACCTGGTGCTGGGCTACCACTTCTATCATGGTAACTATCTGGACCATATACGCGAGGTGCTGGACACGAGGAAGAAGACCATCATACATATCCCCAGCGTAAACGCCAGAGCCTCTACAGGCATAGGCAAGTATGCCGAGACAGAAGAAATAATGAAGGCGATAGGCCAAGTGGAGTACAAGGACTATAACACAGGTGTCTATCACCTCAGGACAGCAGACGGGCGACTGCTGAAGGTGGCCGACTTGGTAGAAGACGACCAAAAGGAGCGCAACATGGTGCAGGGCTACCTGCAACGCATGAAACGGCGTGAAGACATGGACATCATCATCGCCCTGGGTACGGCAAAAGAAGGTTTCGACTGGCAGTGGTGCGAGGTATGCCTGACGATAGGTGTTCGGGGTTCGCTGACTGAGGTCATACAGATTATTGGCCGTTGTACACGCGACTGCGAAGGCAAGGAGACTGCCAAGTTTGTGAACATGATAGCGATGCCCGATGCCGAGCAGAGCGATGTAAAAGTGGCAGTGAACGACTTCCTGAAAGCCATCACCGCCTCGCTGCTGATGGAACAGGTGATGGCTCCAAGCTGGCACTTCAAGACGGTGAAGGATGATGAAGAGGAGACGAAGAACCCTCTGCGCACGCTGATAGTGGAGGGATTGAAACCACTCTCGAGCGAAAAGACGAAACTGATTGTCCAGGAACAATTGGACGACCTGAAAGCTGCCATTCTGCAAGATGATACGGTTGTAAAAGCGATTAGTGGCTCGACAACAGCAGAAACCATTACCCAGCATTTGGTGCCGAAAGTGATTCGCGAACGCTATCCCGACCTGTCGGAAGAAGAGGTAGAAGAGGTACGCCAGCGGGTGTTGCTCGACACGATGATAAAAGGCAATTCCATTGTTGACGAGAAGGGGAACCCCATTGAAACCTCCGGCAATGGCGAACAGGAGAGCGAGGGCAACAGACTGATAAAGATTGCCAATCGTTTCATCAACATCGACAAACTGAGTATCAACCTTATCGACACCATAAATCCCTTCCAGCGAGCATACGAAGTATTGTCGAAGTCGGTGGATGCACCAACGCTGAAGATTATCCAGGACACGATAGCAGAACAGAAGTTCGACCTGACATTGGAACAAGCCATCGCAATCTTCAAAGGTCCACTGAAACAGTACGTGGCAGAACATGACGGCAGGGTGCCCGACATTAATCACCCAGACCCAAAGGTAAGAGAGATGGCTGCCGCCCTGCAGATGATGAGGAACCTGAAAGCAAGAAAACTGGCCGGCTTGGAATATGAACCACCGAAATAGTAAATGGTAAATTGTAAATGGTAAATTGTCAAATAGTAAATCGATATGGTGGAATGGCCTAAAGAACTATTAGCGATATTCGAGGACCCCTTGCTGGATGGGGTTCGCCCAAAAGTAACAGCACCGACTGCAGATGACCGTATGGGGCAGAAACTGGCCGAGGTAATGGCTTGGATAGATAGCCACGGGCGGGAACCTGAGCGCAGTGGAGACCTGAAAGAGAAAATGATGTGGGCAGCCATGACTGCCTTGAAGAACAAGAACCTGATGTAAACGCATGGACATAGATAAAGAACTGGAAGAAATCTTCAACGACCCGCTGCTGAATATCTCTGAGAGGGAGGTCGAACTGTTTGACATCCCCGCTGATATGCGGAAAAGCATGGAAAGCAGGAACAAGGCAGACTATGTTGCCCAGCGCAGACTCTGTGCGGACTTTGAACAGTATCGCCCGCTCTTTCAGCAGGTTCATCAAGACCTCAGGAAAGGGAAGCGCTGCCTGGTCAGAATATCAAAAACCATCAACTTGCAAGCAGGTCACTTCTATATCGTAGAAGGGCAGATGTTATTACTGGAAAGCATTGGTGAGAGGATTACGAGCAGCAATTTCCTGCCTGATGCCCGTACCCGATGTATCTATGAGAACGGTACAGAGTCGGACATCCTGCTTCAGACACTACGGAAGAATGTGGTAGGCAGTGGCTATGCAATCACCGAACTGCAGGAAGAAATAGAGAGCAAGTTCTTTACGAATGACGATATCACAAACGACGATAAGGTGACGGGATATATCTATGTGCTAAGTTCTCTTTCAGATAACCCCACAATTAAGGAGCAAAAGAACCTCTACAAGATAGGCTATTCCACAAACTCGGTAGAAGAACGTGTCGCGAATGCCGCCCATGAGCCAACCTACCTGATGGCTCCAGTTAAGATAGTGGCAACATATAAGGTAGTCAATCTCCATAGCCAGAAGTTCGAGGATATGGTTCATCAGATACTGAAGCCGGTCCAGTTCCACGTTACTGTTGTTGATGACGATGGTCTGTCGCACGAACCAAAAGAATGGTTTGTGGTACCCCTGAATGTCATAGACATCATCATTGCCCGGATTATGGACAACTCTATATTAGGCTATACTTATAATGCAACTATGCAGTGTTTGGAAAAACGGATGATTTAAATAGAACCATAAGGGCGTGGCTAATAGTGATCAGGCCCGATACCGTACACACATTTTGTGCGGACATGCCTTAGCACACCTGCCACACTTGATGCAATCGGGATGCAGATACCCCCCTGCCCTGCCACGACCTTCGTTTGGAGAAAGTTGCAGCAAAGATATTAACTTTATCGGGTTCCCATATATAAAATAGTCTTACAAAGATGCGCTATTCACTACTTTTTTTGTATCTTTGCAGCAGATAAATAGATTTATTTCAATTATGAGACGCTTTTTCTCTCTTTTCCTGTGCGTTATCGCACTCTGCAGCCCCCTCCGCGCCCTGGAGGACGGACAGACCGTGCGCCTTGTGTGCAATGGCCTGACACTCAGCACCCAGGACTCCAAGCTGGACGTTAACGCAAACGCTGTCCTATGGACCGAGACCGGCACCAATGCGCAGCGATGGCGACTGGAAGATACCGGGCGCAATAGTTTCTACCTGGTAAATGCCTACTCGGGCTACTACCTGGGCGGGCTGACCTCCACGGCGGCTAATGCGCAGGTGGGGCAGGTGGCACAATCCACGGCACGCACGCGCGGCATGTGGGAACTGGAGCCCGTGGAGGGGACGACCGACTCCTACATACTCTATCTGGGCACTGCTCGGCGCATGGCCTTGGGCGCTCCCGAGTCGAAAGCCGACGGCGGGAAAGTGCTCCTGCTGAACGTGCAGACAGCCGACGAGGAGCGCATCCATTGGACCGTGGAGCCGCAGGAACCACTGCCCAACGAGCTGACCGAGGCCATGCGCGACGATATGATGAACAAGTGGCGCAACCACTACTACCACAAGGCCGGCACGGGCTACATCATCGGGCGCGGCGGATGGTGGGGCGATGCCGAGATGTTCGAGGTAGTGCTGGATGCGCTGGAGACCACCGGTGAGGCGCAGTACGCCACCATGTTTGACAACCTGTACAAGAACTTCTGCCAGCGAAACAACACGGACTGGAGCGGAAACGAATATAACGACGACATAGCCTGGATGTGCATAGCCTGCGTAAGGGCCTACCTGCTGACGGGCAATACCGAGTACCGCACGCGGGCCAAGCAGAACTTCGACAAGATGTATGCCCGCGCACAGAAGCACGCCAACGGCACGCTGCTGTGGCGGCAGAGCAGCCCCGACGGCACGAACAGCTGCGTGAACGGGCCTGCCGCCGTGTGTGCCTGCTACCTGGCCGAGGCCACGGGGCAGGAGTCGTACTACGAGAAGGCGGCCTCCATATACGCGGGCGAGCGTTCAATATTATATAATATAAAATCGGGCACCTTCAACGGCCAGGTCTATGACTCATACAACATGAAGGAGCGAAAGGTGTCGAACACATGGTCGTCGACCTACAACCAGGGCACTTGCCTGGGTGCCGCCATCATGCTGTGGAACCACTATGGCAAGGCGCAGTACCGCAACGATGCCGATGCCATCATGAAGTGGACGGCCGACAACCTGGCCGACAACCACGACATCGTGAAGGTGTGCCAGACCGTTACGGGCGACCTGACGGGCTTCAAGGGCATACTCATGCGCTACGTGCGCCGCTATGCTGCCGACCTGGACCACCCCGAGTACTACACGTGGCTGGCCCGGAATGCCTACCACGCATGGAACAACCGTAACTCGAAGGGCATCAGCATGTCGGCCTGGCTGCACAAAACGACAGAGGACTTCAACTACTCCGACGGCGGAAGCTTCAACACCGACGGCGTGGGTGCCTTCACAGCCGTAAGCGCAGCCTTCAATGCCCACCTGGGCGTGCTGAACCGCCGCAACGCCTACGAACGCATGGAGGCCGAGCAATTCAGCTACCTGCAGGGCACGCCCGTAAACGCACAGACCGATGACGACGGCACGCGCGTGGCCGGACCGATGCAGAACCTGCAGTACCTGGGCTATAGGCGCGTCAGTTTCCCGCACCAGGCGGCCTCGCACATCGTAGTGCGCATGAAGCTGATACGCCCCACGGCCAAGCTTATGGTATATGCCGACCATCCCGACGACGGGCAGCTGCTGTGCACCATTTCGGGCGGCGACATGGAAGAGGCAGGAGAGTGGACCACCGTCACGAAAGCACTCGACTACCCTATTGCCGGCGAGCACGACATCTACCTGGTGGCACAGGGCACCAACCGCATACAACTGATGTACCTGAACTGGTTCCAGTTCCAGGCCAACAACACAGTCTTCGCCGACATGACGAACAACGGCGGAGGCCTGACTACCTCAATGCAGCCCTCATCGGCCAGCATAAGCGCCCTGACCGACGACGACGTGCTCACCGACATTACGGCCACCGCAGCGGTGGACGGCAGCTCATGGGTGCAGTACGAATCGGCCTGGCCCTTCCGCCTGCAGGGCTACAGCGTCTTCAGCGGACTTAGCGGTGCCGACCCTACGGGCTGGACGCTGCAAGGCTCTACGACGGGCCACCTACAGTGGGACGACCTGGACCGCCGCACCGATGTTTCCTTCTCTGCCAGGGGACAGAAGATGCAGTTCCACGTCAACGCTGACCGCGACTACACCTACTACCGCCTGGTACTCGACCTGCCCGACGGCGGGCAGCAGGCCGTATCGCTCAGCGAATGGCAGCTCTTCGGGCAAGGCCTTGACCCCCGTGATATTGCGTCGGACGGCGGTACGCCCAGCCAGGGACTCGAGATGCTGTGCGACCACGATGCCAACACCGCAGGCCAGATGGATGCACCCGCAGAGTTCATATTCCAGACCAACAGCTCATACCTGCTCACGGGCTATGCCCTGACCGTTGATAATGCAGCCGGCGGACCAGATGGATGGACACTATACGGCTCCGACAATGGACGCACCTGGACGGCAATCACTCAGCAGGCCGGGCAGCAGTTCCCCTACGACGGTTCGACAGCCGTCTATGCGCTGGAGGGCGTACCCCCCTACCAGCACTTCAAGTTCGCCTTCGATACCCGTGAAGGTGCCCCCGTCAGGCTTGGCGAGATACAGCTGCTCGGCAAACTTGACTTCGGAACTTTCTACCAGGACCTGACGCATTTCTACGGCTTCGCAAATGACGAAGAGGCTCGCATGGTTCCGCTACTCGATAAAAACGGCTATAGCTATGCCGACCTGCCGGTGCAGCCAGCGGCCTTCCACCTCGACCTGCCCTTCCCCACCCGCGTGCTGGCCTATTCCATCGTCAGCGGCAACGATGCCGAGCTCGACCCGAAAGAGGTGACCCTCACAGGCACGCAGGCAGACGGCACGGAGTCATCCCTGTCGAAGCGCACGCTCAAATTCCCCACACGAGGCTCGCGCTCTACCAACAGCATATCCTCGTCGAAACTCTTTACCAGCCTCGACCTGAATATTCTTTCTACAACAGGCGGCGGACCAGAGGCACGCATGGCAGAACTGGAAATATACGGCACCGCCATAGCCGAAGCGGGCACGCCCTCGCTAATCCTGCCGGACGAGGTAAGCAGCTCGGCACAGCCTGCCAGCGCAACGGAGGGCGTGGAGAAACTCAACGACCAGAACCGCACCACACAATACCGCGCCGCCTTCGATGGTAAGCAGAGCATAATCTTCAGCTTCAACGAGCCACAGAGAATTAACGAGTACGCACTGACCGCTGCAAGGGACGATGAAAAATGCGACCCACGGTCATGGATACTGGAGGGCTCGCTCGACGGCGAGACATGGAACCTGCTGAGCACGATCACCAATCAGGCCTTCTCGCTCCGCTACGCCACACAGTTCTACGGCGCACACGTACTATCCACAAGCTCATACAAGTACTATAGACTCACCGTAACAGAGGTGAACGGTGGCAACCAACTGCAGATAGGCCAGCTACAGCTCTTCCGCTTTGGCTCCGACGTTGGCATAGCCCCGACTCAAGCAGACGACGAACTGAAACTGAACGTGCACCACGGACTGCTCAGCATTGTTGCACCACATACGGCAGAGCTGACCATCCATGATATGCAGGGACGCCTCGTAGCCCGCAGCACCCTCAAAGCAGGCTATGGCACATACGCCATGAGCGTGCTCCGAAACGGCCTCTACGTAGTCACCCTGACGTCGGGCGAAAGGAAAGTAACACGGACAGTGAAGCGATAGCGCCCCTAACGCTGAGCTAAATGTTACCGCCGGTGTGCGCAAACCGAAAAGGGAACAGCCTGCGCAACGCCCCTCAATGACAGGGATGCAGCATAATTTCGGACGCAAAACAAAAGAAAGTTGGCCAATTATTTTGTTATTACGTCAGTTATTCGTACCTTTGCACCGCTTTTTTGAGAGCATGCTCTTTGAAACAGGTCTTAGGAGAGATGGTAGAGTGGTCGATTACACCGGTCTTGAAAACCGGCGTGCTGAGAGGCACCGGGGGTTCGAATCCCTCTCTCTCCGCCATTTAATGAAAAGGGAACCTTACGG
>CAMJQA010000019.1 GCA_946407895.1 uncultured Prevotellaceae bacterium
TGAGTCGCTGCCTCCAGCAGAGGATATCAAGAAGGTGGAGCGTCGTGTGGCGAAAGATGAGAAGGATATGCAGAAGGACAGCCAGAAGCTACCGAAGAAGTGAAACAAATGGGGAGCATGCTACCAGAAGTTGAGATAGAGAAACCCGCCTGATTGATACGATTCTCGCAGAATAGCCACAAAAAAGAACGGTGAACGGTGCGAAATGGAATTTTTTTCTTCGTATATTTGCAGCTGAGATAGGAATTGCACTAAATGAGTGCACAAAACAAAGAAAAAATGCACTAAGGCAGTGCAAATTGACGCATTTTCACGGAAAACACATAGGAAGGGGCACTTTTCTTTTGCATTTCACGTCAAAACGTGCTGGAATTTTTGTAATTTTGCACACATTATTATATAACTGGTAAAAAGATGAATGATACATATAACGTAGAAGAATATATTCAGGCTCACGTGGTTGGCCGCCTTGAAAACTTGATGAATGGCGGCGGCATGTATGACGATGTGACGAGCTATGACAATTTCAGGGGACAGGCATTCCACATCAGGCAGGACGAGGACTACGGGTACTTCCTGCACAAACAGATGAAGCCCTACTATAAGCTGTACCTCTATGGCGACATGCGGCTGTGCAAGGCCAACATGGAGAATGTGCGCCTGTTTATGAAGGAAGTGATAGAGGAAGACGGGGCGTTTGGCGAATGGGCTTCCGGACAAGACCTGCGAGCCGCTACCGAGGGCTGGGGTGACAACATGAAGCGCATAGAGGAGCCAAAGCGCATGAACCAGTACTTCCAGGTGTTGCGGCATCTGTTCAACACGGGTTGCCGGCAGGACTGGAGACGTCTGTCGGAGGAATTGCAGGAAGATCTCTTCAGGGCTGAGGTATGCGCCGACTACAAGACGTATCAGGACGCGCTGGAGCGTATCTCCGGCTTCATCCTCTTCTATAACGAGACCCGTCCACACTACAGCATCGGTATGAAGACACCATCAGAGGCACACACCGAGACTGGTCCGCAGAAGATTATGTGGAAGCCTGTGGGAACACTCTCGGGGGCTGTCTGCCCCCTGCCGCCTGGCACCCCCTGAGTGTTTTTCATAGTGGTGCTGCGCATGGATGGTCAACGAATCCAGTACGAAGTCATATTCTCAGATGAAAAGGTCAATGCTTCCAGTATGAAGTCCACAAACCCGGGAAAAGGGACAACAGAATCAGGAAAGCAGTCAATCGGATCAGAGAGACAAGTCAACAAAAGCAGTATAAGAAACAGTAATTAACAAAACAGTATTAATTCAAGGCTCAAAGGGAGTCAACACTATACAGGGAAAGACAGGAAAAGACATTGTCGGACCCGAAGTTATTCACTTATAACTCCTGACACCTGACATCTTGATTCCATTCGCAGTCATCATCGCTGCCCAAAGGTGGTAGTCCGTTAAAAACTTTTCAAAATCATCACCAAAAGGTGATTTTTTGTTTTTTGAAGGAATTTCTTTGCATTAAAAGTTGCTTGATTTGAAAACTTTTTGTATCTTTGCAGCATGAAACGCGAAAGAATTATATCAGCGTATAAGACGTACTTCAAGGACTTCATCGACACGCTCAATGAGGCAGAGGCCCGTAAGGTGTTCTACGTCATCGACATGCTGAAGACGCAGGAGCGGGTCAATGCCCGTTTCGTAAAATACCTGCGTGACGAGATATACGAACTCCGCGCCGAGCATGGTGGAAACATCTTCCGAGTGTTCTTTATCTTCGATGATGGAAATGTGGTGATTCTCTTCAACGGCTTCCAAAAGAAGACACAGAAGACACCCGAAAAGGAAATAAACAAGGCAATACAACTAAAAAAGGAATATTATGCAGGAAAGAAATGACATAATGAGCGTTGACGCCATGATGGACGAACGCTTTGGAAAGGTGGGAACGCCTGAACGCGAGGCCTTCCGCAAGGAGGCATACGCCTATTGTGTAGGTCAGATCATCAGCGATGCACGTAAACGTGAGAAGGTCACCCAGCAGGAGCTCGCTCAGCGTGTAGGTACCAATAAGTCGTATATCTCACGTATCGAGAATGGCAGCGTAGAACCAGGTGCAGGCATGTTCCTTAGAATCCTCGCTGCACTCGGTCTTCGCTTCGAGGTTTCACAGCCGTTGGCGTTTGGATAAGGATTTTCGTATTACTTGAATCTTGAAAAGTTTTCATACCTTTGTACCCACAAATGTATAGAACGATGGAGCAAAAGTGATATTAGAGATGACATTGTCGATGCAAAATTTGAGCGACATAAGACTACACATTGAAGCTGGCAACCCGTATCAATACATTGACGGGTTGTTTGAGGTGGCCAATGAACAATCAGCTGGCCTCCTTCAGTTGTGGGCAGACACAAAGGGATTTTGTGAGTTGTCACACGAAGTTGCATGTGGAAGAGGCTTCGCAGAACTGGCAGAATGGGCCAAACCAGAAACTGATGCTCTGTTCTGCATTGATGATATTATCTTGGTTGTTCAGAACCGACAGTCTTTGCAGGAGTACAACAAAGAAATAGAGTTTACGCAGCATGGGTAAGATACTCGACTATATAGCAGACGAAACGCAGGGTAAACGATTCGCATCGTTCAAGTACTGCTACGATGACACGTTAGGGCCGATAGAATACGACCCTGACGAAGAGCATTATATCAACATGAAGGAATATGCCGAGAGTGTACACGATCCGAAGATGCGCGATATGTCAGCAAGAGCTGAGTTATGCCGTCAAGGGCCTCCGCTCTTCAAATACTTCCTTGACGGCTCGCGTAGAGTGTACAAGGTTGATGATATTCAGTATGACAAAAAGGTGTTCCCCGTTATCAGCGGACAAGTCTCAGTGGCTTGCTGTGGCAGAGAAATGAACGATGACTATACTTTCCGCGATTTCCATCATGTGGAAGAAGAATCTTATCCTGTAGTATGTCTGCCTGTGGTTGCTAATGGTGAAGGGATCGACAATGGTGTATTCTTCAACAATTTGAAGAACAAGCTTAACGAGCAACCCCTTTTAAAGAAATCGGGTATTGAGATTGGCAAGGTGCTGTGGTATCTGACACGCCTTGAAGGACGCGAAACACTAGAAAACAAAGGTGTTGCCAAGATACAAGATGAAATGGTGGATTGTGAGAAACGTATTGTGGCCCACCTAATGAGCAGGCACTTGCTGACCCATGAGAGCTACCTGATAAAAGATGGCTCTGTGCAATACAAACCTATGAAGTCTGGTGACTACAAGGAGTTGGCTCGCATCCGCAATAACTACCGTCATGTGGTCGGCGTGTCAAAGCGTTTTAACCCCAATCTAATGAAAGACAACAAGGGACAGAGTAGTGCGGCGGCTATAGCCAGCCTCCCTCTGTTTCATCGCACACCAGCCTTTCTTTGGAGTCCTGGCGCGGAATGGGGAAATGTGAACTTCGCCATCTGGTATGTGCGTATCCGTGAAAGGAAATATACTTCTACCCCTTATTCGGGCGTGCTGAAAATAGAGAAAATGCTGATGACTGGAAGTGAGAACGACAATGGTTTGATGACAGACGAGATTGACACAATTACTGCCAACATCATCAACGAACGCAATCCTGTTTGCTACGGCAACGATGCCCGTTGGGCCAATCATCTATATCCTGTATATATGGCTGAAAGCTACTGCAAAAGCCGATTTAGAAGTGACATTCAATTCATCAATCTGTTTTGAGATATGGAGACAATAGGACGAATAATAGCAACCGAGAAACAACCCTCAACTATTGAGGAGTTTACCTTTTGGACGAGGAAGGACTTGAAGTTGAAACCCTTTGACGTGGTGGTGGTTGACCATATAAAAGATGCCAATGGTGATGACTCAAAAACTTTTGGTGTCGTAGAGGAGATTTCACACATGACAGATTCTCCCAGTGCTTTGGCAGGTTATATTTCCAGCGACTTTGGCGATGTCGATGCCAAGACCTACACAGAACGTATAGGCATGAACTATGTGAAGTGCAAGGTGGTGGGTAATGACAAGGGAATCTACATCCCCGTTCAAGAAGGCCGGCAAGTACATTTGGCAGATGAGGAACAGATTATGGAGGCGCTAGGCTTGAAAGACGTCAAGAACCCGCTACCGGCAGGATATATCGAGATGTACGACGGAGAAAACCAAAAGACACTCCCCGTGTACTTCAATTCCCACTTCTTGATTGGGCCGGAAGGAGCACACCTGAACATATCGGGTATCTCTGGATTGGCTTCTAAAACATCTTACGCTATGTTCCTGATGAAAGCCATACAGGACTATGCTATGAAGGGCAACGAGTCGGTAGCATTTATCATGATGAATGTTAAAGGAACTGACCTGCTGAAGATTGATCAGAAAAATGGAAGAAATACAGAACTAGGACTTATCAAGCCCATTTACGACTTGCTGGGAATGGAGATGAAACCATTTGAACAGGTGAAATATTTTTATCCCTATGCAAAGGAATACACTACCTACACATACGAAAAGGAAAGCGTTCTAAAGGAACGTCTGGCAAACAAGACAGCAGCGCAGTATAAGTATCTATTTGAGACAGACGAGGACAAAGAATGTCTTGACTTATTATTTGCCAACGTGGATGATCCAAACGAAACTATCGAGAGTATCGTAAATTTCATTATGGCGAATAGCGGCAGTTTTAATGGTGTAGAGACCTGGGAAGACTTCCAAAACGTAGTACACAGCTATACTCAAGCCGACAAGAAAAACGCTTCAAAGGAAATCTCAGTTATGAGTTGGCGTAAGTTTTATCGCCTGTTTAATAAGAGTTTTCAGAAGTGCCGCCAGATGTTCACAAACCAATTAGGTGACGGTGTACGCTTGCGTGACGAGATTGCCAACATCAATAAGAACGACGTGATGGTGATTGATGTTGCAAAACTCGATGAAGAGTCACAGGGCTTTGTCTTTGGTGACGTAATGCGTGCTGTGTATAACCTGAAACTCGGAGCATCGAAACGCCCTGACGAGGAGATACCTGACCGCATCATCATCTTCATAGACGAGTTGAACAAGTACGCTTCAAGTGATGTTCCCAAGTCTTCACCAATCCTCCATCAGTTGCTCGACATTACAGAGCGAGGACGCTCGCTCGGTATCGTTCTTTTCGGAGCTGAGCAGTTTGTGAGCGACATTCACCGTCGTGTAAAAGGCAACTGTGCTACACAGGCTTTCGGACGCACCAATGCGATAGAGATAACCCGCGAGGATTTCCGCTTCGTCCCCAGCGTCTATAAGACCATGTTAACGCGAATGAAGCAGGGCGAATACATCATTCAGAACCCCGTGTTCCGCTCGATGCTCCACATCAATTTCCCACTACCCATTTACAAGTATTATAACGACTAATCAGAAATATGGCAAGAATAGGCAAATACGTTATTGATTCTCTCACACGAAGTATGTATGAGGATAGCCGCTGCATCTACCGTGAATATATTCAGAATGCGGCTGACCAGATAGACCTCGCAAGAGAACAGCATTTGGAAGAAAATGATTACTACGAAGTACACGTAAGAATATTCCGCAACCAGAGGCGTATCGAAATAGAAGATACTGCAACAGGTGTGAGTGCTGGTAATCGCGATACGCTGAAAGACGTGGCTACATCGCAAAAGAGGCGAGGACAACACAAGGGATTCAGAGGTATTGGCCGACTTGGAGGTTTGGGCTATTGCTCCACACTCACCTTTGAGACATCCTATAAGGGAGAAGAGGTAAAAACACTGATGCACTGGGATGCAGCGAAGATGAATCGTATTGTTGATGACGAGCTTGACGAGAGTGAAGCAGGAAACGTTATTGATGATTGCACATCGTTTGAAGAACAACCAGAAGTTGCTGACAAGCATTACTTCAAGGTGATAATGGAAAACGTCACAGATGACCGATTGCTGGATGTGAATAATATCCGCGATTATCTGTCGATGGTGTCACCTGTTGACTATCCTACTCAATTTGGAGTGTTTGCTTCTCAGATAAAAAGATATGTGCAGCAGAATGGAATTACCCTCGACACATATAACATATACGTGGGTGATGAGCACAGCGAAGAACAGATATACAAGAGCTATACAACCAAAATAAAAGACGCACGTAATATTAAGGATAAGGACCGAAATGGAGAATACGACATCAAAGGCATAAAAATCTTTGATAAAAGAAATTCGGATGGAACCCTCATTTATTGGGGTTGGTATTCTATATCTGAACTTCCTGGGCAGATACCATCTTACAATGTGGCTTATGGTATAAGACTGAGGTGCAAGAACATACAAGTTGGCGACGAACGTACTTGTCGCAATTTCTTTTTGGCAGAAGGCGACAAGCGTTTTGCACAATACTTCTTTGGGGAACTTCATGTTGAGACAAACCAACTGATGCCAGATGCACGTCGTGATTATCTTCGAGAGTGTGAGTATAGAAGCACATTTGAAAGCTTAGTAAGACAAGATTTTCTTGTGTTGAAAGACTTGTGCAATGAAGCTTCTGGTATTCGTGGGAACATAAAAGCTATCACGGAGAACGACAGGAAGATAAAGGATATAGAAAAGAAACGTGAGACAGGTTCATTCCTCTCAGAAACAGAGATCCAGAAGAGTAATGAGGACTATGAGCGTTTCAAGAAGAACAAGGAAAAAGCCCAGCAGCAACTTGAGAGAAAGAAGCAAGAGACAGAGCAAAACGGTTCACCTTTGGGCTTTATCTACGGTACTTTGCCTACACCAGAACCGACACTCCCAACAGCTTCAGCAATCCCGACAGGTACTGCCGATGGTGATACACAATATCCGACAGTCGTAGCCGATGGCGCGACAGATCCTGCCCCCGATGAGCAACAACCCAAACTGCGAACAGATAATGTGCTCTACAAGAAGTTCGGTGTGAAGGAAAAGAATGTCATCAATGCCGTTTATAATGCCATCTACAATGCCATAGCCGACGAGGATATGCGCGAAGGGTTAATTAAAAAGATAGAGAAGGAACTGACGAAATGAATCGGAGGGTCTTACTGTTAGAGCCGAATTATAAGAACAAGTTCCCTCCTATTGGCCTGATGAAGCTGGCCACCTATTTCAGATTGCGGGGCGACGATGTGGTCTTCTATAAAGGAGACCTCTCGGAGTTTGTTATCCGTCAGATAACGGAAGAGTGCGTTACACAACTGACAAAGGTGGATGACACTATCGACTGGAAACTGCGCTTTAATCGGATTGCGACATACATACGCTATCGGCGAAAAACGGATTTGGAAAACATCGGCATAGATGACTCTGATGATGCCATCTTCATATATCCTTGGATAGAACATTTCAAGAAGTTCTATCATAGTGGAGAGTACAAGAAGCACCCTCGATGGGATTGGGTGGGTGTAACTACGCTGTTCACCTTCTACTGGGACATCACCATTGAAACCATTGAGTTCGCAAAGATGATGGTGAAAGACCCAAAGAACCTGATGGTAGGTGGTGTGCTGGCTTCTATTCAACCCAAGGAGATTGAAGAAGCTACTGGTATCAAACCGCACCTGGGAACGCTGCACACACCATACAAAGATATTGACGAGGATAATCCCTACGTCATTGATGAGTTACCACTTGACTACTCCATCCTTGACGAGATAGATTATGAATATCCCGACGGAGGCTCTTACTATAGCTACACCACTCGTGGATGTATCCGTAAGTGCGGATTCTGTGCCGTCTGGACACTTGAACCACGCTATCAGGAATACATCCCATTGCGTGAACGTATAGAACGCACCCGACGTTTGTACGGCGAACAGCAGAACCTGTTGCTGATGGATAACAACGTGCTGGCATCGCCCAAACTAAAAGAGATTATCGAAGACATCAAATCTTGCGGCTTTACTGTGGGTGCTAAATATACCGAACCCAATCAGTATATGATTGCTGTTCGCAACCTGCGACTTGGCATCAATAACAGGGCATACGTACGCAAGTGCTACAAACTTCTTCAGGAAATCAACAACTACAGAGGTCTTAGCGAGAAGATGCGCACAGAGATTCTGGCTCTTCGTGAAAAATACCATTTGCTTCATCCAGACACATGTCGACGTGATGTACTGATAGCAACTTATAAGGATTTTGCACCATATTTTGAGGCGAAATACAAACGGCTCAAAGGACGTTTGCGCTTCGTTGACTTCAACCAGGGTGTTGATGCCCGATTATTCACAGATGAAATAGTTTCAATATTGGAGCAGATACCTGTCCGTCCGCTTCGTGTGGCTTTCGACGATGTAAAGACAGAACCAAAATACAGGAAGGCCATTGAAATGAGCAGAAGACATGGATTACGTGAATTTTCCAATTATTTGCTGTATAATTTCAATGACAAACCTGTTGATTTGTATTATCGCATGAAAATTAACGTTGACATGTGTGAGGAAATGGACGTGAATATCTACTCATTTCCTATGAAATTTCATCCCATACGCGGAGAACATAGCCACGATCGTGATTACATTGGCAAATATTGGAACAAAAAGTATGTTAGAGCAGTTCAGGCCATTCTGAATGCCACCAAGGGAAAGATTGGACGCGGCGTGTCATTCTTTGAGAAAGCCTTTGGACGCAACGAAGAGGAATATATGGAGTTGCTTCTGATGCCTGAGACATTCCTTCTGTTCCGATTCTTCTTTGAGGATTTAGGCTATACCCAAAAATGGAGAGAAGAAATGGCAGCCCTGACGGATGATGAACGGGAGGTGCTTTTGCCTATCATCTATAAGAATGAGTTTAACCACATTGAGGAACTGACCGACAATAAGAAGTTCCGTAAGATTCTGACCTATTATAAGGATTATCGGAAGGATATTGCCGACCATTCGTCGGAGTTGTATAGATTGAAGCAGGAGTTTGAGAAACGACAGAAAGAAAAGCAGGAAAAGACATGATAACGATAAGCGATACAAAGAATACATTGCCTGCCGTTCAGCAGGACAACTACAAGGCTTTCTTCCAACAGGAACAGATGAAATTTCTGAGCGGAGCGTCGTGGCAGAAGATTGTCGAGTCTTTCTGGAGAGAGATGCGCCTGAACGTGTCTCCCAATGACGTTGAGGCTCTTGTTACATTTCTCAGGAATAGACGTGATGCCATATTGCAAGCCTATCGGCAAGCAGAGTTCTTTGTGTTTTGGAATCGTTGCTTTGACAACACCACACAGCGATTTGACGAAGAGAAATTCATCCGTCTGCTTTGCATCGCTTATAGTGACAGAATTGAGCGGAGCGACCTTGATGCATTCTTTGGCTGGCATTGTCTGACGGGGCTTATCGACGAACTGCTTACTCGGGTGCTGGAGCATCAGAAGTCCTTCAAGGGTGCTACCATCAACTTCTTCTATAATGATGGTGGGGAGATTCATTTTGGCACGCCAGCAGGCAAGAAAACCAATAATTCGCCAGTAGAGGAAGAACCTTTGCGTAACATCATCTTCAGCGAAAGGCTATTTGACTCAAATGCCCGACTCGCCAAGCTCCGTGACACCATAGCTGCAGCTATTGATATGGGCGATGCCACTATCATGTATGGTGAACCGCAAGCGATGCGTATCAACCCAGCAGTACAGAGTGAGTGGTACTATATCGTAAAGTCCATTGAAGAAGCAAAGGTAGCACACGGAAAACTATCTGTGACGGGGTTCATTGAGCAGATGATGGAGTGGTATCCTATGTTGTTCCCCGATGGCACAAAGGAAGAGTGGGAAAAGTTCAAGAGACGATTGTCTAAGTCTATTTCTGACGAAAAAAGCCTATGGCGACAAGGAAAGATGAAAGAAGTGGTTTCACTTCGTGAGATGTGGGCAAAGGGTATCAGCAAAAAGATTGGTAGTGCGAAGGCTAACCGTATATATGAAATTGCCTATAAGGGGCTATTCCGAAACTTGGAGACCTTGAAGGCTGAAATAGAAAAGGAGAAAAACGAACAATAAACTTACATTCGTTTTATACCAAAGCGAAGGGATTCCAAAAGGAGTCTCTTCATTTTTTTTATCCATCTGAGCGGACATTTGGTCGGACATGTCGGACAATAACAGGGAAGGTTGTCGGACATGTCGGACATGCTATAAATCAGTGGATTTCTGCTTACTTCAGATAGAAATATACTTATTAACTTTGCACCATCGAAACAAGGAAGACGACAAAAGGAGAAGGCACAAGAGTTTAATAGTATATAAGTTTAAGATTTATGGAAAAGACTGTTAGGATTTTGGAACAGTCGGCACTTTCCACACGAAAGTACACCGACAGAAAGACGGGTCAGGAGAAGGTGATGAATGCCGTTACCTTCAAGCTGACGGATGGTATTGACACGTTCTTGGGCGAGGTGACGGGCGAGCGCGCCGTAAACTGTCCCACGTACGACAAGAACTACTTCTACAGGGTGCAGTGCTCTATGGTTGTTCGCGACTGGATGTCGCAGCAGACCGGTGAGCAGATGCAGGCTACTACTATCTACATCGACAAAATTAACATGGCATGACTATGGAAAAGAGGAAGCTGCAGAAATCGTTCAAGTCGAACACCCGCATCTATGATGACGGTTCGATAGAGGTTGACCCCCAGGCCCAGGGAGCACCGAGCCAGAGGGAGGTGAAGAAGGTGGGCAAGTCGAAGAGGTACATCACCTCGGGCAAGAACCCGCTGACGTGCGTTGAGCTGAAGTGCCCCGACGATGTGACCGACAAGGCGGCCTACTTCCGCCGCGAGCTGGCCAAGCTGACCCGGGACATGGAGATAGGCGAGCCGCAGATGCCCGAGGGCGAGTTCCTGCTCGACGAGGAGCACGTGAAGGTGCGCTTTGCGGCAAAGGAGAGAAAGGTGACGGCCTGGCTCACCTTCGAGACGAAAGGACTGATTGACGTAAGGAGAGAGTTGTACAACCTGACAAGCAAGATTGACAAATGTTTTGTTATCAACGAAACTTCAGTCTGCCAACTGAAGTAGTGACAGCCGAGAGGTTCTGGGCGCTTGTAAGAGCGCCCTACACCTCGGAGCTGATTGACGGATTCCGACAGACGGGTGACCAGAGGCTGAAGCGGAAGCTGCCGGCCTTCATCTTCCAGGCCACCTTCGACGAGACCACATCCAAGGGCGGCAAGACGGGCCGATGGCGCAAACAGGCAGCCACACGCCTGAACGGACTGGTGGTGATGGATGTGGACCACGTGGACAGCCCGCGTGGGGTTTATGATTCATGGCTAAAGGTGCACGACCTCAGGGCGCTGGGCATCCTGCTCGTCTATGTCACACCTTCCGGCAAGGGGCTGAAGATTGTATTCAAGGCCGATTCCCGCAGGGGCAATCTCATTGACAACCAGCACGCGATGGCGCGCCTGCTGGGTGTGGAGGTTGACGAGAGCTGCAAGGATGCAAGCCGCATGTCGTTCATCTGCAAGGAATCGGACATACTGTACATCGACAACGAGCTGTTCGCGTATGAGAACAGGGATTTCGGCGAACGATACAATGAGGCGTACCGCCTGGGCCATAGCCAGCCTACGATAGTAACTGACCCCGCCCCTACAGGGGTGGGGAATGCCTGCGGGGGAGATGCCGCCGATGGAGGCGCAGCAACCTCCCTCCCTTCAAGGGGAGGGGCTGAGGGTGGGGTCTGCGCCCCTGAAACCTACCACGGCGTGCCGTACCAGACGATTGTAGCGGCCTGGCTTGGCGACGGTAAGGTGGAGCAGGGCGACAGGCACCGCACATCCCTCATCCTGGCCGACCACCTGCGCTACATCACCGACAACAATGCCCGCCTGATAGAGCGGATTCTGCGCCAGACGCCCTTCGTGAAGCAGATTGTTGAGGAACGGGGCGAGGACGTGGCACAGACGGTGAAGTCGGCACAGGGCTACGACTTCCTCAGGGGCATTCCCCGCCGGATGCAACAGGCACTCAGGGCGGCCGGCGCGCTGGATAATTCCAAGCCGGGCCAGGCGGCAGAGCCGGACGCACAATCGGCACCTGCAGCTGGCAACAAGGATGTTTACGGCGCGCTGCCCCTTGATGCCTGGGCCCGGGAGCTGCAGGAGATGGCAGAGCACTACCCCTGCCTGAGGGAGCTCTTCCTGAACGTGCACCCCCATAAGCTGGCGGCGGTGTGGTTCTCGGCGGCAGCACTCTACGGCACGCTGATGACCCGGGCGTGGTACCGCTTCTGGTACGAGCCGGAGCTGGTGCGCCGGCTGAACTACTGCATCTTCATCATCGGCGACCCGGGTGCGGGCAAGAACATCGTGGAGAAGTTCTACCGGAAGATAGCCGACCCGATGATACAGGCCGACCAGTGCCTGATTGATGCCGTGAACCGATACAAGGAGGACCGCACGGAGCGCACCACCTCCACGAAGGCACAGAAGGGCGAGGCACTGAAGCGGCCTGTGGTGGGCATACGCGTGCATCCGGCCCGCACGGCCACAGGCGAGTTTATCCGACACATGAATGCCGCCGTTGAGACGGTGCAGGGCAGGTCGCTGAACCTGCACATGTTCTCGTTCGATGCAGAGCTGGACAACGTCACCAAGCAGAACAAGGGCGGCGACTGGAAGGACCGCGAGATACTGGAACTGAAGGCCTTCCACAACGAGCAGGACGGGCAGATGTATGCCAACCAGGAAAGCGTTACGGGCATGTTCAACGTCTATTGGAACTTCATCTACACCGGCACGCCATACGCCCTGCACCGCAAGGTGAACCAGCGCAACTTCGGCACGGGAATGTCAACCCGCCTGGCCGTAATTCCCCTGCCCGACAAGGGTATGGCCAGGCGGCACCAGCAGGCAGACCCCTCGGCCAACGAAACGCTGCAAACCTGGGCCTACCGGCTCGACAAGGTAGAGGGCGAGCTGCCCATAGAGCCGCTGAACGACGAAACCTACGAGTGGCAGTCGGCCCGACTGGAGATAGCGGAGTTCAATGACGACAAGGCCGACCGCACCCTGCTGAAGCGAATACCGTATTACGGCATAGGCGTGTCGCTGCCCTTCATACTGATGCGTCATTGGGACGAGTGGCAGCAGCAGAAGACGCTGACGATGGACGACAGGGACCGCCGCCTCTGCCGCCTGGCTATGGAGATTCAGTATCGCTGCCAGCAGTTCTTCTTCGGCGAGATGGCCCACAACTACTTTGCCGACCAGAACAAGGAATTCGTGCAGCACCGGCGCACCACGCGCTATGACGACTGTTTCCGCAAGCTGCCCGACGAGTTCAGTACGCAACAGTTCATGGAGGTATTTGGGTGTTCGCAGCCTGCGGCATCGAAAGCCATTGCCCGCTTTATCGGCGATGCTGTCGTTGAGAAGGTGAAGTATGGCCTGTACAGGAAACTGATGAGTGAGTTGCCGTAATGGCACTCACTTATTCAGTTATAACTTATTCACTTTGGACATTTATGATTTTCAACTTTAACATGCAAAAGAATTATGGCAACACCAAGAGGAATCCGTAACAACAATCCGCTCCGCGCTCGCTTAATCGCAGCCTTGAGCTTCGCTCGAGCCTGCTCACGCTCGGCCGAGCCGGAACAAGATTCCGCTCCGCGCTCGCTTAATCGCAGCCTTGAGCTTCGCTCGAGCCTGTGGGAACGGGCTGCAGCGCCCCTGTGAAATGATTCAGCCCCCCCCTTAGCGCGGAATCTCGATAACCTCGAGGTCCTGGAAGGCACCGTCGCGGACGGCGAAGCGGACGAGGGTGCGCACCTGGTGCCAGCCCTGCAGGCCCGCGGCGCCGGGGTTGATGTGGAGCAGGCCCAGCTGCCTGTCGTACTGCACCCTGAGGATATGGCTGTGCCCGCTGATGAAGAGGCGGGGCGGACGGGCATAGATCTGCTGGCGGATGCCGGGGGCGTAGCGGCCGGGGTAGCCCCCAATGTGCGTCATCAGCACCTGGGCACCCTCGCAGTCCCAGCAAAGCTTGACGGGGAACATGCGTCGCAGGTCGCCTCCGTCGCAATTGCCGCAGACGGCCCGCAGGGGGCGGAACTCCTGGAGGCGCTGGGCCAGCTCGAACGAACCGATGTCGCCGGCGTGCCAAATCTCGTCGCACGGCTCGAAGTACTCCAGGTAGCGGTCGTCCCAATAACCGTGGGTGTCGCTCAGCAGGCCTATCCGTTTCATCCCCGAACCTCCTGAACTTTTGTGCTCGGCTCTGCCGCTTCGCTTGTCGAAGCGCTCTTCCTGTGAACCTTCCTTACCAGCCACCACAGCATGCCGGCGGCAGCGAAGAAGCTGATGCCGTCTGATATGGGATGCGAGGCCCATACGCCGTCGAGCCCCCAGCGGCGGGGCAGGATGATGAGCAGGGGTATGAGGAACAGCATCTGCCGGCTGACGCTGAGGAAGATGCTCTTGCCGGCATGGCCGATGCTCTGGAAGAAGTTGCCTATGACAATCTGGGCGCCCACGATTGGGAACAGGGCTGCCGTGATGCGGAAGCCGCGTACGGCTATCTGCGAGATGGTGGGGTCGCTGGTGAAGGCCCGCACCATCAGGTGGGGCATGAACTGCACGATGAGGAAGCCGGCGGTGGTGACCAGCGTGCCGGCCAGCATGGTGTAGCGCAGCACGCGCCATACGCGGTCGTTCTGGTGGGCACCCCAGTTGTAGCCCGCTATGGGCTGCATGCCCTGGTTGAGGCCCATGACGACCATCGTGAAGAGGAACATCACGCTGTTCATAATGCCGTATGCCCCGATGGCATAGTCGCCTCCGTGGGTGCGCAGTCCGCGGTTGATGAGCAGCACTACCAGGCAGGCGCAGCTGTTCATCAGGAAGGGGCTCATGCCGATGGCCAGCGTCTGGCGCACGATGTCGGGCCGCACGCGGAAGATGCCCCGCCTCAGGCGCAGCAGCTCGGTGGGGCGGGAGAAGATGCAGAGCTGCCAGACGAGGCTGACGCCCTGGCTGAGGATGGTGGCCACGGCCGCGCCCCGGATGCCCATGCCGAGGCCCCAGATGAAGAGGGGGTCGAGGACGGTGTTGAGCACAACGGTCAGGATGGTGCAGTTCATGGCTGCGCGCGGATGGCCGGCTGCCCGCAGGATGGCGTTCAGGCCGAAGTAGCTGTGGCTGATGATGTTGCCCAGCAGGATGACCTGCATGTATTCGCGGGCGTAGGGGATGGTGGCCTGGCTGGCTCCGAAGAGGTAGAGGATGTGGTCGAGCCAGGGCCAGCAGGCGATGGTGAAGAGCAGGCCGATGATGATGTTCAGGGTGATGGCATTGCCCAGCACGAACTGTGCCGTGCGATAGTCGCGCTGCCCCAGCCGGACGCTGATGACCGTGCTGGCGCCCACGCCGACCATGGCGCCCAGGGCGGCGCTCAGGTTCATGAAGGGGAACGTGGTGGCCAGGCCGCTGATGGCCAGCGGACCGACGCCCTGCCCGATGAAGATGCGGTCAACGTTGTTGTACAGGCTGCTGGCCGTCATGGCTATGATGGCCGGCAGGGCGTACTGCCAGAGCAGTCGGCCTATGCTCTTCGTGCCCAGCTCGGTGGGGATGTATTGTTTCTGCTGAATCATAATTCGGTGTTCCGGCGTCTCCGTGACTCCGCGGTGTTTCGTTATTCCGTTATTCCGGCGTCTCCGTGAGTCCGGCGTTTTATTATTCCATTCTCAATCTCAATGTCGACGATGTTCAGGTGGGCGTTGTTGTTGTCGTGGTGCAGGCTCATCTTCAGGTTGCCCTGCAGGTCGCGGAAGACCATTTCGTGGCCGCCGTTGACGTAGATGGGGTCGGGCAGGTGCTCCCAGGGCCCCTCGATGCGCCCGCTGCGGCTGATGGCCTGCCCCACGCAGTAGGTTCCGTTGAAGCTGCTCCAGAGGCAGATGAGGTGGCCGCTCTGGGGGTCTTTCCACAGGAAGGGCGCATCCACTATGTCCTCCACCCCCGGCTTCCAGCCCGTCCATTCGGCTTCCGAGGCCCGGAACAGGCGGATGGGCTGCCCAATGCTCCCCTTCAGGTTCTTCTTGAGCCGTATGGCCCACGTCTCGCCAATGCGGTCCTGCACCTGTGCACCGTTCCATTCCAGGCTATATACGAGCCAGGGGCGCTTCTCCTCGTCGACGTAAAGGCTGCCGTCCAGGCACTGGTGGCCGTAGGGCGTCAGGCTGATGGCCTCCCCGTCCTTCCAAACGTTCCGATAGGTGTCGGCCGGCGACTTGCCCCCCTTGAGCAGGGTGCAGAAGTTTACGCGCCCCAGCTTCTGGCTGGTGAGCGTGACAATCGTATAGTAGCGGCCCCGGTAGTAGTAGGTGTCGGGCGCCCACCAGTGGTCTTTTCCGCGCACTACGTTCTTCATCCACCCCTCAGTGCCCTGATAGACAAGGCCCAGGCGGCGCCACATCTTCAGGTCGCGGCTCTCGTATGCCTCCAGTGCCATAGCCGAGTCGGAGTCGGCACGTGCGGGAGTGATGATATAGTATCGTCCGGCCCGGCGGTCGACGGTTACGAAGGGGTCGCGCTTGGCAATGCCGGACATGGGAATGTCGTACTGGGCATCCTGGGCACGGAGCGTAAAAAGAGGAGCAAAAAGTAGGAGCAGGATGAGCCGGATATAAAAACCGGTATAAAACTTCTTCATATAATATTATAATGTATCTTTGGGTACTTTTTTTGTTGAAAAAGGGGGGCGAAACGGGTTCGCTTTCCTTCTGGCGGTGCAAAATTACGCATTTACCGGCCTATTATCCAATTTTTTTAGGCTAAATGATAGGCTGTTCCCCTTTTTTTTGCTAATTTTGTGCCGTTTTTGCAAATTGGATAAACATTTTTATATTAACTTTCAAAATAAATGAGTACTCAATCAGAAAAGATTAAGGAGCTTGTAGAGCTCCGTGCCAAAGCCCGTATCGGGGGCGGCGAAAAAGCTATTGAGAAGCAGCACGAGAAGGGCAAATATACGGCCCGCGAGCGTATAGCCATGCTGCTGGACGAGGGTAGCTTTGAGGAAATGGACATGTTTGTGCAGCATCGCTGTACGAACTTCGGAATGGAGAAGAAGCACTATCTGGGCGACGGAGTGGTAACCGGCAGCGGTACCATAGGCGGTCGTCTGGTGTACGTCTTTGCCCAGGACTTTACGGTTAGTGCCGGCTCGCTGAGCGAGATGCTGGCCAGCAAGATCTGCAAGATTATGGACATCGCCATGAAGGTTGGTGCCCCGGTAATCGGCCTTAACGACTCGGGCGGCGCCCGTCTGCAGGAGGGCATCAACGCCCTGGCCGGCTACAGCGAGATCTTCCAGCGCAATATCATGGCCAGCGGTGTCATTCCGCAGATTTCTGCCATCATGGGGCCCTGTGCAGGCGGTGCCGTCTATAGTCCTGCCCTGACCGACTTCACCCTGATGATGGAGAATACGTCCTACATGTTCCTGACCGGTCCGGCTGTGGTAAAGACCGTGCTGGGCGAGGTAGTTACGCAGGAGCAGCTGGGCGGTGCCAGCGTACACTCCACCAAGTCGGGTGTGACGCACTTTACAGCATCTACCGAGGAGGAGGCCATGGCGATGATTAAGCAGCTCGTCAGCTATATCCCCCAGAACAACCTGGAGAAGACGCCTCGTGTGGCATGCACCGACCCCATCGACCGCAAGGAGGACTTCCTCAACGAAATCATCCCCGAGAATCCCAATATGCCCTACGATATGTACGAGGTTATCGCAGGTATAGTGGATAACGGCGAGTTCTTCGAGGTTCAGCCCAATTTCGCAAAGAACATCATTGTAGGCTTTGCCCGTTTCAACGGCGAGAGCGTAGGTATCGTAGCCAACCAGCCCAAGCAGCTGGCCGGCGTGCTCGACTGCAATGCCAGCCGCAAGGGCGCCCGCTTCGTACGCTTCTGCGACTGCTTCAATATACCCATCGTAACCCTCGTGGACGTTCCCGGATTCCTGCCCGGTACGGGTCAGGAGTACAATGCCGTAATCCTGCACGGAGCCAAGCTCCTCTATGCATACGGCGAGTGCACAGTGCCCAAGGTAACCGTAACGCTGCGTAAGTCATACGGCGGTTCGCATATCGTGATGAGCTGTAAGCAGCTGCGCGGCGATATGAACTACGCATGGCCCAGTGCCGAGATTGCCGTGATGGGTGCTGCCGGTGCAGCTGCCGTGCTTTATGCCAAGGAGGCCAAGGCCCTGAAGGAAGAAGGCAAGGTGGAAGAGGCCAAGGCCTTCATCAAGGAGAAGGAAGACGAGTACACCAACCTCTTTGCCAACCCCTATAATGCAGCCAAGTATGGGTATATCGACGATGTCATCGAGCCGCGCAATACCCGCTTCCGCATTATTCGCGCCCTGGCACAGCTGGAGAACAAGCGCCTGACGAATCCCGCCAAGAAGCACGGCAATATTCCTCTGTAAACCCGTTAAAATGCTATCAAGATGATTTTAGCTACTAATTGGACTACAGCCTGGTTAATGACGGGCATGGGCATCGGGGTGGTGTTTGCCATCCTGGTCCTGCTGGTGCTGATACTTCAGGTCTTCAACGTAGTCTTTGCCGACCTGGAGAAGAAACCAGCCCCGGCTAAGTCGATATCCAAGGACGATGGCGAGCCCCACCCCCATACGGTAGAATATAATGCCGACATGGCTGCCGTGGCCACCACCCTGTATCTGTACATGAACAATGCGCACGACGAGGAAAGCGGCGTGCTCACCATTCATCTGGACGAGCATACGGCATGGCATGCTCAGCTCAATGCGGGATTGTAATAAATATAGAAAAGAAACAAAGAAAGTAACGAACAATGAAAGATTTCAAGTTTAAGATAGCCGGCAAGGATTACACCACAAAGGTGGAAGAACAGGAGAATGGCACCCTGCTGGTGACCGTCAACGACAAGACCTACGAGGTAGAGTTGCCCGGTCAGGCTCCCGCCATTCACAAGTCACTCGTACGGCCCTCCGCTGCAGGCGCTCCAGCTCCCGCAGCCGCTCCTGCTGCCTCCAAGGCTGCCCAGGGCAATACAATGTCTGCCCCCCTGCCCGGCACGATTACCAAGATAGTAGCCAAGGCCGGCCAGAAGGTGAAGAAGGGCGAGGTGCTCGTAGTAATGGAAGCCATGAAGATGGCTAACGACATAGTGGCCGAGGCCGACGGTACGGTGAAGGCCATCTGTGTGACCGAAGGCCAGAGCGTGAACCAGGGCGATGCACTCGTAGAGTTCCAGGCCGATGCCGTAGCAGCTCCTGCTGCTGCTCCCCAGGCTCCCAAGGCTGCCGCTGCTCCAGCTGCTGCTCCCAAGGCTGCCCCCAAGGCTGCTGCCGGTGCCAACAGCGTGACGGCTCCCCTGCCCGGTACGGTCACCAAGATACTGGTGCAGCCCGGTCAGCAGGTAAAGGCCGGAGAGACGGTTCTCGTCATGGAAGCCATGAAGATGGAGAACAACATCACGGCCGAGTTCGATGGCACGGTGAAAGCAATTCTGGTTCAGCAGGGCGCTCAGGTTCAGAGCGGAGATGCCCTGGTAGAAATGGCATAGGCAAAGAGGCATTATGAAAAGCAAGATTAAATTCTTCAGCATTCTGGCCCTGCTGTTCATGTCGGCTACCCCTCTGATGGCTGCCGACTTCAATATGAGCGATGCACTGGCCAAGTTCTGGAACGACATGGGTATTACCTCCTTCTTCGTGGGCGATGGATGGAAAAACGCGGTGATGATCTGCATCGGCTGCTTCCTCCTCTACCTGGCTATCAAGAAGGAGTACGAACCCCTGCTGCTGCTGCCCATTGCCTTCGGCATGATTCTGACAAATCTGCCCGGTGCCGGCCTGTTCCATACGTCTATGTGGAACGATGAGTTCCTGAATCCCGAGAGCCCCTTCTATCACAGCTATCGGCATGTAATGGCCGAAGGCGGATTGCTCGATGTGCTCTATATCGGTGTGAAGGCGGGTGTCTATCCCTGTCTTATCTTCCTGGGCGTGGGTGCCATGACCGACTTCGGCCCCCTGATAGCCAATCCCAAGAGCCTGATTCTGGGCGCTGCTGCCCAGATAGGAATCTTCGCCACCTTCCTGATTACCCAGATGGATGTCTTCGGCTTTAATCCGCAGGAAGCTGCATCTATCGGTATCATCGGTGGTGCCGATGGTCCTACGGCCATCTTCCTGACCACCAAACTGGCTCCCCACCTGCTGGGTCCCATCGCCGTAGCCGCATATAGCTACATGGCCCTGGTGCCTGTTATTCAGCCCCCCATCATGCGTGCCCTCACTACGAAGAAGGAGCGTATGATACGCATGAGCCAGCTGCGTACCGTTAGCAAGAAGGAGAAAATTGTCTTCCCCATCGTGGTGGCTATCATCGTATCGCTGATTCTGCCATCTGCTGCTACGCTCATCGGCTGCCTGATGCTGGGTAACCTGATGAAGGAGAGCGGCGTGGTGGAGCGTCTGAGCAAGGCTGCCCAGAACGAGCTGAACAACATCGTGGTCATCTTCCTGGGCACAACGGTAGGTGCTACGGCTACAGCCGAGGCATTCCTGAACTTCCAGACCATCAGCATCCTGTGCGTGGGCATCGTGGCCTTCGGTTGCGGTACGGCCGGTGGTGTCCTGCTGGCTAAGTTCATGAACCTGTTCCTGAAGGAGAAGATCAATCCGCTTATCGGCTCCGCCGGTGTGAGTGCCGTTCCCATGGCCGCCCGCGTGAGCCAGGTGGAGGGTGCCAAGGCCGACCCGCGCAACTTCCTGCTGATGCATGCTATGGGTCCCAATGTGGCCGGCGTGATTGGCTCTGCCGTGGCTGCAGGTATCCTGCTGAGCTTCCTCGGATGACCCTTTATGAGTTGAACCATATTGTCCGTCAGGTGCTGGACGAGGCACTGGACGATGAATACTGGGTTCAGGGCGAACTCAGCGACGCCGCGGCCGGATATGGCGGACACTTTTATGGCGAACTCATACAGAAAGATGACAAGGCGCAGACGATTATAGCGCGTGCCCGTGTGAATTGCTGGGCGCGTACCTATAATCTTCTGCGCCTTCGTTTTCAGCATGAGACGGGGCAGACGCTTAGGGCCGGCATGCAGGTGAAGCTGCTGGTGCGCGTTACGTTCCACGAGCAGTACGGCTATGCCCTGAATATACAAGACATAGACTCTACCTACACCCTCGGCGATATGGCCCGCCGCCGCAGGGAGATTCTGCTGCAGCTGGAGGCTGACGGCATCCTGCACGACAATCAGCAGCTGCCGCTTCCCCGTCTGCTTAAACGCATCGCCATCGTATCGTCGGCTACGGCTGCGGGCTATGGCGATTTCTGTAATCAGCTGGTCGGTAACGAGTATGGGCTCTGTTTCCAGACGCGCCTCTTTCCCGCCGTCATGCAGGGGCAGCATGTTGAGGAGTCGGTCATTGCGGCCCTGCAGCAAGTGGCCGACGAGGCTGACCGGTGGGACGTTGTGGTTATAATACGTGGCGGAGGCGCTACGGGCGACCTCAGCGACTTCGACAGCTACCCCCTGGCCTGCTGCATCGCACAGTTTCCCATCCCCGTCATTACGGGCATAGGGCATGAGCGGGACGAGACGGTGCTGGACTATGTGGCTCACACTCGGGTGAAGACACCTACTGCTGCGGCGGCCTTCCTCATCGACCATCAGGCCCAGGAGGCTGCGCATTTGGACGACCTGCAGCAGCGTATCAACCGTATGGCACAGAACCGTATCGTGCTGGAACGCCAACGGCTGGAACGCTTTTCGCTGACTATCCCCCTGATGTTCGACCGTTTCCGTCAGCGGGCTGAGCATCGGCTGGACATGACGTGGCAGCAGCTCACAGCCGCCTGCCAGCAACGTACCGAGCGCGAGCGCCACCGGCTGGAGATTATGGCACAGCGATTCGAGGGCCTGGATCCTGCACTCCTGCTTCGGCGCGGATATAGCATCACCCGTTGTGGCGGACGCATTGTGCGCTGTGCCGACGATTTGCGCGAGGGAGAAGAATTGGAAACACAGTTAGAGAACGGAACGATTAAATCAATTGTAGTAAAATGAAGGATATTACCTACGAGCAGGCAATGCAGCGCCTGGACGCGCTGGCTGCCAAGATGGAGAAGAACGAAATAGGACTGGACGAGATGGCCGAACGGTTACGCGAAGCTCAGGAACTGATGAAATATTGTCGCGAATGCCTTTATGAGGCAGAAAAAAATTGCAATTCCTTACTCAATGTGGAGGAAAAGTTGTAATTTTGTACCAAATTTCAAGTAAAAAGATTCTAAACGTAAGCATTATGAACGAGATTGACTGGGGTAACCTTTCCTTTGGTTACATAAAAACCGATTACAACGTGCGTTGCTACTATCGCAACGGTGCGTGGGGGGAGATAGAGACCTGCAGCGAGGAGACCATCCCCCTGCACATGGCAGCCACCTGCCTACATTACGGCCAGGAGGCCTTCGAAGGCCTGAAGGCATATCGCTGCCCGGACGGGAAGGTCCGCATCTTCCGTGTGGACGAGAATGCAGCCCGCCTGCAGAGCACCTGCCGAGGCATTATGATGCCCGAGATGCCCACCGAACGTTTCATAGAGATGGTGGAGAAGGTGGTTCGCCTGAACGAGCGCTTCATCCCGCCCTACGAGAGTGGTGCCACGCTCTACATCCGTCCCCTGCTCATCGGTACCAGCGCACAGGTAGGCGTACATCCCGCATCGGAGTATCTGTTCCTTATCTTTGTGACGCCTGTGGGGCCCTACTTCAAAGGCGGGTTCTCCACCAATCCATACGTCATCATCCGCGAGTACGACCGCAGCGCCCCCCTGGGCACGGGTATCTATAAAGTGGGCGGCAACTATGCAGCAAGCCTCAGGGCCAACCACATGGCTCACGAATTGGGCTACAGCTGTGAGTTCTACCTCGATGCCAAGGAGAAGAAATACATGGACGAGTGCGGAGCCGCAAACTTCTTCGGTATCAAGGACAATACCTATGTGACGCCTAAGAGCACCAGCATCCTGCCTTCCATTACGAACAAAAGCCTGATGCAACTGGCCCTCGACATGGGCCTGAAGGTGGAGCGCCGCCAGATTCCCGAGGACGAACTGGCTACCTTCGAGGAGGCCGGAGCCTGCGGCACGGCTGCCGTAATCAGCCCCATCGAGCGCATCGATGACTTGGAGGAGAAGAAGTCCTTCGTCTTCAGCAAGGACGGTAAGCCCGGCCCCGTCAGCACTAAGCTATACAATAAGCTGCGCAACATCCAGTACGGCATCGAACCCGACGTTCACGGATGGACGCGTGTCGTGATAGAGTAAAGGATGTACGGCGCAGGAAGACTAAAACATCGGTGTTGTTTTGGCAAAACAACGACGTAGAACAGGCAAGACAATGGCGTTGTTTTCTATGGGTGCCCGCTAAGTCTTTCTCGGCGTCTTTCCTGTCTTGGGCAGAGGTATCTGCTGGTTCTTCTGCAACATGCTCCTGGATTGCTCAAGATAACAGACAGTTTCTTTAAGAACGTTTTAATTATAACAAGAAAGGCCCGCCATCCGGCGGGCCTTTCTTTGGTTCCTCCCTTGATGTGGAGGTTAGGGGTTTTCACTTGACAAGAACCTTGAGCTTTGCTCGAGCTCCTTTCCGTTCGGTAGAACACTCGAGCAAGCTCAGCGTTCTATTCTCACTTAACAAGAACCTTCTTGCCGTTGATGATGTAGATGCCCTTCTGGAGCTTCTTCATATCATTGCCAACCTTCACGCCGGTGAGGGTGTAGATGGCATCCTTGGCAACGTTCAGCGTAGGCATAGCCAGGCTGGTGCTGCCCGAACCGATGAGCACGGGGTACTCGCCCTCGCCCATGCCGCAGGACCAGATGTTGCTGTCCCAGGCCACAACAGCCTTCTGCAGCTCGGCGAAGTTCGTCTTGTTGTAGTACTGAACGTTCGTCATCTTGTCGGCAGCTGCCGTCTCGCCGAAGTTCTCGAAGTAGTTGTTCCAAACCACGATGTTGTTATACGTACATGCGGGTGTAGCAGCCTGCTGGCCGCCTCCGATGATACCGCCGCCGTGGTTGTGGCTGCCTGCTGCATAGACATTGTCCATCTGCAGCTTGCCGCGTACGCGACCAGCGATACCGCCAGTCAGCTCGGAGGCACTGGTAATCTCTACGTTGGCGTAGCAGTTGCGGATGTAGTTGTCGCCTTCAACAGCGCCTGCGAAAGCACCTGCGTAGCCAGCGGCGTTCAGCTTACCGGTTACCCAGCAGTGGTCGATGACGCAGATGCCGCTGTAGCTGGCGTTACGGCCCAGCCATGCAGTGAGGATACCTGTGCCCGAGGAGGTGCAGGTAAGGTCGGCGTTCTCCACACCCAGGTTGCGGATTGTACCGTGCAGGATACCGAAGATACTCTGGTAGGCCAGGTCGGTATTCGTGGGATGGAAGTTCTTGATGACGTGGTTCTGACCGTCGAAGTCAATCCAGTTCTGGTAGCCGGCTACTGCCTGGTCGCAGTTGATGGGAATCCAGGTCGTTACGGCATCCATGTCGATGTCATTCTCCAGCACAACCTTGTTCAGCTTGCCGGGACGCAGGAAGTTGATGAGCGAGCAGAAGTCATCTACATCCTTGATGCGGAAGGGATTTTCCTCCGAACCGTCGTTCAGGGCCAGGCCCTCGGCTACGTTTGTATATGCGCCTGCGGGAGTCTTATAGACGATCTTGTGCGTATCGTCCAGTACTGGATATGCATCCTCGCCCAGTGTCTGGAACCATACGGGCGATACCTCTTCACCGCCGTTCAGTCTGTGGCAAACCTCGCCGCTGGCCAGGTTCTCTGTGGTAGCTACGTCAACGATAACGTTGTTGTTGCCGTCAACCACCTTCTTGCCTGCGAAGCAGTTGCTCAGCGTACCCTGGTTGGAGATGAGGTCATAGGTCGTGAAGCAGTTACGGACAGTACCGCTGGCAGCTTCACCTGCGAATGCAGCCTTCTGGGTGTGGGTGGTTTCGAGCACGATGTCGCCCACTACGAAGCAGTTTTCAATGATCGTACCGTTAGCCTCGCCGCAAAGCACGCCAATGCGCTTGCCGTCGTTGGGGTGCGTGTTCACTACCTTGGCGTTGATGATACCCAGGTTGCGAATCTGAGCAGAGGTGCTGGCACGGCTGAAGAGAGCGAGCTCTACGTTGCCGTTACCCTCTACGTTCAGGTTCTTGATGACGTGGCCCTGACCGTCGAAGGTGCCGTTGAAGGCCTGGTTGCCCATGCCCTGATATGAACCGGCGTCGGAGTAGATGCCGATGGGGAAGAAGGGCTTGTTCTCGAGGTCGATGTCAGCCACAAGACGAGCCTTGGCGCCTGTGTTGCCTGCATTTACGAAGTTTGCAAACCAGCGCAGCTGCAGGGCTGATGCCAGATCGTACCAGCCGTCAACGGGTGCTACAGTAGCACCGTTGTAACCGCAGACGGTACAGATGCCGTCCTCGCCGAACTGATGAGCGTCGGGTTCATAGGCAGCATATTCGTTGGTGAAGGTTGTCTCGGGCTTTGGCATGCCGTCGCAGAAGAGGCCGCCGTGAGCGTAAACCTGCTTGTGTGTGCTGTCCAAAGTGGGATACTTGTCCTCGCCCTTGGTCTGATACCATGCGATGGTCTCCTGTTCGCCGTTCAGCAGGAAGCAGAGTGCGCCAGAGGGGTTCAGTTCCTCTACGTCGATGCCAGCGAAGCAGTTCACCTGTGTGCCTCCGCTGCTGAGTGCGTCGAAGGTGGTCCAGCAGCCGCGTAGTGTGCTCTGAGCAGATTCGCCGGCTATACCGCCCTTCTGCTCGTGAGTGGCTTCAACCTTGATGTTGCCACAGCTCCAGCAGTTCTCCATGAGACCCAGGTAGAACTCACCGGCCAGTACACCGGCACGGATGCCCAGCGAGTTACCGTCGCCATAGGTGTAGAGGTTCTCAACAGAGGCGTTCTCGAAGCCCAGGTTGCGTACGGTAGCACCCTGGCAGCGGCTGAAGAAGCCGGCCTCGATGCCGTCGTAGGTCTTTACGGTCAGGTTCTTGATGACGTGGCCCTGACCATCGAAGGTACCGCTATATACGGTGCCGATACCATCGCCGTTGACATCGGCATCACGATGGCGGGCAATGGGCGTGAAGTTACCAATTTCCTTCATGTCGATGTCGTTGGTGAGTACGGCATTCAGGTTGGTACGTCCGTTGTTGCTCTGGTAGGAGAACCAGATGAGGTTGTAGGCATTAGCAATCTGATAAACGCCATCAATCTCCTCGGGCTCCTCACCCTGCTGCAGCTGATATACGTGGTTGCTCTTCAGCTCTTCAATCTTGGCCTCTACTTCGGCATTGGAAGCGGAACCATTTTCGAAGAGAGCCATAATGGGCTCGTAGGTCTCCTCAACGAACTTGTTGAATGCGGCAGGATCGTCTCCGAGCACATCTTCGCAGGTGTGCATTACAGATTCGTTGAGCTGTGCCATTTCTGTGTAGATCTTCTTGCTCTCCCAGATGCCCTGGAAGATATTACCGAAGGTCTGCGTCAGGGCGTACTTGTCGGCATTGGTGCTTACGGTGCCTGCGGCAGCGATAGCTTCCTTCAGCTCGTCGGCCAGAGACTTGGTGAAGTTGGGGGCATCGGTAGCGTTCATAGCATAGTAGTCGGCTACGTAGTCATAAACGATATGCTTGGCAGCGGCAACCATGTCGGCCAGTTCGGCATCGAGTGCCTCGGTGGCATATTGGCTGTCCATCGTGCCCAGGTAGCGCAGCTTGGCAGCACCCAGGAACATATCGTTGCGACGTCCGACGGCACCCTCGAAGGTCATGCCCACGGTCAGGCTGTCTTCAATGTTCACCACAACGCGGTTGTTCCATACGCCGCGGCCGAACATGATGGCCACGCCCGTAACGTCGCCGGGCTTGTAACCCAGTGCGACATCAATCTCGTCGGGGTTGGCAACGGCGCGCAGGTGGCTCTTCTCGTCGTCGCTGAGCGTTTCATATACTTCCTCTGGCATCAGTTCTGCGCCCTGGGGCTTGATGTAGTTCACAGCGTCGTTGGCATAGATGAAGCCGCCGCCGTAGTTGTAGGTGGCAGGAGTGGTCCAGTCGCCCAGCTCGGTGTAGGAGCTCATCTGGAACTCGTAGAGTCCGGGCTTCAGGTCGCCGAGAGTCTGATAGGCATCGTTGGAGTTGCCGTTGCGCAGCAGGCGTGCATAGCTGTCGCCGTATTGTCCGTTGCCGTCCTGTACGCCCTGTATGGTCCAGCCGTTGAAGCCGTCGGCCAGGTTGGCGTTAGCCAGCTTTTTGGTGACTTCGGCACCATCGCCGTAACCGCGTGCGATAGCGATGTCGAGGAGTTCCTGCACGTAGGCGGTCTCCTGCTTGATGACGTTGTTGTTGAGCTGGCGCTCCTCGATGATATAAGAATAGGAACCATTGGGGAACAGTTCGTTCTCGCCCGGTTCGTAGGTCTCGTTCAGGTAAAGCACCAGGTTGTCGCGGTCTTCGCCCGAGAAATCATCGTGTGTAGCCAGATACTGCTTCACCTCGTCCACCTTGGCCTGGTAGGCCTGGTAGGCAGCCAGGGAGTTGTTCAGGGCCTCGCGCAGGGGAGCCAGGTTGTCATAGGCGGTCAGGAACTCCTCATAGCTGAGTCCCTTCAGCTGGTCGAGCTCGCTCAGATAGGTGGTGATGAGGTTGGCCGATGCCTTAGCCTCTTCCCATTCTGCCTTCTCCACGTTGATGAGGGTTTCCATCATCTTCTGGAACTCCTCGGCGGTGGTTGCGCTGGCGTATTCCTCGTCGCTTACCTTATATACTATACCGTGTGTGGGATCCAGCACGGGGCATTCGTCGGCATCGCCCTCCAGGTTCTGGAACCAGAGGGGATTCTGGAACGAGTTGCCGTTCATGCGCCAGGCGAGTGCACCGGTGGGAGCCTGCTCGGCCACGTCTGCGCCGCTGTAGCAGCGGTTCAGGGCACCGGGTCCGTTGGTGAGAGGCCCATCGAAGGTGGTGTAGCAGTCGTTGAAGGTTGTGCTTGCGCCTTCACCCGAGATACCGCCGGCCTGTGCGTGGCTGGTGCTTACGCTGAGGGAACCGGCTGTGAAGACGCGGTTCACGGTAACGGCATGAATCTCGCCGGCCACAACACCTGCGCGGATGGCTGCAGCGTTGGTGATGTCGGCATTGATGATTCCGAAGTCGTGGATGTAGCCGCCGTTGTTAACACGGCTGAAGAACCCTGCTTCCTGACCGTTGTCAACAAAGACGTTCAGGTTGCTGATGATGTGCTTCTGTCCGTCGAACTCGCCGCGGAAGCCGATCTTGGTACCGTTGTCGTTGTATTCTCCAATGGGGGGGAAGTTGCCTACGTTGCTCATGTCGATGTTGTTCATCAGTCGGATCTTGATGCCGTTGTAGAGTGTTCCAGCATTGACGAGACGGCTGACGTAGCGCATCTGTTCGCCTGTGGTCACCTCGTACCATCCGTCTTCGGCGGGCAGGAAGAAGTACTGGTCGGCTCCGCAGTTCATGCAGAGGCCGTCGCCGTCGAAGTCGTGTGCGGGCCAGTCGGTGGGCTGGGTGTTGGAGAAGGTCCAGGTTCCGCCCTCTTCGAGGTCGCCGCCGCAGTTAACGCTACCGCTGGCATAAACGCGCTTGTGCTCGGGATTCATCACGGGGCAGGGATCCTCGCCCAGGTTCTGGTAGTAGGTAGGCCTTGGCAACAGTTTGCTGCCGGGCTTTGCGTTCAGGCGTACGCAGAACTCACCGCTGGCGGCCTGTTCCTTGGTCACGGCGGGGATGAGTACTTCGCCTGTGCTATCGTCAATCTTCTCTACGCCCTGGTAGCAGTTCACGAAGCTGCCGTTGCTGGCATTGGGGTTGCTCAGGAAGTCGAAGGTTGTGTAGCAGTCGGTCATCGTGGTCGAGTTCGACTCGCCGGCGATACCGCCAATCTGATTGTCCTTGGCATCGCTGTTGGTCTCAGCACCCTCGTCGAGGAAACTCTGCACGGTGATTTCGCCGCCCGTGAAGACGTTGCGGACCGTAGAGTTGTAAATCTCACCGCCGATAACACCGGCACGGATGCTGCGGTGCTGGATAATGGTCGCATTGATGACACCGAAGTTCTCCAGTGTGGCTCCCTCGGTACGGCTGAAGAGCCCCAGCTCGTAGTAGTCGTAAGCCTCCTGGTAGAGGTTCTTGATGACGTGGCCCTGACCGTCGAACCGGCCAGAGAACTTCACCTGCGTTCCGCCTGAGTTGGCGTACATACCGATGGGAAAGAGGTTGATGCCCGTCATGTCGATGTCGGCAATCAGCCTGGCCTTGGCGCTGGCATTGCTGCCGCCCTGGTTCACGAAGTTCGAGAACCACACGATGTCCTGGGCTGTGGCAAGCTGCCAATAGCCCTGACTGTCCTGTCCGGCTGCGGGGACATCCTGGGCACGGAGGGTTCCCATGCCCGTCATGCAAAACGCTGCCAGAAGGAGAAGTAATTTGTGTTTCATAATAGAATCTCCATGGGTCTTCTGTTTGTTTGGCCCATGCGGCGTGTTGACCCATTTCCCCGCCGCCAGGCACTGATAATTATTGTTAGTTATAGCTTTTTCTGCCACTTGAATGGTCGGAATTTCCTATTGCGGATAGGCAAAGATAGGAAGTTTGACCGAACTGACCAAATTTTTTGCCATGAAAATTTCTAATTCTGCTTATTTTCATAAGCTCTTTTGTTTCTTGCTGCAAAGGTAGAACTTTTTCTTGGACCCTGCAAGGCTTGTGCCGTACCTTAGTCCCTGTTTGTTGGATAAGCCTGATGAACTTTGCTGTGCATTGCCCATTATAGCCGTAAGGAAGGCTAACGGATGAATTTTACTGCGCATTGCCGCCCCTGGGAGTCAGAGAGGCGTGCCACGTACGAACCACGTGCCAGGGTGGTGAGCTGCACCTGTGCGTGCCCGCCGTCGGTATGCAGGTCGGTCTGCATGGCCAGTTGGCCGTCGGTGGTATAGATACTCAGCAGCAGGTCGGGCTCATCCTCGCTCTTCACAAAAAGAACGCCACGGGAGCAGCGCAGGCTCAGGCCTCCCTCGGCCTGTGCCAGGGCTGGCTGCCCGATAGAGTTGGGTGTCTGGGGCTCCTGCCATAGGGTAGTATAAAGGTTCATGCGGTTGGGAGCATCTATTGATGGCCGGTACATGCGGTACAGCTGGCTGCCGCCGTCAGGGAAACGGCCCACGGACTCGCCGCCTTCGTGGGCACAATAGATCAGTGTGTCGGCCCATGCCTGGTCGGCACTGGTGAGCAGGACAAGGGCACTGTCTGCGTTTGCCAGTTTGAAGGGGGCATGCAGCTGACTCTCGGATGGCATGTCGTCGCACCAGATGATGCATGTGCCGCCTGCGGGCACGATAGTGCTGGCCTGGCTGCCCTGGGCCGTTATCTGCCACTTCAAAGGTTTGAGCAAGTTGTCGGAGAGGTACATGCCCTCCAGGTCAATGTCTTTCTCGGTGGTGTTATAGAGTTCAACCCAGTCATTCTTCTTGAAGTACTCGTTCACGAAGACGCTGTTCGATGCGCTCACCTCGTTGATGACCACGGGGCGTGCCAATGGCTGCGATATATCGCGTTCGTAGGTGGCTACAAGGTTTTGGTGCACATTGACGTATCCCAGTGTCAGTTCTTCCTCCGAGGAGATAAGTACGTTGCCGTTTCTCCACCCCTTGAAGACCCATCCCTCTGGTGCCGTAGCCCGTACGGTTACGGGGCGGTAGAGAGTGCCGTTGAAGCGGTTGGTTGGTACCTGCTGCCCATTCACGAGGATGCGGGCATGGGGCGTATTGGAGCTAAGCTTGATGGGTAATGCACGCGACTGGCTGGCGCTCAGTGCCGAGGTGCTCTGTATGGCTTGGTTTATCACAGAGGCACGGCCCTGGAGCTGTGTCTTGAGGGTAGAGGCAGACCCTTCGGGTGAGTCGCTACGGTTCGGGTAGCCACTGGGAAGTGTCTGCATGGGCGACACCAGGGAGACGTAGCTGTCTATGAGAGTCTGGCAACGGGTGTTCTCGAAAACGGAACCGCTCACTAGGCAAAGGGCATCCAGGAAATGGCGTGCAAAGGTCTTGTTCTTCAGCAGGTTCTGGAAGATAGGCACCAGATCAACCTGCCGCGTGAAGTGGCTGCGGTCGGGCATGCCAGGTACATCGAAGAGTTCGCAGAAGGTGTACATACGGCGCCCAGGGAAGGTCTGGAATGGATTGTCCGTGCCGAAGGTGAGGTCCAGGTCGTAGAGCACGAAGCGGAATTTGCCGCCCTCGCGGATGGGACGCCACCCCTTGCAGTTGTTCTGAGGCCAGTCGGTATTGCCTAGATAGAACTCTACGGCCATGTAGTTGCAAAGCTCGTCGATGTCCACCATCTGCTGTATGCGCTCGTAGCCCTCGTCTGAGGTGGCCTGTGCGCTGGCCTCCAGCAGTTCCTGCCAAGCATCGCGCGTGCCGCACATCTGTATATAACAGGAGTCGCAGTCTATCTCGAACATGTCTATCTCGTCCTCGTCCAGGCCGTGGTTGGCATAAATGTTCAGTTTGTTGTTCGGCTCGCGCATATTGATGGTGCCCATGTACTGGCCGTTGATGTAGTGGCAGACGGGCTGGTAGTCCTGCAGGTCCATATCCATGCCACTGGTGCGTACAAGGCTCTGCATCGCCGCATCGCGTATGCGTCCGTGGTAGTCATTGCCGCCGCAACGGAACTGCAGACCCCTGTGTTTTAGGTAGCGCTTGTCGGGAAACATCTGGTAGGTGAGGTAGTTCTGCTGCTCGTACTTCTTGGAAACCTTAAACTTGAAACTGAAGGGCGTGAATCCCTTGCTGTGACCGCCACAACGGCTCAGTTCGCCCTCCTGATTCATTAGGCTCTCGCCCTGGGGACTCAGTATCTCGAGGTTGATGGGGCGGTCCCAGTTCATGTTCCAGTTGCAGTACTGGTCCGTTCCCTTGCCCCGGCGCCCGTTCGTTCCTTTCGTGAAGACACCGTATTTATCGCTATAGAGATTGTCTGGGTCAGTGACGACGGAGACCACAGGCAGGTTGAAGGACTTGTCTTTGCGAATATACGATCGTGTTATGACCGGGCTGCTGAGCATACCGTCCTGGAAGAGAGCCAGGCGCAGTATGCGTGTATTGATGATGGTGAACTCGCCCGTCTCGCTTGTCTTCCCGTTCTCCAGGGTTGGCGTAGAGCCGTCGGTGGTAAAGCGCAAGGTTGCCCCCTGCGGTATCTCTACGTTCACCGTCATGGAACGGGTGAATATCTGGCTGTCGTGGCTCACCTTGGGGGCGGGAAGTCGCTCGCTGGCATACTGGCTGCCACTGTTGCTCTTTCCCGGTGTGGGCGTTACGGCATAGCGCCATTCCCGTCCGCCGTTGGCCGTGCGGGCCCAACTTGTGCGCGATATGGCGGGCGGGTACTCCACCTTGTCGAGCAGATAGCCTGTGCTGGAGCTCAGACAGATGACACCGCCGTCGCAGTCCAGCTTCAGCTCCAGCTGCGAGAGGGCCATCACGTCGTGGTGCCCGAACCACAGCACCGCCGTGCCGCGAGCCGGTACAGGCGTGCTGGTAGTGATGTGGATCTTCTTCAGATTGTCTGGGTCGTCGCTCACCCATAGCCCGTTCAGGTTCGATGCGTTGTTCGATGCGTTGTAGATTTCTATCCAGCCGCCGTAGTTGCCGCTGGGATCCAGGAACTGGTCCACGTTGGCCGACATCACCTCGTTGATCCTCAATCCGGTGACGCTCTGTGCCTGCAAGGACAGAACCCCCATGCAGACTATGGCGGCTGACAATTGTTTCAGAATATGTCTCATCTCTCTAATATCTTTTTACCTTTCTTTATATATACTCCCTTGGTGGGGTGGGCTATCCTGATGCCTTGCAGGTTATGGGCGGCCTGTTCTGTCTGCGAAGCCCTGGGTTCGGTGATTCCCGAGATAAGGGCCTCGTTGAACTGGAGGGGCTGCAGATACGTATTCCATTTTCCCCATGAGCCGATGCCATAGGCGTAAGCAATGAACTGGGGACGGCTGAACTGTATATGCCCCTTTTCGTCGCCCGACATACCGCAGTTGTGCAGGCCGGGCTGTGTGGTTCCACGCAGTTTGCCGATGCTGCGGAACTTGCGTCCGTCGGTTGATACGCATACGTTTATGTATGCATTGGCCGTCATGCGCTGGGCGGTATGCACTGCTACGAACATGCCTATGTCGTCGCAGTATTTTACATCGCAATGGTCGGCCGCCGGAATGTTGCTCTTGTCGATTACAGTGCCCACTCTGGTCAGTGCGGCAGGCCAGTTCTCATCCGTTGCAGGGGCAGTTGACAGACGTGTGGTGGTGCCTGCGTCGTTCCAGGAATAATAGAGGTAGAGGATGTCGTCCAGCACAATCATGCTGGGTTCTCCGCAACCCCACTTGTCGTGATTGCCCGTGTAGGTGATAACCGGTTGGGGCTTCTTGCCACCCCATCCGCTTCCGTTCCATTTCTCCCACGGACCGGTGGGACTGGTACTGCGGGCCATATACAGGTGATTGTCAAGCCCCGCAGTATTCTCCGTGCTGGTATAGCCCAGATAGTAATAGCCTCCGAAACGGACTACTCCCGGGTCGCAGGCCGATAGTTGGTCGCGCGAACCCTGGGTGGGCAACAGGGCCTTCACCTCCCGGCTCCATGTCTGGCCCCCGTCGGAACTGTGCTGGTAGGTGGGGCAGTCCCAGTAGAGGGATGTGCCCGGTTCCTGCGTTATCATCATGTATGTGCCGTTCACGGACTTGCCGTTCTGGAACGCCTGGCAGGAAAGGCCGGAGACCTTGTCGGAGGCGTAGTACCATACACCGGCGTAGTCGCTTGGTTCGCTGAGCACCCATAGGTATTTCCCGGCAGGGAAACGAATGCTGGTATCTGCCTCGGCTTCGTAGCTGTAGTACCCGTCTATCCACATATTGTCGGTCATCTCAACCTTCTTGGAGTAAAGCGGCTCCTGAAGCATGCTCATCCTATAGGTGCTACGCCAAGCATAGACCGATATGGTTACGTACTCTCCGGTGGGTCTGCTCCAAGTGGGACAACATATACTCAGGCGGTAGAAATCCACCTTGCTCTCGAACATCTGTCCCACTGTCTTTGCGGTTATGATTTGAACAGGTGTGCTTGCTTTCGAACTGTTGTAATACCGCAGTCCGTACGTGTCGCCCGAAGCGGCAAACCACGCATCAATACTGGCATCGTCATTCAGAATAAAACTGGGACCATAGCGATAAGTGCCGGCTTGGTAGATATCCCATCCGGGCTGGCAAGTCATCAGGTCGCTGGCTTGCCTGATGTCCTGTGCACAAGCACTTTCTACTTGCATTGCACACAGGTACATCAGGTAGGCCATCAGCAAACTTTTCTTTCTCATCTTCATCGCTATCTTATTCTTTTTCGTTTCAGGGGTTACCAGGGGGGTATAGGACCTAAAAGAATTCTTTGGGGAATATTCCTAATTGATCTTCTCTTTGGCGTAGGCCTTCACCACCACAGGACCCAGCAGTCCGGCGGGCAGGAGTTCGGAATCGGCATTCCAGAACTTAAAGGCTACGAAGGTGGTGCGGCCGCTCTGGCGCGGCACATCTGGGTGCTGCATCCATTCCGGCCACCCATTCTGTACCTTGTCCTCCGGCAGGCGCGCATCGCCGATAAGGCGGTTCACCCACTGGTTCGTGAGCCGGATCTCCAAATTGTTCTCACCCGTGCGGGCAGCCTTGGTGATATCCACGTCATAGGGCGCATTCCACAGCAGGCCCAGGTTCTTTCCGTTCAGGATTACCTCGGCCATCACATACACTTGGCCCAGATCCAGCCGCAGGCACAGGTTCTTCTTGGTCAGTGTGTTTGGCAGGTTGAAGGACTTGGTGTAGATGGCCGTTCCGCTAAAGTACTTCACATCCTCCTTGTCCGACTTGTCCAGCGAAATCAGCTCGGGGAACGTCTCGTCCCACTCGCGGCCCCATTTCTGGTGGAAGTGCACATTCCAGCTGCCTCGGATCTCCAGTGCCTCGGGCACGCTCTCCACAGTGGCTTCGTGCTGCCGGCCCTTCTCGTCGGTCAGCGCTATGCGGCCAGGCTGCGGCGTCAGCCAGTAGAACTTGCCGTCCTCCTGCACGATACTGGGCTGCTCTGTCTGATGAGTGAAATCCACCGTGCGGTCGGCCGTGTAGGTGTGGTCGTAGGGCACGCCTGATATATTATATATAATGTGTAGGCGCGGCTCGCCCAGAGATTCCACGTAGTCGGGCAGCGGAGCCATCACCTCGCTGGCCTGGAAGGTAAGGTGCCCCTTCTGCACCATGCTGCGGATTCTCTCCGTGATGTCCACGGGCTTGGGAGTACGCACCAGATTCACACCGTCCGGTATGCGGCCGTAGAAAGCATCCTCGATGCGCAGCTCGCCCTTCTCGCCCGGCAGGGGCAGATTCAGCCGGCTGTCCTCGCGCACGGTGGCCTGATGGCGCTCATTGCCCGTAAAGTAGGTCACGCGCATGTACTTCACCGTACCGTAGATTGGATCCTCGCCAGCCAGCCCATTGTTGGCCCAAACCTCCAGCTTGCCATCCTTCACGCGACGCTGTACGGCCTCGGTGACATCCTTCAGGCCCGGTATCTGCTGCTGCCCGTATTCGGCCCTTACGATGGCCAAGCCACTTATGGGCTTGTTCTGTACAGGAGTCATCTCCTCAGTGCAAGCTGTGAACTGGCGGTCACTGCTCGTGCGTGGACGGAAAATTACGAAGTAGGCCTCCTCGGGCTTGAAGTCCAGGGATATGTTCGTCAGTCCGTTCCCCTCATCCCATACAGGTAGGGGGGTAATGCTGCCGCTTTGCGGGTTCCACAACTCGGGCACCATGCCGCTGACGCGGAAACCACACTGCACACGACGGAAGTCCTTCTGTTGGTTGGAGACGAAGTAGATTTCAGCCTCCTTGGTGCGGCGGTGGATATAGTGCAGGCGATCGTCGCCCTTGCCGCCCTGGAAGTCGGCTTGCAGGCCAGTGGCCTTCAGCGACTCGGCCAGGTTCAGATTGCGTATCTTGGCCGTGGCAACCTGAGCATCATCAGCACCCCACAGCTCTTCGGCCAATGAGGCATATTCTGCATCCACCTGTGGATAACCGTCCAGGCTGGGCGAGAATGTGGGCTTGGGGCCGAAAATGGCAGCTCCGCCGTCGGCCAGCTCCTTCACCTTCTTGAGCGTTGTGAGGGAGAGCATCTCATTGCGCGGCAGGAGCAGCATGCGGTACTGGCGTCCCACGCCGGAGACGATGAGCCCGTCCTGAACCGTCAGCTCCTGGAAATGAGTGGGACCGATGGCATCGTAGTCCAGGCCTGCCTCGCGGATGTCGCCCCGGTACGTACCGTTGTTGGGCGTGGATTCGCCCATGAAGTACAGAATGTCCTGCACGCCCTGGCCCTGCTGCAGCAGGAACTGCGAGCGGGCACAATAGTCCATCCATGGGCGGCTCTGCTCCCACCACGTGTTGTGGCGGTTGAAGTTCGTACCAAACTGTCCCAGGCTGAAGCCCGGTCCGATTTCCCAAGGCTGGTGAGCATTCGTGTGCAGGATGAAGCGGTTCACGCCCTCTGTCCAGTTCAGGTCGCCCAGAGCCTTGATGAAGCCCGGATGGTTGCGATGGCTGCTGTTGTTGCCGTCGGCCGTGAAGGACTCGCAACCCACTATCTGGTTGCCATTCATGTGGGCGATGGACGAAGCCACCTTGGCCTTTTCACCAAAGAAGTTGCTGCCCACCCAGAACTCACTCATGGGCACCTCGGCAGGTGCACCCACCTCCATAGAGTTGAACGGTCCGTCGTAGGGTTCGGTGAGGAAACGCATGCCATTCTGGTGGCATAGCTCGGCAAAGTATTCATAGTAGTTCTGCGCCGTCAGTTCGCCTATTGTCAGACGAAAGTCCCAAAGGAATCGCTCCGAAACCTCGCCGCTGCCCACATAGTATCCGGCCAGGGTGGGCAAGAAGGGGCGTATGTCGTAGTGGCGCCGGTTCTGGAACTCCTGGTCGAAGCCGGCTGTCCAGTTGCTCGTGCCCACCTCGTAACTATCTACCAGGGCACCCGTGAAAGCTGTGCCCACCAGGGGACCCAGCTTGTCTATGATGGGCTGCATGGCTCCGGCCCAGTAGTGATCCAGGGCTGTGCGGCTCATCTTGTCCACTTCCAGTCCGCGCCCTTCAGCTGGAGCCGGTGCGTTTTGCCGCCCCGTGGGGGTGAAGCCCACCCTCAGTATGGTCCAGCTGCCCTTTGGGGCATCCCATTCGAGCGAACCGTCGGGCTTCATCTTTGCTGTCAGATCCACGATAGCTTCCTGGGGAATAACCGATTTGGCATCCACCTGCGGGCGGCTGGGCATCTGATTATTGTTGTAGGCATGATGAGCCAGGGATTTGGAATTGAGATGGCTGATGCGCTCATCGCCCAGTGGAGTGGGGAAGGCCAGCACGGCAATGTCGCGGTAGCAGTCGAGCCGTGTCTCGGGCTGAGGCAGGCTGAGTGCCAGTATCTTCCCACCCTGCACTTTCAACTCGCTGATAGTAACGGTCTGCATGCCGTCCTCGGGTTTTACCCACGGTCCGCCGCTGGACGACCATCCGGCACAGTTGTGGAAGGACAGCTCCATTCCCAGCCGCTTGGCCTCGCTGGCTGCGTGGTGCACCAGTTCCAGCCACTCGGGGCTCATGTACTTCACATCGCCGGCCGGAAATCCCATGCCGCCATTGAAAAGCGTGGCTTCCTGGATGCCTACGCGGTGCATGGCCTCGAGGTCGGCGGTGATACCTTCGCGGGTAACGTTGCCGTCGAGCCAGTGCCACCATGTACGTACCTTGGCTTCCTTGGGTGGATTGTTAAAACCGTCCCGCAGCTGGGATAATCCATTCTGTCGGATACAGGCACTTAAGCTAAGTGCCATTACGAGCAGGGCGCACAGCATGCGTCCTGAACGGGCCGAATAGTGTCTTCTTCTCATAGTCTTTGTCTTTTTTATAGTTCTTTTGTGTACTTTTATAACTTTTCCGATTGCAAAGGTAAGGCTTTTTCTTCTTGTCTGACTTAATTATTTGATATTTTTTATTCAATTTTTGATATTGCTGCGATAAAAGAGGACTTTTCCACCCTTACCGTAGCATGGGCAACTGGACAGTTTCGTGGCGCCTGCTTGAGTTTGCCGTTCACTTTATTCCTACGATGGTGGTAGGTGCTTTCTCCTGATTGCGGCGGTCGGTCTGTGTCACTATTCGTGCAGCCAACTGTAGGAAAGCCTGTCCGGTAGGGGATGCGGGGTCCAGGGCAGCAGGTGTGCCTTCGTCTCCGTTCTGGCAGATGCTCTGCACGACGGGTATCTGCCCCAGCAGCGGTACGTTCATTTCCTCGGCCAGCCGCTTTACACCCTCGCAGCCGAAGAGGTAGTACTTCTCCTGCGGGTGCTCGGCTGGGGTAAACCACGACATGTTCTCCACCAGGCCCAGGATGGGAACATCTACCTTCTCGTTCTGATACATGTTGATGCCTTTGCGCGCATCGGCCAGTGCCACTTCCTGGGGCGTGCTGACGATGACAGCCCCTGTGATGGGAATGGTTTGGACAAGGGTAAGGTGTATGTCGCTGGTGCCGGGAGGCGTATCCAAGATGAAGTAGTCCAGGTCGCCCCAGGCTGCATCGCCGATGAGCTGCTTCAGGGCGTTGCTGGCCATGCCGCCCCTCCATAGCATAGCCTGGTCGGGGTCCACGAAGAAACCAATGCTGAGTATCTTCACCCCATATTTCTCTGCAGGTACGATGAGGTCGCGTCCCTCAATGCGTTCGCTGTATGGGCGGGCATCTTCTATCTGGAACATTTTTGGTACGGAGGGACCGAAAATATCGCAGTCCAGTAGTCCAACGCGATGTCCCAGACGTGCTAGTGCAACGGCCAGGTTGGCTGCTACGGTACTCTTTCCTACGCCTCCCTTGCCACTGCTGACGGCTATGATGTTCCTGACGCCCGGCAGAAGGTCGGGCAGGTCGGGGCGAGGGGCCTGGAGGGCGCGGGTCTTTATCTCCACCTCGGCATGCTGAGAGGCGTATGCATGGATGGCGGCTTCGCAGGCCTTTACAACCGATTTCATGAAGGGGTCGGTGGGTTTGTCGAATATCAGGGTGAAGCTGACGTGTAGGCCGGCTATGCGCAGGTCGTCTTCTACCATGTTCATTTCTACTATGTTTCGGCCCGTGCCCGGATAGCGCACCGTCTTGAGGGCGTCCATGATAAGGGCAGGGTATAGCGTCTCGTTTTCGTTTGGCATATTATATCAGATGTTAGATGATATATAGTTAAATAGTATATAGCTTAATAGTAAATAGCAAAATCTTATATTCTCTCCCATGGCACGGCTCTATTCTGCAGGAGGCTGCGCCGGACATCTATGATGCGCTGGTTTGTACTGCCCCGGAAAGGCAGGTCCTCGTCGCGCAGCGACTGTATGAAGGGCCCGTCAACGAGTACGTCTATCTCGTCAATCAGGTGCCTGAAGCGTTCCTCCCGTAGTATCTGCTCGAAGAGGTAGCCCGTGTAGCACCAGATTGTCTTCCGGGTCTCGCCCTTGATGCGCCTGGCCAGTTCGGTGAAGGCTTCTGCCTGATAGAGCGGGTCGCCGCCGGTGAAGGTGACGTCGGCAAAGGGATCCCCTTCGATTTCCTGCATCAATTCGTCCACGCTGTGTTCCTCACCACCCAGGAAGTCCCACGACTGGGGGTTGTGGCACCCGGGGCAATGATGGCCGCATCCCGCACAATAGATACTGGTGCGGAAACCAGGGCCATCGACGGTTGTGTCGTGAAGGACAGAGAGCACTCTAATTGTCATGGATGACTCGGTCGTTAAGTTCTGCCAGTTTGGCCTTGTTCCATCGCTCGGTAGTACCTACGAGGTAGCCGGTGATGCGTTGCAGACGGTCTATGTGCGTGCTACCGCACTTGGGGCATACCTGGAGATCCTTTTCTGCATTCTCGTATCCGCAGTCCATGCAACGATTGCGGGTGTGGTTCACGCTGCCGTAGCCCATATTGTACTGGTCCATCATATCTACGATGCGCATGATGGCCTCAGGGTTGTGAGTGGCATCACCGTCTATTTCTACGTAGAAGATATGTCCGCCGCGAGTCAGTTCATGGTAAGGAGCCTCCACCTGGGCCTTGTGAAGGGCTGTGCAGTGGTAATAGACGGGCACGTGGTTGCTGTTCGTGTAATACTCACGGTCGGTAATGCCTGGCAGGCTGCCGAACTTCTTGCGGTCTATGCGGGTGAAGCGTCCTGCAAGTCCCTCGGCAGGTGTAGCTAACACGCTGTAGTTATGCTGATATTTCTCGCTGAACTCGTTCACCCGGTCGCGCATATAGGTGACGATGCGGAGTCCCAGTTGCTGTGCCTCTTCGCTCTCGCCATGGTGCTTGCCGACGAGGGCCACCAAGCACTCTGCCAGTCCGATGAAGCCGATGCCCAGGGTGCCTTGGTTGATGACGGGGGCGATGGTCTCGTTTGGCGACAGTTTGTCTGCGCCGAGCCACAATACGCTCATCACCAGGGGGAACTGTTTGGCAAAAGCCGTCTTCTGGAACTCCATGCGGTCGTGGAGCTGCTGGGCGGTTACCTGCAGCATGTGGTCCAGCTTGGCAAAGAAGGCATCTATGCGTTCCTGCTTGTTCCGGATATCCATGCACTCGATGGCCAGCCGCACGATGTTGATGGTGCTGAAGCTTACGTTACCACGCCCGATGCTCGTCTTGGGTCCGAAGCGGTTCTCGAAGACGCGCGTCCGGCAACCCATTGTGGCGCATTCCCATTTGTAGCGTTCCGGGTCGTCTGGGCGCCAGTTCTCGTTGTAGTTGTAGGTGGCATCCAGGTTGATGAAGTTGGGGAAGAAGCGTCGTGCGCTCACCTTGCAGGCCATCTTGTAGAGGTCGTAGTTGCGGTCCTCGGGCAGGTAGCTGATGCCTCGCTTCTTCTTCCATATCTGAATGGGGAAGATGGCTGTCTCGCCGTTGCCCACACCTTCGTAGGTACTGTTCAGCAGTTCGCGGATGATGCAGCGTCCCTCGGCACTTGTGTCTGTTCCGTAGTTTATGCTGCTGAATACCACCTGGTTGCCGCCCCGGCTGTGTATGGTGTTCATGTTGTGGATGAAGGCTTCCATCGCCTGGTGCACGCGCCCCACTGTCTTGTTGATGGCGTGCTGCTTGATACGCTCGCGTCCCTGCAGTCCATTCAGGGGAACGCAGAGGTAGTCCTCGATGGGTGCCTCGTAGAGCTCGCTGTAGTTCTCGGCATACAGGTCTTCCAGCACTTTCACCTCTTCTATATACGACGCGCGCACGTAGGGAGCCAGGTAGAAGTCGAAGGCTGGGATGGCCTGCCCACCATGCATCTCGTTCTGTGCCGTCTCCATGCTGATGCATGCCAGTATGCTGGCCGTCTCTATCCGCTTGGCTGGTCGGCTTTCTCCGTGTCCGGCCTGGAAACCGTTCTTCAGTATCTTCTCCAGGGGGTGCTGCACGCAGGTCAGGCTCTTGGTGGGGTAGTAGTCCTTGTCGTGGATGTGCAGGTAGTTATTCTTCACGGCCTCTCGCGCATCCTCCGAGAGCAGATAGTCATCTACGAAGGGCTTGGTGGTCTCGCTGGCGAACTTCATCATCATTCCGGCTGGCGTGTCGGCATTCATGTTGGCATTCTCGCGAGTAACGTCATTGTTCTTTATGTTTATAATTTCCAAGAAGATGTCCCTTGTCTTGGCCTTCCGTGCCACGCTTCGTGCATTGCGGTATTTAATGTATATCTTGGCTACGTCCTTACGCGAACTCTTCATGAGCTCGTTCTCCACCATGTCCTGAATCTCCTCTACGCTCATCTGGCTCCGCCCCTTCATGGAGATGCGGTCGGCTATCTGGGTGATGAGGGCTTCGTCCTCGCCCTCCTCGGTTGTGAGCATCGCCTTGCGAATTGCGGCAACTATCTTCTGCTCGTTGAATCCAACGATTCTTCCATCTCTTTTAACTACGGTCTGTATCATGTGTTGTGTGCTGTTATTTGAATGTTTGATAATGCTTTTGACAGAAAGAGGATACAAAGATAATACAAAGGCTTTATCTGTGCAAGAAAATGCAGAAGAAAATCTTTTTCATGGGCAAACTTTTTTTGTGGATTTCTTGAAAAATTTTCCAAAACTTTTTGTAATATATTGAATATTAATCTGTTTTTATTTTGTGCTGAATAAAAAGTTTTCCAAAAGTGTCTTTTGTACTCATCTTTTGATGCTTCCGTCTTTGGTGGTCAAAACCTACTCTTTGGCAGAGGGGGATGAAACTGAAATCGCTCGCTTAATTGTAACTTTGACCTCTAATCGAAAATAGGCTGTACCTCGGATAATAAAATAAATCGGTCTTTGTTTTGAATCTCGCTCGGTTTGAACTACCCTCGGTCTTTGGCCGAAGGTAGTTCCATTCGGATTTTCTCAAATAAATTGGGAAAATCGCTCAATTATTTGCTCCTGTGAGCTTCGCTCTAGAGGTTAGGCTGTATCTCGGAAATAAAAATAAATCATAATTTATTTTGTATTTCGCTCGGTTTACACTACCTTTGCACCTTGAAATAATAATATTAGGTAACGGAAATGAACAAAAAAAGCATTTATGGTGTAGTTGCAGCTCTTGTGCTGCTCACAGCGATTATAGGCTTTCTGGTGTATCGGATGTACGAACAGCGCAGGGAGAGTAACCAAATGTTGGAACTGGCCGAAATGGACAAACTTGAAATGGAAAACGAATATGAGGAGTTTGCCCGCCAGTATAGCGAGATGAAGACTCAGATCAACAATGACTCGCTAGTGGCTCAACTTGAGCAGGAGCAACAGCGCACAGAGGAACTGCTAGCCGAACTGAAGCGTGTGAAGAGTAATGATGCTGCCGAAATTATGCGTCTGAAGAAGGAACTTGCCACTTTACGGAAGGTGCTACGCAGTTATGTTTTGCAGATTGACTCGCTCAACCGCATGAATGCCGAGCTTACGCAGGAAAATACCAACCTGAAGACTCAGAACCGTCAGGCTCAGGCCCATATAAACTCGCTCAGCTCTGAAAATGAGACGCTCAGCAGCAAGGTGGAAATTGCCAGCCAGCTGGATGCTACGGGCATCAGGGCCGAGGGACGCAACAAGCGCGGAAAGGCTGCCAAAAAGATCAAGGACGTCAAGAAGTTCGTCATCAGCTTTACCGTGGCGCGCAACGTCACTACCTCAACCGGTATACGCAGCATCTACGTGCGCATTGCTACACCTACAGGCGACGTCCTGTCAAAGGGCGGAACTTTCCAGTTCGAGAACCGCAATTTGGAGTACAGTATTCGCAAGGATATCGAATACACAGGCGAGGAGCAGGGCGTACAGGTTTATTGGGACGTAGCCGAGGCTCTCAGTGCTGGCACGTATCGCGTGGATATTTTTGCCGACGGACATAATATCGGCAGCACAACATTTACTTTCGAGAAGTAATGGGGAAGGGTAAACTGGCCAAGTTCGCCGAAATGGCACAGAACCCTCTTGTGGTGGAGTGCCCCTTTGCAGTCATGCAGCAGGGCAATTTCAATATGCGCGGCCGCTGGGCTTCAGACTTCTTCCACAACGGCAACCCCATAGTCCTGGAACTGGGATGTGGCAGGGGCGAATATACCGTGGGCTTGGGGCGCCTGTTCCCCGATAAGAATTATATCGGTGTGGATATAAAGGGGGCCCGTATGTGGACTGGAGCTCGCGAAGCACTATTGGGCGGAATGCAGAATGTAGGCTTCCTGCGCACCCACATAGAGTTTATACAGCAGTTCTTTGTTCCAGACGAGGTCAGTGAGATATGGCTCACCTTCTCCGACCCCCAAATGAAGAAGGCCACAAAGCGCCTCTCCAGCACGTGGTTCCTGCAGCGTTACCGCCAGTTCATGACCGATGGGGGGCTCATACACCTGAAGACGGACAGCAACTTTCTCTTCACCTATACCGAGGAGATGCTGCGCGCCAACGCCCTGCCTGTGCTCTGTCAGACCCGCGACCTCTATGCCGATACCGATTCTGCAACTGTCGACGAGGGCGAAAATGTAGCCTTGAGGAGCGCCCGTGCCATACAGACATATTACGAGCAGATGTGGCGGGGACGTGGCATACCTATCAAGTACCTCTGTTTCCGTCTGCCGCAGCAGGGGAACCTTGTAGAGCCTGACGTAGAAATTCCCCTTGACGAATACCGCAGCTACTGCCGCACGAAGCGTAGCAACTTGGAAACATCGAAATAAGAAACGGACGACAGACCTGGGAAACGAGGTCTGCCGTCTGTTTTTGTATAAACCTTGCCCGGTTTCTGCTTTTTTTGAAAGGCAGGCTATAGTGCCGAGCGCAAATCAGAACCTTACGGTGCCCCCAGCTAGGATGCAGATGCCGGGCTGCGGAACGTTGCCTAGGTCGTAATACCTGTGGTCGGTGATATTTGTGCCTTGCACGAACAGGTCATAGTGGTGGTCTCTCCAGAGTAGCTTTACGTCCAGCGTGGCATAGGGATGATAGTTCACCAGATTGCCCGAGTTCAGTCCGCGCAGATAGCCCATAGTGGTGTCCGTGTAATAGAGCAGGTAACTGCCCATGCGGTCCTGCCAGCGTACGCTCCAGTTGGCCGACAGGCGGTCCCAGATACGATGGTTGAGGCTTGCCACAATCTTGTGCCTCAGGTACTCCAGTGCATAGTTGGACTTAAAGATGGCTACGTCATCATGCCGCTCCTGGTGGATATATGTGTAGCCGATGCTGAGACTCTGTACCCAAATGTCCCGTCCGATGAGCGGAGTGAAATCCATCTTTACTTCCGTCTGCACTCCCAGGTTGTCCAGGTTGAAGGCGGTGGAGTGATACGTGTCCTCCTTGTTGTACATCACCCAGTCAATCATCTGTCGCCCGCGGTGGTAGAAGCCGCGCAGGGTGCCCGTCAGCCCTGGCCGCCGGTACTGCATGCCTACCTGAATGGAGTGGTTCTCTTCGGGCCGCAACCCCTTGTTGCCCTCATGTGTGGCGCTCTTGTAGTATAGTTCGGTGAATGTGGGCAGCCGGAAACCTTTGTTGTATGAGGCAAAGACCTTCCACTGCGTGCACGGCCGCCATGCCACGTCCACTCCCGGATAGAAGCGGAACCGGTGGTTCACGCTCGTAGCCATGTTGGCTAGCACCCCGGCAGATATGGTCCAGTGGTCTAGTACGATGTTGTGCTCTATGTTGTATGATACCAGTGTGCGGTCATCCTGCCGGGCGTAGTAGATGCTGTCCTGGTTCCTCACCTTTACGTATTGCGTCTCCTCCAGGTCGCGTCCCAGGTTGGTGCTCAGTATGCCCTCCTGCCTCAGTTCCGTGCCTACAGCCGTGCGTCCCAACTTCCAGTTGAAGTAGCCGCCCACCCTGAGGCCATAGACGTCGCCCTGGTGGAAGTTCTCGCCGAAACGCTCACCGCGCACCAGTTCGAAGTTGTCGTAGGTGCGGTTCCAATATACATTTGGCGTCAGGTGGAAGCGTCCCTTCGTCTCAGCTCCCACGCTCATCAGCCATCGCTCGTTGCGCTCATACTGGTTGGGGTAGGCCGCGCTATAGAATGTGTTTGCCCCGTACGCCTTGCGGCTCATGCCTGCCTGCCAGTTTAGGCTGAGGGCATCGCCCTGCCATTCGCCTTGGTAATAGATCTGCCCGCGACGCCAGTCACTGTTCATTGTGCCGCCGTTGCTGCGTCCGCCGCCTCCGCTCAGGGTGTTCGCCAGGCGGTTTGCTGCCAGGCCAATCCGCCCGCAGGCCTGAAAGGTGCCGAACGATCCGGCCCGGGCCGTTGCGCTACCTTCGACTCCGCTCTTATCGGCGGGCTCCGGCGAGGCCTTTCGCGTCACTACGTTGATGGCTCCGCCGAAGGCTGTGGCGCCATAGACGCGACTGGCTGCGCCCTCCAGCACTTCGATGCGTTCAATATCATCGATGCTGACGGGTAAGTCCATCGAAAGGTGTCCTGTGTGGGGATTGCTGACGTTTACACCGTTGAGCAACAGGGTCATCTGGTCAAAGGTGCCACCGTCAATGCTGACGTCCGTCTGTACTCCAAAGCCACCGCGCTGACGGACATCCACGCCCGTGGCTAATTTCAGCAGGTCATTAATACTCTGTACCCCCGCCCGTTCAATCTCCTGGCGGCTGAGTACACCTACAATTCGTGCCGACTGCAACTCAGTCAGCGGAGCCATGGTACCGCTCACGGTTACCTCTTCCAGCCTCTCCTCATGCTCGTCCTCCTGCCTGGTGCTGGGCACAGGGTTCGTTCCCAGTGATGCCTCTGCCTGGGCTGCAACACCCAGGGTGGCTGCACTAAGCACACCTATGCGCACCTGGCGCTTCAGACTGGCAAAGGCGCTGTAGCCACGTCGCGCAAACTGGCGCCACGTAACCGTCTCCTTGGCTCGTTCAAAATGTGTCTTGTACATCTTTTTTTAATTAATAATGTTAATTTTGATTTGGTCCTGAAACCGGGTGCAAAGGTACGAATAAGCAAGGGATAACGCAAATTTAATCTAGTTTTAATTTGCTTATCCGGGCAAGAATACAATCGGGCGTAGTATAATCCTACTTTTGGCCGAAGAAACTCTCGCTTGCATCATTTTTTAGATAAGTTTGGAAAATCGCTCACTTAATCGTACCTTTGCAGATGAAATGTCTGGGCGGGATACGTGTTGGACGATATGCACCCAAGATAGGATACACTTTTTAAAGGTTGAAATGATATGTATTGTGCGTGTTTCAGAATAGTTTTGGTGCCCAGGCTTACTGACGACCAACGGAAAAAGCGACGAGGTGACGTCCAATACAATATGGATGTGTTTCACCTGTGACTCATCGTATTACTTCAACCCCTACATGTTGCCCTATCGCGAAGAGGGGAATGTGAAGTTTCCCTTCTTCCTGCCCCCGGACAGGCACTATGTAAGCAAGGCCTGATAACGGCGACGGCCATCCCACAAAATCTAAAATATCCCTGAAGATATAAAAGGAGGGCCTTTCATCTTCAAGGATATCTTTATCTTTTGTGATCCCGTTGGGATTCAAACCCAAGACCTTCAGAACCGGAATCTGACGC
>CAMJQA010000020.1 GCA_946407895.1 uncultured Prevotellaceae bacterium
CTCCCCGTCAGCAGAGGGATTGCCTCCGCACGAAACGGTGAGGAAAAGCAGCCCCAAAAGGGCGAATATCAGGAAAAAACCTCTTTTCATGGGTACAAAGATACGGATAAGTGAGGAAAACACCAAATTTTGGAGCAGCGAGAGCAAATAAAACGGGTTTTGTTATGCCGAGTCGTGACAAAGTAAGACCGCAGGTCAAATAAATTTGAGTGTTTTCGAGCGGAAGTATCTTCGAGACAAAGTCTCAAAGATACGGATAAGTGAGGAAAACACCAAATTTTGGAGCAGCGAGAGCAAATAAAACGGGTTTTGTTATGCCGAGTCGTGACAAAGTAAGACCGCAGGTCAAATAAATTTGAGTGTTTTCGAGCGGAAGGACCACGAACTTTGTTCGCTTGGATCTTCCAAGATCTTCGAGACGAAGTCTCAAAGATATTACAATATTAGCAAACCACAAAATATTTGGGGGATATTATATACATCTGTCTGCTTGAATATTTAAGTCCAGGCAAAAGCTAATACCCCACTATATTATTTCAGCGATGCGTTCGAGCCACAGTCGGTCGGTCTCATCAAAGGTGGAGAGCTTTTCGCTGTCAATATCCAGCACGCCTACAACCTCTCCCTCACGCATGAGGGGCACCACAATCTCGCTCCTGGAAGCTGAGGAGCAGGCTATATGCCCGGGAAACTGATCTACGTCGGGCACTACCTGCGACCGGGCCTCGGCCCATGCCGTACCGCACACGCCACGCCCCTTCCGGATGCGGGTGCAGGCCATAGGACCCTGGAAGGGCCCCAGCACCAGTTCGTTGTCCACAACCCGATAGAACCCCGTCCACCAGAAATGAAACGTCTCGTGCAGCATCGCAGCCACGTTGGCCATGCGTGCTATCTGGTCAGGCTCGCCCTCCAGGACGGACTCTACCTGAGGCAGAAGGCTGGCGTATCGCTCCTCCTTGCTCTCACCTACTATTTTTAATTGTTCTGCCATAAGGGAAAAAGTTTAAAGTTCAAAGTTTAAAGTTCAACTTTTGGAGCAGCGAGAGCCATCGGAAGCTTGCTTGCGAATGGCCGAGTCGTGACAAAAGTCGACCGAAGGTCAAGGTTCAAAGTTCAAGGTTTAAGGTTCAAACCAAACCGACTTGCGCCCTTGAACCTTGAACCTTGAACGTTCATATCAGTTTTCGCGGTAGAAGTCGAGCATATCCAGGATTTCATCGCGGGTAGCTGTCTGGTCGAGATGCACTTGCCCGATGTCAGAGAGCAGGGTGAAGTTCACGGTCTGCCCCACATTCTTCTTGTCGTGCGTCATGAGTTCGTAGAGCCGGTCGTACTGGTTGCAGTCGAAAACGAAGGAGCCATAGTGCTCGCGCACAAACTGTATGACCTGCTGCAGTTTATACTTGGGGAAGCCCAGCCGCTTGGCACTCAGATAGAGTTCGCACACCAGGCCCCAGGCCACGGCATATCCGTGCAATACGGGCCGGCCGCTCAGCAGGGCCAGGCTCTCGAAGGCATGCCCGGCTGTATGTCCCAGGTTGAGGGCCTTTCGAAGCCCCCGCTCCGTGGGGTCAGCCTCTACGATGCGTTCTTTTACGGCCACGCTCTCGGCTACAAGTTCTTGCAGGCGGGCATAGTCTATCTCATCCAGGTCGAAGCGGAGCAGCTCGGCCCAATGCGCTTCGTTGCTGATGAGCCCGTGCTTCAGCATCTCGGCATAGCCGGAGTATATCCCCTGGCGGTCAAGAGTGCGCAGGAACTGGGTGCATAGCAGCACGCGCCGCGGCTTGCTGAATACACCTATCTCGTTCTTCAGCCCGCCGAAATTGATGCCCGTCTTACCGCCGACGCTGGCATCCACCAGGCTGAGCAGGGTGGTTGGAATGTTCACGTAGGCCATGCCGCGTTTGAAGGTGCTGGCTGCGAAGCCACCCAGGTCGGTAACCATGCCACCGCCCAGGTTTACCATCAGGCTGTGGCGCGTGGCCCCGCCCTGCTGCAGGGATGTCCATACGGCGGAGAGCGACTCCAGCGTCTTGTTCTCGTCAGTAGCCCCTATGGTAATAAGGCTGGCCTCGGTCAGGCAGGGGAATGACTCCACCAGGGGCCAGCAGAGGCGGCGGGTGGTTGTGTCCGTTAGCACAAAGAGACGGTCGTGAGGAATAAAGTCCATAGCCTGGCTGAGATCGGCCTGCAGATTGCGGCTGATGATGATATCCTGGTTCATATAGCGTCCTGTTTCATTATTCGGCGGCACAAAATTACGACGATTATTCCAAAATACGTTCAAAATACTCTAAAATATCGTAAAAGACGCGTCGTTTATAAAAAAAACAAAAAAAATGCCGTATCTTTGCACAACGGATTAAACCTTTTGGGTAAAAAGATATCTGCTTGTTAGTGTTATCCCCAATAAAATTGTTACAGGATATGAAACGCAGTATTGCATCATTGCTATTAGTATGTCTGTGCCCCATAGCCATGTGGGCTCAGAAAATCACGGTCAGCGGTCTGGTCATGGACGGCGATGCCAACGAACCCCTCATGGGAGCCTCGGTTGTCCTGCTGGCTCCTAAGGACAGCTCACAAGTGGCAGGCGTAGCCACCAATTTGGAAGGCAAGTTCAACCTGCCCGCCGTGAAGAAAGGCAACTACATCCTGCGTGTCAGCTACATGGGCTTCGTCAGTCAGTTCAAGAACCTGACCCTGCAGAAGGGCGAGAAGACTCAAGATATAGGCACCATCACCCTACGCGAAGACTCGAAACTAATGAGGGAGGCCGAGGTGACAGGAAAACTGGCCCAGATGGAGATGAAAGCCGACACCTTCGTCTATAATGCCGACGCATTTCGCCTGCCCGAGGGTTCTAACCTGGAGGAACTGGTGAAGAAGCTGCCCGGTGCAGAGGTTGATGAGGACGGCACCATCAAGATAAACGGCAAGACGGTGAGCAAGATAATGGTGGAGGGCAAGGAGTTCTTCGAGGGCGACACGAAAACGGCCATGAAGAACCTGACCAGCAAAATGATTAAGAAGCTGAAAGCCTATGACAAGAAAAGCGACTATACGCGCATAACAGGCATTGAGGACGGCGAGGAGGAGACCGTGCTGGACCTGAGTGTGCAGAAGGGATTCAAGGAGGGATGGATACTGGACACCAACGTGGGCTACGGCACACACGACCGCTATTCGGCCAGGGTTAACCTGAGCCGTTTCCTGGATCACTTCATGTTCATGCTCACAGCTGGAAGCAACAACGTGAACGACCGCGGCTTCGGCGGAGGAGGCCGAGGCGGATGGGGCGGCGGAGGAGGCATCGTGAAGAGCCACATGGCCGGACTGAACTTTGCCTGGGACAATGGCAAGCCCGATTATACCGCCGGCATCATGAAGATAGGCGGCAACGTCAGGTGGAACCGCAGCGACTCAGAGAGCGAGACGAAGAGCAATAGCGAGATGTTCCTGGACAACGTACACTCCACCTTCAGCAACAGCATGAGCCAGTCGGAGAACAAGCAAATCAGAGTCAACTCACGCCTGCGCTTCGAGTGGATGCCCGACTCGATGACCAACATCATGTTCAACCCCAGCCTGAGCCACAACAACTCAAACAACAAGAGCGCAAGCCAAAGCGTAACCTTCAACAGCGACCCGTACGACTACATGGACGACCCCCTGACGCAATACAACCTGGTGGGATACCGCAACATTCGCGACAGCATAGCAGTTAACGACAACTACCGCCAGAGCAAGAGCGAAGGCAACAACACGAACGTGTGGTTCTGGGCTCAGGTGAACAGACGGCTGGGCAAGCCGGGACGCAACGTGACCCTCGACGGCGGAGCAGGGCGCAACCAGAGCGAGAACACCTCCTTCAGCCGCAGCGAGATAGCCTACTTCCAGCAGAACCGCTCCACCTTCACCAACCAGTATATCCCCTCCCCCACCCTGAACTACGACTGGCGCACCAGGCTGAGCTACTCGGAACCCATCATCGGCGCGCTCATCGTGCAACTCCACTACCAGTACCAGTATCGCTACAGCGACAGCGACCGCTCGATGTACAGCATAGACAGCCTGCTGACCAAATACCCGGGCCTCTATACCCCCGAACAGCTCTACCTGGGATACATACCTGGCCTGGACAGTCTGGACTACATTCGCAACCTGGAGAACAGCCAGTACGCCACCTATCGCGAATACAACCACGATGCCGGCCTTATGTTCCGGTATAACGTGGGCGAGAACCGACTGAACTTCGGTGTAAGCCTGCAACCCCAGACCACCCACATGGACTATGCCAAGAACCAACTGGACACGACTGTGGTACGCCATACCTTCAACTGGGCACCGCGCGTGGACTACCGATGGAAGTTCAGCAATACGGGACAGCTCAGGGCATGGTTCAACGGATGGCTGCAGCAGCCCGGCATTACCAGCCTGCTGGAAGTGACCGACAGCAGCGACCCCCTGAACGTAAGCATGGGTAACAGCGGACTGAGGAGCAGTTGGAGCAACAACATGAACATCGAGTATAACAACTACCTGCCCACCCGGCAGATGGGATGGCACGCCAACAGCTGGTTCTCGCATACCAAGAACAGCATCTCCAGCGCCACCGTCTATAACACGGAGACGGGTGCACGATACACACGCCCGATGAACATCAACGGAAACTGGAACATAAGCGGGAACTTTGGCTTCAACACGGCTCTGGGCAGCAAGAAAGCCTTCAACTTCAATACGAACACCAACATCGGGTATGCCCACAACGTAGGATACATGAGCAGTAACAGCGACGGCAGCAACTGGGGCAACATATACCGGCCTGACGGGTCTGTTGACATGGATTACATCTTCAGTACCGTCGATCTGCAGAAATCAGCCACCAAGAATACGAATATCAACGAATGGATGCGCCTGAACTACCGCAACGATATACTGGAAGTTGGCGTGAACGGCAACCTGAACTACAGCCACGCACGGAACAACATACAGGAGAGTGCCAACCTGGACAGCTGGATGTTCAGCTACGGCGGAAACGTAATCCTGAATATGCCCTGGGGAACGAGCCTTGCCACCGACCTGACGCAGCAGAGCCGCCGCGGATATGACGATGCGGCCATGAACACCAACGAACTCATCTGGAACGCTCAGCTGAGCCAGAGTTTCCTGAAGGACAAGGCGGCCACCATAAGCGTGCAATGGTACGATATCCTGCGCGAGCGCAGCAACATCAGCCGCAGCCTCAGCTCATTCTTGCGCAACGACACATGGTCAAACGCCATCCACAGCTACGTAATGGTACGCTTCACCTACCGCCTGAACCTGATGGGCAACAAAGCCAACGCCCAGGCTGGCAGAGGCCCCGGTGGATGGGGAGGCGGCGGATGGGGAGGCCGTGGCGGTCGCTTCTAAGGGAAGAGTTTGTTCTCCCTTATTCCCTCCGCTCCCCTTTTTTCTTTCCTATTTCTTTTGCCAGTTCAGAAGAAATTTGTATTTTTGCCGTCGAGAATGCAATATCCCGTCCCTTTGTCCGCAAAAGACAGAGGCACCTTAAACTATACACGCAGATGAAAAAGCTATTGACAATCATAATGCTGTGCCTGTCCCACGCCTTGTGGGCACAGAATGCAACCTATATTCAGACTGGCGCAAAGAAAGTGAAGTTCAACCCCATGCTCTTCGGTCAGTTTATCGAACACTTCGACAGGCAAATCTATGGCGGAATCTACCAGCCTGGCAATCCGCTCTCCGACGAAGACGGCTTCCGCAAGGATGTCATCGAGGCGGTACGGGCCCTGCGGGTACCCATCGTCAGATGGCCGGGCGGATGCTTCGTGTCGTCCTACCATTGGTACTATGGCGTAGGGCCCGAGCGCACTCCCGTCTGGGACAAGACCTGGCAGGTGGAGGAGCCAAATACCTTTGGCACCGACGAGTTCATCAAATGGTGCCGCAAGGTGGGCTGCGAACCATACATCTGCACTAATGCCGGCACAGGCACTATGGAGGAAATGAGCGACTGGGTGGAATACTGCAACCTCAACGTGGGCAAGTGGGGACGCCAACGAATTGCAAACGGTTATGCCGAGCCGCACAACGTAAGATACTGGAGCATAGGCAATGAGAACTGGGGCGGCCACGAGCTGGGCGCAAAGACCGTGGAGGAATGGGGGCACCTGGTCTGCGAGAGTGCCAAGCTGATGCTATCAGTGCAGAAGGATCTGAAGTTGTTTGCAGCTGCCCTGCCCGACAGGGGATGGACTTTGCCCTTGCTGAAGACGGCCGGACAATGGCTGGACTACGTATCTATCCACGGGTACTGGGACCCCCAGTATGCTGTACACAACCCAAGCTCGTATATCGACTGCATGATGATGTGCGACGGCCCCGAGGAGAGCATAAGCCGTACGATAGATGTGCTCAAAGAGGCCGGATATGGCAACGGAAAGATAAAGATTGCCTTCGACGAGTGGAACCTACGCAACTGGCATCACCCCGTGCTGGGCGGGTACCGACAGGGCTTTGACTACGAGGCCAGACGCAAAAATGATATTGCTTCGGTCTATACGATGGCCGATGCCGTCTTCTCGGCCTGCTTCCTGAATACATGCCTCCGACATGCCGATATAGTGGACATAGCCTGCTACAGTCCCATCGTGAATGTGCGAGGCCCGCTATTCGTATATCCGGAGGGCATACTGAGGCGGACAACATACTACGCGCTATGGATGTATGCCAATGAACTGCTGCCCTACGTAGTGCCTACACACACGACGGTTCCAGAACTGCAGCACGGCAACAAGAAGACTGCTGTACTGGACGTCGTGCTGACGACAGACGAAGCCTCGCAGAACTACGTCTATGCCATAGCCAACAAAGACCCGCAGCAAGACGTGAGCCTCGCCCTTGACTTCCAGAGAATGGGGAAGAAAGCACCCAAGAAGGTACGCGCCCTCATACTCTCAGGCAACGGACCAGACGACTATAACGACATAGGCAACGAGCACGTCAAGCCCCAAGAACAGCAGCTGCCTGTTAAAGACGGCCAGATAACCTTGCCGCCACACTCCATCTCCATGGTCTATCTATGAACTTTAAAATTTGAACATGAAACGTATCTATCTCTTGGGCCTTGTTGCCCTCATCCTCTGGGCTTGCGACGACAAGCCTGAGAACGTCGTAACACCCAACAAGGCACAACTGGAATGGGCCGATGCAGAAATTGGCGTACTGCTTCACCTGGACATGCCCGTCTTTCATCCCGAGTACAATCATCGCGCGTACGGCACACACCCCGACCCGATGACGTTTAATCCCACCGAGCTCAATACCGACCAATGGATTGAGACCGCCCAGAAACTTGGAGCCAAGTATGCCGTACTGACGGCGAAGCATGGCAGCGGCTTCACCCTATGGCCCACCAAGACACATGAATACAACGTGAGCAATTGCCCTTACAAGGATGGAAAGGGCGATATCGTAGCCGAATTCGTAGCCAGTTGCCGCAAGTACGGCATACGTCCAGGCATCTATGCCAATATGGCCACGAACGGCTATCTGTGGGTTGATAACCCCGGAGTGGTTCAGCCCGGTTCACCCATCACCCAGGAGCAGTATGCAGATATCATCCAACGCCAGCTTACCGAGCTTTGGAGCAACTACGGAGAACTCTTCGAGGTATGGTTCGACGGCGGCATCCTCAGTCCGGCACAGGGCGGCACAGATGCCTTGGGCCTGCTGCGTAAGCTGCAACCCAATGCCATAGCATTCCAGGGTCCATACGGATATGAAAACCTCATCCGCTGGGTGGGCAATGAAGTGGGCACTGCCCCCGACCCATGCTGGGCTACGGCCGACTCCACCACAAATTCCGACGGGGTACAAGTCATTCAGGGACTGAACGGTAATCCCAATGCCCCCTTCTGGTGCCCAGGCGAATCCGACTTCACCCTGCGCCGGCGGGAGTCCTTCGAAGGAGGATGGATTTGGCATACCGGACAGGATGACATGCTCTATGACATAGACGAGCTGATGAAGCGTTACGAGACCAGCGTGGGCAGGAATACGAACATGCTCCTGGGACTCGTCATCGACAACCGAGGACTGATCCCCCAACCCGACGTACAGAGGGCTACCGAATACGGGCAGGCCATTGAACGGCGCTACGGACATCCGACGGCCACCACCAAGGGCAAGGGCAACGAGTTTGTCATCAAGCTGAAGGAGACCACCTCCATCGACCGCCTTTACATACAGGAAGACATCCGCTATGGCGAACGTGTACTGGCCTGGCATATCGAGGCAACAATGGCCGACGGCACGACAAAGACCATTGCCGAGGGCACTAACATAGGGCATAAGCGCATCTGCACCTTCCCCGCAGTTCAAACGGCCCAGCTTCGCCTCATCATCGATGAGAGCAAGGCCAAGCCTCGCATCAGGAAGTTCGCGATATTTGAAGAATAAAGAAAGAGAGAAAAGGTCATAGAGACTACAATAATAATAAAGTATGAGAAACGTATTAAACCGGTCGCTTTTGCTGCCCTTCCTACTGCTAACAGCACGCTCCGCTGTGGCTCAGAACCCGATTTCGCCAATGGGAGTCTATATTGCCGATCCCACTTCGCGAGTGGATCGCAATGGAAAGCTATACATCTATGGTTCCCTCGACACATCCACCAAATACTACTGCTCCAAAGATTACCACGTCTTATCCTCCAACGACCTTCGCCAATGGACGCTCCATCGTAATTGTTTCTCGTGGACGGAGACCCTTTATGCCCCCGACATGATGTATCATAATGGACAGTACCACCTCTACTTCGACACGCCAAATGGCAACGAGTACGTGGCAGTAGGTGATACGCCAACGGGCCCCTGGCGCAATGCCGTGCAGATTGAGGGTCCCCGGCAGATAGACCCTAATATCTTCATCGACGACGACGGACAGGCCTACTACTTCTGGGGCCAGTTCGCTGCCAAGGGAGCACGCATGAACCCAGACCTGAAAACGCTAGACCTCTCATCCATGCGCGACAGCATCGTCACCGAAGCCGAACACAGCTTCCACGAGGGGAGCTACGTTATCCGACGCGGCAAATACTACTACTTCATTTATGCCGATATCAGTCGCAACGGGCGCCCTACCTGCCTGGGCTATTCCATGGCCACCTCTCCCCTGGGCCCATACGAGTATAAGGGAATCATCATCGACAACGCGGGTTGCGACCCCGAGACATGGAACAATCACGGCTCACTCGTGGAGTTCCGGGGACAATGGTACGTACTTTACCACCGTTCAACACACTGCAGTTCGAAGATGCGTAAGGCATGCATCGAACCCATACGGTTCAATGAGGACGGCACAATCGACGAGGTAGAGATGACCAGCCAAGGTGCTGCCGGTCCGCTCAATGCCTTCGAGACGATTGATGCCGCACGGGCATGCAAGATGCAGGGCCATGTACGCATCCGACTGATGGCCGGCAGTCAGGAACGGGAGGAACTGGGTGCCATACGGGCTGGCGATGCCGCCGTTTGGAAGTATCTCGATTTCAAACGAGGCGCAAAGTCCATCACCCTCCGCATCCAGGCTCCCCGGGGAGCAACAATAGCCCTACATGCCGATACCCCCGACGGACCTCTGCTGGGCAACATGGAGATTCCATCCCGGGATGGTTGGCAGGAATGCCGTGCTCGCATAAAAAAGATTAAAGGCAAGCATGCCCTCTGGCTCGTCTTCCAGCCGTCAGCCGGCAATATAGCACAGCCCGAGACTGACATCATGAACCTCGACTGGTTCCGCTTCGGGAAATAAGGCAGCAGGCAAAGTTATTAATGGCTTTCAACGGAGCCGAAAAAAGAAAAGTTCACACTCCCGTATGAGCGATGCTCTAGAAAGTGGGGATGTGTGGAAAAGTCGTTGGACTGCCCGTGCTCCAACACGAAGATGCCATCAGGACGCAATAATGGACGGGACAAGATGAGATCGGGCAGTTGGGGCAGTTCCTTTAATGCGTAAGGCGGATCGGCAAAGATGAAATCAAACCGTTCGCGGCATTTCTCGATATACCTAAAAACGTCAGCCCGTATGGTGTCAGCCGACAGGTCCTGCAGTTTATCCACCACCGAACGGATAAAGCCATAGTGCTGGGCATCCTTCTCCACCGACACAACCCTGCTGCATCCACGACTCAGCAGTTCCAGGGTTATACTGCCCGTCCCCGCAAAAAGATCAAGGGCAACAGGGCCGGCTTCAAAGTCCACATAGCTTCGCAGGACGTTGAAAAGGTTTTCCTTGGCAAAATCCGTAGTTGGCCTTGCCTTGAACGAGCGGGGCACATCAAAATGCCGACCTTTATACTTCCCTGTAATAACTCGCATAGGAGAAATGATTTTAAGCTATGAAAGCGACGTTGCGTACATACTTACGCACGTTTGCAGTCAGCACATCCGATGCGCCGTACATCGTACAATGATGCTTCTCGCCATCCAGTTCCATATTCTTCCAAACACTCAACAGATAATAGAGACGGTCAGGATCATTGCTCACAGCATAGTTACATGCGAAACAAAGCCGCCCCTGCTGAAGGAGAGCAAGCAACATCTGATGCTCCTGGATTTGCACATAAAAGTGAGGTATGGTTTCCTTTGAACGATGCCCGGCCTCAGCAAACTGCTCAAGCCATAGCCCGGTCTGGCTGCATACCTTTGCCTCAGGAAAAAGACCCACAACCGTCTGCACCGTCGGCGCCTCCATGGCATATAGGACAGCCACTTCCAATGAGGCCAGGATGTCATAGCACACCTCGGAGGGTTTGAACCTGCTCTCGGGAAAGTTGAAGAAATAATATGTAGCAATATCGCTGCTGCGAAATTCCTCAAGCGGCAGGAAAGTGCACGGCTCATCACTCAGGAGCCTGACCTCTGCGAAATGAAACTCCATTCCCCGCGGACGAATCAGAGCCTGCCGCAGAGCCTCTACAGCCGTTTGGCCGCCCTGCGGACGCACGTTCTCCACCTGCAAGGGTGCAGAATCGTTTTGATTGTATATATATAAAGAAAATCCATCCGCAGTTTTGCGGATGGAAAGATTCTGTACCGTTTGGGAATTACTCCCAGTTACCGGCATTGTTGTTCCAGTTATTACCGGCATCACCTATCTTCAGGCCTGCGTATGCACCCTTGGCATCAGCATCCTCCTGACGGTTATAGATGAGTCGCTTACCAGCCTTGCCCATGCCCTTCAGGAAGCTGCTGTCAGGAGCATTACACTCCATAACCTGGATAATGCTACCCGAACGGGTAGTGTTGGGCACAGCGATGATCTCGAATGTGTCACCCTGAGAGAAGGGGATGTAACGCAAAGAGTCAGCTACAAAGCCTTCATAGTTGTAGAGAGAGTCAATGAGGGAAACCCAAATGGTATCACGACGGAAGTTCTCCAAGCCGTTCTCCTTAATAGCCTTCTCATCACCACTGTTCACAATGGCAGCAGCCGACATTTCTGTCAGACCCTTGTCCATCTGCTCATCACTCAGTACACCCTGCTTCTTGACAATAGGCAGTTTGCCGTTCTTAACAAAGTCAATCAGGTCGTTCCAATTGTCGCAATAAACACCCTCATGCTGCAACTTCCATGCCTCCTCGGCACTTCTAATTTCCATCAAACGGGCCTTTACCACGTCCTCACGGGCTGAAACCTCTGCGTCAAACTCTTGAGTGTCTGCAATACTGCGCCAGCAAATAAACAAAAGTGCCAGTGCACAGACACCTAAAATCACATTAATTACCTTTTTCATGACGTTATTTTGAATTTTTTTTGTAATTTCGCATCGCAAAAGTAGAATAATTTATTTAAATAACCGATTTTTCGGGCATTTTTTTATCAAAGAATGATGATAAGTGATAATTTGGAGGCCCAAATCGTGCGAAACTTCACCCACGAACCCACCAAAGAGCAGAAAAAAGTGATACAAATGTGGTCAAACTTTTTGTTATCAAGAAAGACCGACGAGATTTTCCTGCTCACGGGCTATGCAGGTACGGGAAAAACGTCATTGGTTGGGGCTTTGGTAAAGACGATGCGCCAGTTGCAACAGCCCGTCATGTTGTTGGCCCCCACAGGACGTGCGGCCAAAGTATTCTCTCTCTATGCCGATGCCCCGGCCTACACCATTCACCGACGCATCTACCGCCAGAAGTCACTCACAGAGCCCGACTGCTTCCAGGCTAACGTGAATCTGCATCGTCACACACTCTTCATCGTTGACGAAGCCTCGATGATTGCCACGGGCGGATTCTCGCCCTCCATTTTCGGCACTGGGCGACTATTGGACGATTTGGTGAAGTTCGTCTATTCGTGCGAGGGTTGCCGTCTTATGCTCGTGGGCGATACCGCACAGCTGCCGCCTGTAGGCGAGACTGACAGCCCGGCTTTGAACCCCGGTATGCTCGGTGCCTACGGGATGACCGTACAACAGGCTCACTTAACCGAGGTGGTACGGCAGCAGAACCAATCGGGCATCTTATGGAATGCCACCCATCTGCGTAGCCTTCTCTCATCCGGAGAGTTGTCTGCCTTCCCCCGCCTGCGTCTGCAAGGTTTCCCTGACATTATCAACCTGCCCGCATCAGACCTCGTTGAAGCCCTGGAGGAATGCTACAGCAATCAGGGACGCGACGAGACCATCGTCATAACACGCAGCAACCGGCGGGCCAACCTATATAACCAGGGCATACGCGCCCGCTTGCTGGAATACGAAGAGGAACTTTCGTCGGGCGACCGTGTTATGGTTGCCAAGAACAACTATTTCTGGACTTCAGAGAAGGGGGAGAAATCAGAAGGCGGCAAGCAGCCATCAAGCGAAAAAGAAGAAAACCGCCTGCCCTTCATCGCCAACGGCGACATGGCTGAAATCAGACGCCTGCGCCACCAACGCGAACTCTATGGCTTCCGGTTTGCCGATGCCACATTGCGGTTTCCCGACTATGGTAACATGGAACTGGAAGCTACCGTTTTGCTGGACACGCTGAAGAGCGAAGCCCCGGCCCTCACCCACGAAGAACAAGAACGCCTGTTCCAAGGTGTATGGGACGACTGGCCCGAAATTACCAACCGGCGCGATCGGATGCAGCGCCTTCGTCAGGACCAGCACTACAATGCCCTGCAGCTTAAATATGCCTATGCCGTCACATGCCATAAGGCACAGGGCGGGCAATGGAGGTATGTCTTCATTGACCAAGGGTATATTACGGGCGAAATGCTCTCGCCCGATTATTTCCGTTGGCTTTACACAGCCCTTACCCGTGCCACCGAACGGGTTTACCTTGTTTCCTGGCCCGAAGAGCAAATAAGTGTGTAGCTTGCGCCCATATCAAAAATAAATTAAGATTTATTTTGTATTTTTATCGGTTTACACTATCTTTGTACCCAAAATAGGCCTTAAACGACCTTTATCATGGAATTTCAATATTAATTATAAACCATATAAACAACAAAAGACAACAATTATGAGAACAAGAATGAATTTGAAGAGCCTACGCCATCTGCTGATGTGTGCGGCTGGAATGATTCTGCTGGCCGGCTGTGAATCACAGCCGCAGAAGAGTGTGCGCACCCAGGCCATGGAGAACGAGGCCTGGAACAGTTCCGAATGGATCTCGGCAGCCAATGCCCCAGTGATAGAGGGCAGGCGGCATAATGACCGTGCAGCAGACGGAGCCAGCTGGTTCGTCTCTACGGTCAAGAACGAAAAGAAGGTAACCGCAGCCCGATGGATGACAACGGGTCTTGGCGTCTATGAAATCTATGTGAACGGTGTACTTGTGGGCGAAGAAGTACTGAAGCCCGGTTTTACGCACTATGCCAAGACAAGACGCTCCTTCACCTACGACATTACTGCACTTCTGAAAAAGAAGGCCGGTGCAGAGAACGTCCTATCCGCACAGGTTACACCCGGATGGTGGGCCGACAAGATTATAACCAATAAGAGCGAGGGTATGCAGGGTAAGAAGCCTGCCTTCAGGGCCGTACTGGAGCTCACATACGCTGATGGCTCGAAGCAACTCTTAGGCACCGACCTGGAACATTGGAAGGCTGGAGTAGCCGGTCCGGTAAAGCATGCTGCTATCTTCGACGGTGAGGAGTATGACGCACGCGAGCCGCTGGGATTTGAAACGCCCGAGAAACTTTCGACACCCGAGAAGAACACCGAATTCCAGGGTGAGATCCTACCCTCGGAAGGTGCAGAGGTTTACATCCGTCACGACCTGGCCCTGGCACCTGTGAAGGCCTATACGTGGAAAGACGTAGAGGGCGCTACTGAAGAGGAAAAGGGTAAGGTGGTCGTTCTGAAGGAATTTGCTCCCGGCGAGGAAATGACACTTGCCCAAGGAGAAACGCTCGTCGTTGACTTCGGTCAGAATTGTGCTGCCGTTCCATCTTTCGTATTCAAGGCTGCCGAGGGCACGGAACTTACATGTCTGCCAGGTGAGTTACTTAATGACGGCAACGGTGCCAAGAGCCGCGGCATGGATGGCCCCGAGGGAAGTGTGCATCGCGACAACCTGCGCATGGCCCGCGACGGTATGATTCTGAAATACACCTTCGCTGCCGGCGACGCCTACGAGGAGTTCTATCCCCGCAGCACGTTCTTTGGCTATCGCTTCGTATCCATCACCGCTACTGGCGATGTCGCTATTAAAAAGATTGAGTCGCTGCCCGTGACCTCTATCGCCAAGGACCTGGAAACAGGTATCATCACTACTGGGGACGAGATGATTAACAAACTTATCTCCAATACCATCTGGGGACAGCGCTCCAATTATCTGTCTGTGCCTACCGACTGCCCGCAGCGTAACGAACGTCTGGGATGGACTGCCGATACTCAGGTCTTTACCGAAACGGGCACATTCTTTGCCAATACCGACCGTTTCTTCCATAAGTGGATGCGCGACATGCGCGATACGCAGTCTCCCACCGGAGCCTTCCCGGGTGTAGCCCCTATGGCACAATATGGTGCTGGAGATGGAAACGGGCATGGCGACATGATGCGTCTTGGATGGGCTGATGCCGGTATCATCGTGCCCTGGACCGTATGGAAACAGTTTGGCGACAAGGAAATCGTGGAGGAGAACTGGGATGCTATGAACCGCTTCATGAACCACATCTATGAAACGAAATACGAACACACCCTCATGACGGAGGAGAACGGCAACTACCAGTGGGCCGACTGGCTGAGCTATGAGCCGCTGGAGAGCTGCGGCGGAAGCGCCTTTGGCGAGGGCGGACCATTGCCTGCTACTATTGTCTACTGGAACTATCTGAGTGCCTCCTATTGGGCTATCGACGCTTCCATGATGCGCGATATGGCTGCGGATACAGGTCGCGATGCCTCGAAATATCAGCAGATGGCCGACGAGGCAAAGGCATACCTGAAAGAGAAGTTCCTGAACGCGGACGGCACCTTCAAGGAAGAGATTCTGAACACTATGCAGACCCCGGCCCTGTTCGCCCTGAAAAACAATCTCGTAGAAGGCGAGGCGCTGGAGGCTATGAAGACACGCCTGCGCGAGAACTTCGCCGCACACGACAACTGCCTGCAGACGGGTTTCCTGGGCACAAGCATACTGATGGCTACCCTCACCGAGAACGGAATGAGCGACATCGCCTATGAACTGCTCTTCCAGCGTAAGAACCCCAGCTGGCTCTATTCTATCGATAATGGGGCAACGACAATATGGGAGCGCTGGAACAGCTATATGGTGGACAAAGGCATGGGACCCCGTGGAATGAACTCGTTCAACCACTATGCCTATGGTTGCGTCTGCCAATGGATATGGGAGAGTGTTGCCGGCATTGCCGCCGACCCGGCACAGCCCGGTTTCAAACATATCATTATGAAGCCTGTGCCTGATAAGAGATTGGGGCACGTCAGTGCTGAATACCATTCGGCTGCTGGCCTGATAAAGAGCTCGTGGAAGTACAATGGCGACACTTGGCAATGGGAATTTACCATTCCCGAGGGCGCAACGGCCACGGTGACCCTACCCGGTGAGACGGAGTCGAAGGAATACACCAGCGGAACATACACGTTGAGCAAGTAATTCCTGGTGAGAGACAATACCGGAAAGATGAATCACAGAAAATCATTAATCATGGGACTATGGGCCGTGCTCTGCATCAGCATCACGGCCCATGCCGAGAAAGCCGAGTGGGTAGGTGTTTGTCCGGAACCCGCTTCGTGCAAGGTAACCTCAAGCACCTATCAACCCCTCAAGAAGGTATCGGTGGCTTGTGCCGACGAAGCTGCCCTTTCCTGGGCCAAGAAGCATCTGAAGGAATGGTATGGAAAAGTAGGGCCCGAGGTGGTAAATGCCAGCCGGAGTACAGCAGACCTGGGCAACGAAGCCTATGATCTGGAAGTGACAGCTGGGGAGGTGAAGATAACTGCCCGCACCCTGCAGGGGGTACGCTATGCTCTCTACTCGCTGCGCCAGATGGCCATACCACAACGCGGCACCTTGCAGGTGGAAGGCTGGATCCTGCCACAGGTCACCATCCATGACAAGCCCAGCCTCGACTTCCGTGGCATCCACATGTGCTGGTTCCACGAATCAAAGCCCTGGGAAATAGAGCGACTCATCCGCCTGGCAGCCTATTACAAACTGAATTATGCTGTGGTGGAGTCTTGGGGCTCCTTCCGCAGCGATGTCGCTCCCTGGTATGGTTGGCCGGACGGTTCCATGACCAAGAAGGAGCTCAAGCGTCTGCGCAAGATTGCCGACGATCTGGGTATCACCCTCATCCCGCAAATCAACGTCTTCGGGCATGCTACTATGTCTCGTGGCGGAGCCGGAAAGCATGCTGCGCTGGAGTTTAATCCTCAGTATCAGCCCCTCTTCGAGCCGGTGAACGGATGGAACTGGTGTCTCTCTAATCCCGAGACGCGTAAACTGCTGCAGGAACTCATTGTGGAGCAGCTCGAGGCCTATGGCAATCCTCCTTACTTCCATATTGGCTGTGATGAGGCTCTGCCTCCCAGCTGCCCAGCCTGTAAGGAAAAACCATACTCCCAACTCTTTCTGGAACATGTCCAGGCCATGAACGAAACTATCTCGTCGCGCGGTGCCAAGACCATGATGTGGCACGACATGCTCTTGCAACGAGGCGACAATCGCTGGAATGGCTTTTATGCCAATGGCACAGCTGAGACGGCGGCAGGCTTACTGAAATTGCCCCGCGACATAATCATCTGCGACTGGTACTATGGCCCGGCCCACAAGGCCTATCCTACGATTGATTATTTCAAGGAGCAGGGATTCCATGTCCTCGCCTGTCCCTGGTACGACACAGGTGGCATCGCCGCCCAAGGGCGCTATGCCGGCAAGACAGGCCTGGACGGTATGCTGGGTACCCTCTGGCACCACTATTTTGGCTACGACTTGGTGGATGACTACTTCACCCTGTCCAACGTTGCCTGGAATAGCGAGTCATCCTTCTCCATGACTGGGGCACACTACGGAGAATTCTTCCGCACCCACCTTCGTCAGATAGGCTGGGACATGCACATAAAGGATTCGCGCCATGCAGGTATTTACTACCACGAAGTACCACCCGAACCGGATCTGAGGAACTGACCTAATAAAACAAAAAGAACCAACAAGACAATCAACATAAGGTAACCTATTTTTTATATATAACAATGTACACGAAGAAACTATTATTCATCCTGAGCGGATTTATGCTGTTTATGCTATCTGCCTGCACGGGTAATGACCTTTTCCAAAATGGAAAGTCGGAATATTCAATTGTCGTTTCGGACGAAGCATCAGAAACAGAACGCTATGCGGCCCAGGAATTGCAGCACTGGATTGCAGAGGTAAGCGGGGTGGAGCTCCCCATTACCGGCCTGGATGGGGGCAAAGAAGGAAAACGCCTCATCGTGGGCTTTAACCCGCTGGTAGAGAAACTGATGCCCGAAAAAGGAAAACCGGGCGACCGCGATGATGCCTTCACGTGGTGCAACAAGGGCGGAGACCTGCTCTTTTGGGGCGGCAGCAAGCGCGGCACGCTCTATAGCGTATATTCCTTCCTGGAGGAGGAACTGGGATGCCGATGGTATTCATCACAGGCGAGTGTGGCTCCCAAGCGTGACAGTTACCACTTCAGTAAGCTATATCGGCATGAGGAACCGGGCATCATCATTCGAGATAACTGCTATCTCGATGTTCGGGAGAATGCCGCCTTCTCGGCACGGATGAGGAACAACTTCATCCGGGTGCCCCGTCCCGACGGAGCAGAAGGATTGGTGGCCGGAAGTGCCGAGGGCTACTGGGGCGTGCATGCAATGGGCTATTTCATATCCCCTAACGAATACTACAAGGAACATCCCGAGTATTTCAGCCTTATCGACGGCAAGCGTGCCAGCGAATACGCCCAGCTGTGCTTGTCGAACCCCGAGGTACTGGCCATCTGCATACAGAAGGTGAAGGATGTAATGCGGCGCGAACCCGACTACCTCATCTACTCGATGGAACAGAATGATAACATGAAGCCCTGTCAATGCGATGCCTGTCAGGCACTGGTGAAGAAATACGGCGGAGAGTCGGGCATTATGGTATGGTTCGTGAATCAGGTGGCCGATGCTGTGAAAGACGAGTTCCCCGATAAATTCATCGGCACCTTCGCCTATCAATACACACGGCATGCACCCAAGGATATCAAACCCCGCGAGAACGTTGTAATCCGCCTATGCAGCATCGAATGCTGCATGCTGCACCCCTATGACGAGTGCGAGCAGAATCTCTCGTTCCAGAAAGACCTGGAGGACTGGGGCGCCCTGGCTCCACATCTGTACATATGGGACTACACCACCGACTTCCTGCTCTACTGCACCCCCACTCCCAATTGGTGGGCTTTGCAGAGCCATATCCAGTCCTATCGCGATAATCATGCCATCGGACTGATGGAGGAAGGCGACTATCAGACCATCACCTGCGAGCTGCGTGAGCTCCATGCCTGGCTGCTCTCTAAGCTGCTATGGAATCCCGATGCCGATGTGGAGGCTCTTATCCTCGACTTTACCGATGGCTTCTACGGCGCAGCAGGGCCCTATATCCGTCAATATCTGGATCTGGAGAAACGCATCCTCCTGCGCGAGGGTATGCACACAGGCTGCTACGCCTCACTTTGGCATGATATGTTTACCCCCGAATTCATCACGGAGGGACGCCGCCTGCTGACCGAGGCCAAGGCTGCGGTAAGCGGTAACGAGGAACTGGTTGCCCGGGTGGAGAAGGAGGAGCTGGCCCTCTGCCTGCTGCAGATGGAGCACTTGCCACTGGATGGTCTTAAGAGCGGTGCCGACGAACTCTTTGCCCAGCTGGTGAAGAAATTTGGGGTGAAGAAGATGACCGAATTCCAGCCACAGTACGACGTAGATTATTGGCTCGAGAAGTTCTCCAAGTTGCGCCGCACGGCGGATGAGACTCCCTTATTGCCTGCCCAAGATCTGAAAACTGGAGAAAAGGGCGTGAAATGGACTCGCTACGAGGGTAAATTCAAATCGACGGTCGAAATGCTATCGAATGGCAAAGTGACGGCACAGGGCACCAGACCTGCTATAGGCATTGACGAAACCGATGAGGCAGATCACTTCGGTTATGTATTTGAGACCATTGCCAAGGTGGAGACCGAGGGTCTCTACGAGCTACGCGTGAAGAGCGACGATGGTTGCGTGGTACTCGTGGATGGACAGAATGTGCTGGACAATGACGGCTCACACAGTGTGGTTGGGCGTACGGAGTTCATTCGCCTTGCAAAGGGCCTTCACCGTGTAGAAATCCGATACTTCGATGATCATGAAGGGCAGACGCTGGAACTGCAAATCAGCACGCCCGAGGGTTATCAGGGTACGCTTCCCGAGGCCAACCTGTACCTTCCTGAATAAGTGAGTTCCTTCTGCCTTGTGAAGTTCTAACACTTCTAATATACGAACACTTCAATTAATATATATAAAATGAGAAAAGAAACAAGGAAAAAATGGGGTGCAGCCTTATCAATAGCTGCTCTGCTGATGGCTGGTTGTGGCTCGGGAGAAACCGACTCACAGGCCACAAGTCTTTGGTATCGCCAACCGGCAGCCAACTGGAACGAGGCCTTGCCCGTAGGCAATGGACGCCTTGGAGCCATGATTTTCGGCAATCCCTGGGCTGAAACTCTGCAAGTGAACGAGGAAAGTCTTTGGGCTGGCAGTCCGCACGATGCTAATGCCGATGCTGCTGAAATAATGCCCGAACTGCAGCGTCTGCTGCTGGAGGGCAAGATTGCCGAGGCATCGGCTCTGGCCGAGGCGAAGTTGGCTGGCAATCCGCTGTGTATTCGCAGCTACGAGCCCTTCGGCAATGTCCTGATTACAATGGCTGAGCCAGAAGGCGGTGCCGACAGCACCTACAAGCGCAGCCTCGACCTGCTGACGGGTATCAATCGCACTCATTTCTGTGGTAGCGGGGTTACCTATGAACGTGAAGTCTTCGCCTCGGCTCCAGACAACTTGCTGGTCATTCACCTGAAGGGAGATCACAAGGGGATGGTGAACTGCGAAGTTTCCTATACCCGGGAAAAAGACGTGAATATATCAGCTCCTCAGGATGATATGCTGGCTATTGATGGGCAGATTGTCGATCAGGATGACCCAGTGGCTGGTGCTGGCGGAGCCCACATGCGCTTTGCCGGACGTATAAAGGCCATACCCAGTGGAGGTAGTGTGACTTCCTCGCCCCAGGGACTGACCGTGCGTGGAGCCGACGAGTTGACGGTTCTCGTAGCAGTCAATACCGATTATGACGCTGAAGCACTGGACTTTGATCGGTCCATCGAACCTGGGCGTGACTGCGAGGCTCAGCTGGAAGCAGTAAAAGGACAGACCTACAAGGCATTGCGGAGCCGTCACATAGCAGACCACCGTGCTATGATGGAGAGAGTTAGCCTGCGGCTGGGCGACCCGGCCCTGGCGGCCATTCCCACCGATGTACGTCTAGACTCCGTTCGGGCCGGACATGAGGATCCCGCCTTGGCCGCCCTCTATTTCCAGCTGGGACGCTATCTTCTCATGGGATCCTCCCGTGCTCCTGGCCGTCTGCCAGCCAATTTACAGGGTATATGGTGCAAGGACATGAATGCGGCGTGGAACTCTGATTATCACACAAATATCAACATTCAGATGAACTACTGGCCAGCAGAGGTGACCGCCCTCTCCGAGTGTGTGCTGCCCTTCAGCCATTGGATTAACGCTATCCGCAAACCTGGAAGGGTGACAGCCAGCAAGACTTTCGGTGCCCGGGGATGGACAGTGAATCACCTGTCGGACCCCTTCGGTCACACGAGCATTAGCGATGGTGTGGGATGGGGTACATTTCCTATAGCCGGACCTTGGTTGGCCTTGCATCTTTGGGAACACTATCGCTTCACACAGGATGTGGACTATTTGCGCCAAGAGGCATATCCCTGCATGATGGAGGCAGCCGAGTTCCTGTTGACGTTTATGATACCCGATAAAGAGGGACATCTGGTCACAGCTCCTTCCAACTCGCCCGAGAATGCTTTCCGAATGCCAGATGGTGGCGTGTTCCGCCTCACTTATGGTGCTACAATGGACATTGAGATTGCTCAGGAATTATTCCAGGCCTGTCTGAAAGCCAGCGAAGTCCTGGAAGACACTGAACAGCGAGTGGACGATGTTCGGACCGCCTTGTCAAAGCTGCCTCCAGTGCGCATTAGCAAACGATACGGAGGCGTTCAGGAATGGATCGAGGACTACGAGGAGGTGGAGCCTGGTCATCGCCATGTCTCACATCTCTTTGCCCTCTATCCTGGCACCACCATTACACCGCATACGCCCGAACTCTTCGATGCAGCTCGAAAGACGATTGAGCGTCGCCGCAAGTATAACGAGGATCCGGTGACTCGCCAAGGCTCTTACACAGGATGGAGCCGGGCTTGGATGATAAACTTCTATGCTCGTCTGCTCGACGGCAAGGAGGCAGGCGCCAATGTGCAGGCTTTGCTGGCCAAATCCACGCTGAATAACCTCTTCGACACACATCCACCTTTCCAGATCGACGGCAACTTCGGAGGCTGTGCCGGCATAGCAGAGATGTTGTTGCAGAGTCATGCTGGCGAGCTTCATCTGCTGCCCGCATTGCCCCCCAGTTGGGCTGACGGCGAGGTGTCAGGGCTTCGCGGTCGTGGTGGATATACCGTTAGTATGAAATGGTCTGCAGGCAAGTTGCAAAAAGCCGAGATCCGCGCCGACAAGTCCGGTACCATCCCTGTGAGATATGGGAGTGACGTGCAGGAGCAGACTATCCAAGCTGGGCAGAAAGTCACACTGTCGTTCTGAGTATGATGAGGTATGTTCCTGGAGTGGCCAGGAACATACCTTAATCTGGAACTAACATAAATATTTTCATCAAAGCGATAATCATGAAAAAGTTAAGCTGTATCCTTGGAGTCGCAGTCGTCCTGCTCCTGGGTGCTTGCACCAGGACGGCCAATAATATACCTCTGCCCGAGCATCCGCGCCCCGACTTTGAGCGTCCCCAATGGCATAACCTCAATGGAGCCTGGCACTTCACCTTCAGCGAATCCCTGGCTCGCAAAGCTATGCAGGAGGGAGCCGACCTCGCCCTAATGGGCCACCAAATCATGGTACCCTTTCCATGGGGCACCAAAATGTCGGGTATAGAGGACGAGAAAGCAGACTTCCACCATTCCTTCTATCCCCGTCACGAGGAGTATGCCGACGGACATATAGACTCCACCGACATCGGATGGTATGCCCGAGAGATTCAAATACCGAAGAGCTGGCAGGGCAAACGTGTATTCCTGGTGGTAGGAGCTGCCGACTGGGCTACAACGGTTTGGCTCGATGGCAAGGAACTGGGCCAGCATCAGGGTGGTTACACGCCCTTTGAATTTGAACTGGGGAACATTACGCCTGGTGAGACTCATCGCCTCTTCATTCGTGTGGATGACACATGGAGCCTGGAACGTCTTTATGGTAAGCAGGAGTACGGAGACGTTCGCGGTATCTGGCAGACTGTCTATCTCGAAGCTCGTAGCCAGAATTTTATCCGCAGCCTTCATTTCACCCCTGATGTTGACAGCTCGCAGGTGAAAGTGACGGTGGTTCTGGATCAGCCTGCCCAGCCAGGCGAATCCTTCCGCCTTTGCTTCAGAACCGGTGGTCAGAAAGACTTCGTCGGGCAGTTCAACGGCCTGCCCCGAGCTACCTTTACCGTGCCGCTGAAGGATCAGCATCTTTGGGATCTCGATGATCCGTTCCTCTACGAGGTGACTGCCATGCTCAGCACCGGCGACGAAGTGAGGAGTTATTTCGGACAGAGAAAAATCGGCACCACCACCTTGCCTGGTACGGACTACTCTTATGTGGCTCTGAATAACAAGCCCGTCTATCTCCAGTTCTGTCTGGACCAAAGCTATTATCCCGGCAGCCACTATACGTTCCCTTCCGATGAAGTGATGAAGAACGAAATACTCCAGTCCAAGAAGTTGGGCCTTAATGGTAACCGCATCCACATCAAGGTCGAGGTGCCACGAAAACTCTATTGGGCTGACCGCCTCGGACTGCTCATTATGGCCGATACGCCTCATTTCTGGGGCCAGGCCACGCAGAAAGCACGCCGCGATTGGGAGCATTGCCTCAGGGCTCAGGTGGAGCGCGACTATAATCATCCAAGCATCTTCTCATGGATTAACTTCAATGAAACCTGGGGCCTTTTCGATTCCACTCGCGTCTATACACCCGAAAATCAAGAGTGGGTTCGTCGCATGTATCGTCTGACCAAAGCCCTGGACCACTCGCGACTCGTCGAGGACCAGTCGGCTTGCAACAACGACCATGTGGAGACCGATTTGAACTCATGGCACGTTTACCGTCCAGGATACGATTGGGAGCACTCGATAAAGCTCTATTGCGACAGCACTTACGAGGGCAGTACCTACAATTTCATAGGTGGTCGCCGCCAGGGCCGTCAGCCCATGTTCAATAGTGAATGTGGCAACGTATGGGGCTATGGCGGTAGTGCCGGTGATTGCGATTTCTCCTGGGACTATCATATCATGACGGATGTTTTCCGTCGCTACCCCGAATGCTCCGGATGGCTCTATACCGAGCATCATGATGTCGTTAAGGAATGGAATGGCTATGTCCGTTTCGACCGCTCGCAGAAGTTCGACGGGCTTAGTGAACTTGTACCCGGAATGTCACTGGCCGACCTGCACAGTCCTTACTATATCTCCCCACAGCGTTATCTCTACAGCGAACCTCGGGGTGGCGAGCACGTCTGCATACCCCTCTATGCCTCCTTTATGACCGACCGCAATCCCGGAAATCTCGTGCTTGAGACCGAACTCGTCGGTTGGGACCAGTTGGGGCAAGCCATTCCAGCAACGCAGAAGCAGAGCAGAACGCTGGTCTTCCAGCCTTGGCTCAATGGGCTGGTAGATAGCCTGCAGGTAGATATTCCAGTCCAAAAAGGCCTCTACTTGCTGCGCATGGTGCTCAAGGGCGGAGGCAAGATACTCCAGCGCAACTTCACGACCTTCCGAGTTCGTGAGGGGCAGGATTTACAACTTGAGAAGACTCGCCTTGTAACCTTTGCGCCCAAGAATTTCACAGCACAGGAATGGTCGCTGAAGCACAGTCTCGTATTGGACGGGCTGAAGGTGAACGGTTTTGGCACGGGTTATTTCGAGTACACCGTCCAATTGCCGCAGGACGTTGATCCCACCCGTATCAAGCAGGCACGCCTTGTATTCGAGGCTTCCTCGCGCGAATATTTTACCCGCGACAAATCCGACCAGCCATCCTATGAATACAATCGTCTGAGTTCCGATCCCTGCAGTGGTGGAAACGCCTATTCCATGACCGATGAGCGCCTCTGGCCCTCACAGGTCGAGGTCAGCATCAACCAGACCCCTGTCGGTAAGACCGAACTGGAAGACTGTCCTGCCGACCATCGAGGCATACTCTCATGGGGATCTCAACCCCAGGACTGGCATCTTCATGAGGCTGGTTCCTACGGTAAACTCATAGATATGATTGTTCCCACCAAACTTCTCCAAGGCGACAGGCAGGTAACCATCCGCTTTACGGTACCTTCTTCCTTTACCTCCACCCAGGGAGAAGGTGGAAAGGAAAATGTGGGTGGAGGTCTTGCCCTCTATGGTCAGGACTTTGGCCGCTACCCTATGGATCCCACACTTGTGCTTACCCTCAAGTAACCTATTGTCAGGGACTCATCCCTCGCCGGGGCATTAGCTTCGGGTCTGAGGGATGAGTCCATCGCATGAAGGTAATATTATAATTAATAATGTATAGGAACAGAATCTTTTTCCTGCTGCTCGTCTTCGCCCTTATGCCGGCAATCGTATACGCCAGGTCCTCCGCGGCTCGCATTATACATGTGCCATCCATTCAGGGCGATGCCACTCCAGTCCTGCAAGCGGCCATTCAGGAGGCTCGGTCGTATCGGGGACGTTCCATTACCATCAAATTAGAGAATGCTGACTATCATCTCTATCGTACCTCATCCACCCCCTGTCTATATCACGTGTCCAATACTACGTCGGAGCAGGAAAATCCCGATGCCACCAAACATATTGGACTCTGGATGAAAGGACTTCGCAACCTTACCATAGATGGTTGCGGTGCTCGACTTGTAACGCATGGCGAGATGACGGCTTTTGTAATGGACAGTTGCAGTAACATCTGCCTGCGCAACTTCGTACTTGCCTCTGCAGATCCTACCGTGCCCGAGATGACCGTAACCGAGACGGGCGAACATCATATGGTGGCACGCATTCATCCCCTCTCACGATATCGCATACAGGATGGAAGGCTTAGCTTTGTGGGTGATAGCTGGGAATGGGGGAGCGGACTAGCTCAGAAGTACGACCCACAGAAGGATGTCACCTGGCGTAGTTGGATGCCCCTTACTGACGATTGCCGTGCTGAGGAATTGGAGCCAGGACTGGTGCGTTTTACCTACAAAAAGGCTCCAGATGCCCAGCCAGGCATAGTATTCCAAATGCGCGACACGTATCGCGACGAAGTATGCGGCCTCATCCAATATAGCCAAGACATCCGTCTGGAGCACCTTCGTATTGCCTTTACTGGTAATTTCGGTATTGTTGCCCAGATGTCGGCAAACATTACCTATAGCAATCTGACTTTTGAGCCTGAACCAGGTAGCGGCCGCACATGCGCCGGCTTTGCAGACTTCCTGCAAATGTCAGGATGTCGAGGACTTATTCTGGTGGAGAATTCCCGATTCGTGGGTGCCCAAGACGATCCTATCAATGTTCATGGAACGCATCTTCCGGTTCAGGAGTTCCTCTCTCCTACGGAATTGCGCGTGCGCTATTCACACCACCAGACATTCGGTTTTCAGTCTTTCCTACCTGGCAACGAGGTGGACTTTATTGATGTTCATACACTCCACCCCGTTGGTACATTTCGTGTCAAAGCGGCACGCATGGAGAATCCTCGTGAGATATGGATTAAGCTTACTAAGCCTGTTCCAGAGGATATTCGTCAAAGGGGGGAATTGGCATTGGAGAATGTTACCTATACACCCCAGGTTATCATTCGCCACAACTTCTTTTCCCGAGTACCAACGCGCGGCATATTGGTAACAACGCGACGTCCTGTACTCATCGAAGACAACTTCTTCTTCAGGATGCAAAACAGTGGTGTGCTTATCTCGGACGATGCGCGTAGTTGGTATGAATCGGGAATGGCGCGCGATGTCACCATTCGCCGTAATCACTTCTTCGAATGCGGCAGTCCGGTTATCAATATCGATCCGGCCAACGACCGCAATGAAGGGCCGGTGCATAGTAGTATAAGCATACAGGACAACCGCTTTACACTGAAAAATTCGTTGGCCATCCGTGCCAGATCGGTCGATGGACTGCTCATCCAGGGCAATTCTTTTTATATGTCCGATGGCAGTCCCGCCAACAACCCAGTTGATACAGAAGGTTGCTTCAACGTAAAATATGAATAATATATATTTATGACGAAGCTGAAGTGAATCAGACCGTCCGGCAACCGGGCATCCCGGCTTACTGCTCCCCGACTGGTTTCTGCACCTGACGCTTCAGGCTGAGGTTGTTGCGGATGAACTGGCCTGCTGCCATCATGGGCAACACCACGCGGGGGAAACCGGCCTCCTCGGTACGGACGGCCAGAATGCCACGGGTGGCACCGATGGTTATGTCGGCCAAGTGCTGCACCAGCCCGGCGGGCAGTACCCACTCGTCGCCCTGCAGGTTGTACATGGCGCTCCATCCCTCGCGTGCAAACTCAAAGACGGCTTGCACGCTCAAGATAAGCTGTGTAATGTCGTTCTTCTTATACTCGAAATGAGCCGTGCAGCGCACGATGCGCTTGTCCGTTTCACTGCTGAACTGAATCTGGTTGGTTATCTGCAGCTCACCGTCGGGCCACTCGTTTGTCAGCGTGGCAAACTGAAGCTGCCTGACGTCCAAGAGGCGGAACTGCACCTGTATTTGTTTCTGTTTCTGACTTTCCATACGTTTTCTCTCCTTTATATTGTCTCTATATTATATCTAATCGCTAAAAAAAGCCGGACACCCCTCATGCATGAGGAGTGCCCAGCATTTTTATCCGGTATCCCTTAGCTGGCGGCAAGTGTCGAAGGGGCTTCAGCCATTCTGTCCTCGCACGCGAACATTATATTATATACCCCGGGGGGCACTCCAGGATGGCTTACTTCTTCTCAGCCTGTTCGCCCTCCTTGATGCTGCGGCCCATGGTCAGGTAAGCCGTGGGAGCTGCAATAAAGATGGACGAGCACGTACCGAAGATGACACCCAAAATCATAGCGAAGGCGAAGCTACGGATGCTGGCACCGCCCAGGCAGAAGATAACGGCCAGTACGATGAACGTGCTGACGGAGGTGTTGATGGTACGGTTCAGGGTGCTGTTCAGCGAGCTGTTGAACAGTTCCTGACGGTCACGCTTGGGGAACAGGTGAATGTACTCACGGATACGGTCGAATACCACCACCTTATCGTTGATGGAGTAACCGATAGCTGTCAGCACAGCACCGATAAACGTCTGGTCTATCTCCAGGCTGAAGGGCAGGATGCCCCACCAGATGGCGTACATACCCAGGATGAGGATGATATCCACAATCAGAGCCGTGATGGCACCTACCGAGAAGGCGAAGTTGCGGAAACGGATGAGGATATATACGAAGATGGCAATGAAGGCCAGGATGACGCTGATGATGGCACCACGTGTGATGTCGTCAGCCACAGAGGGACCCACCTTCTGGCTGCTGATAATGGAGCCACCGGCACGCTCGTCGCGGTTGATGAAGTTCTCCAGGGTCAGGTCGGAAGCCAGCAGGTTGCCGCCCTTGAGCACGTTGAACAGTTTCTCCTCAATCTCGCTGTCCACCTGAATGCCGTCTTCTTCGATGCGGTAGTTGGTACTGATACGGATGGTCTTACCCTCAGTACCCAGTGCAATGGCGCTGGTGTTGCTCTCGGGGAAGGCATCATCCAGCAGGCCACGTACGCTTTCGGGGCTCACCTCGTTTTCGAAGAGCACAACGAAGTTACGGCCACCAGTGAAGTCGATGCTCTTGCTGAAGCCGCGAACCACCATGAAGCCAATGCTGATGAGAACCAGCACACCGAAGATGGCGAAGCTCTTCTTGTAGGCGCTCATGAACTTATAAGTGGGGTTCTGGAAGGAAATCTTCTTGCCGATAGCAGTCTGGAAGGTCAGGTGGAGCCACTTGTCGCGATCCATCATCTGTGAGTAAACAACGCGGGTCAGGAACACAGCAGTGAAGAAGCTGACCAGAATACCAATAAGCAACGTGGTGGCGAAGCCGCGGATTGGTCCGGTACCGAAGTAGTACAGGATGATAGCGGTGATGACACTGGTCACGTTGGAGTCCAGAATGGCGCTGAAGGCGTTGCTGTAACCGGCACTCAGGGCCTCGCGCACTCTCTTGCCGGCCTTCAGCTCCTCCTTGGTACGCTCATAGATAAGCACATTGGCATCCACAGCCATACCCAGCGACAGCACCATACCGGCAATACCGCTCATGGTGAGGGCCGCCTGGAAACTGGTCAGGATACCTACGGTGAAGAACAGGTTCAGGATCAGTGCACAGTTGGCAACCATACCCGGAATGAAACCGTACATGATTATCATGTAAACCATCAGGATAACGAAGGCGATAACGCAGCTCCAGATACCCTGGCGGATGGATTCGGCACCCAGTGAGGGACCTACAATCTCCTCGCTCACAATCTTGGCGGGAGCAGGCATCTTACCAGACTTCAGCACGTTAGACAGGTCGCGGGTATCCTCGGTAGTGAAGTGACCCGTAATCTCGGAACGTCCACCCGTAATCTCGTTCTGCACGTTGGGAGCGCTATATACGTTGTCATCCAATACGATGGCAATGGCACGGTTCACATTAGCACGCGTCAGGGCAGCCCAGCGGCGGGCGCCATCCACGTTCATGCTCATGCTTACGCAGGGACGTCCGTGCTGGTCATACGACTCACTGGCATCGGTAACAACGTCACCCTCCAGCGGAGCACGGCCATTACGCTCGGTAACCTTGATGGCGTACAGTTCATATACGTTGGCGTTACTGCCTTCGCCAATGCCCTTCACGCCCCACTTCAGGCGCAGGTCGGCAGGCAGTACTTCCTTGGCCTCGGGAGAATCCAGCAGAGCAGTGATGTCGTCCATGTCACGCTTTGCAGCATAACCCACCACGCAGCCATAGGCACCCTGAATCACCTGCAGGCGGCTCAGGATGGGATGCTGGCGGTGTGCCTTCTCAATTTCCTCGGCAGACAGGGGAGATGCAGTCTCGCCCTCCTCAGCCTTTGAGCCCAGTGCCTCGGCCAGGTCGCCCTTAGCCGTCTTGGCGCTGTCAGCAGCGGCCTCTTCCTGAGCGGGAGCCTCGGCAGCTTCTGCAGCAGCCTCGTCCTTGGGAGCTTCCTGCTCCTCGGCACCACCCATTGCAGCAGCCAGCCGGCCATCCAGCGTAATCAGGAAAGGTACAATGTCCTGCGTGTTGTAGGTCTCCCAGAACTCCAGGTTGGCACTACCCTGCAAAAGCTTACGTACGCGCTCGGGCTCCTTCACACCAGGCATTTCCACCATGATGCGGCCTTCCTGACCCTCAAGGGCCTGGATGTTGGGCTGAACCACACCGAAACGGTCAATACGCGTGCGCAACACATTATAAGAATTGTTGATTGCACTCTTCACTTCCTCGCGCAGAACACTCTCAACCTGTGAGTCGGTGCTCTTGGTAGTCACCTTGTCGCGCAACTGCTGAGTGGCAAACAACTCGGCCAGGCTCTTCTGGGGAGCCAGTGCCTTGTAGTCTTTGATAAACAGACTGATAAAATCATTTTGGCTGCTTGCAGCCTCGCTGGTCGCCTGTTCGACGGCCTTGCGGAAGTTCTCGTCGGTCTCCTCCTTGTGGTCAGAGAGTGCTTTCACTACATCGGGCACGCTAACTTCCAAGATGACATTCATACCGCCCTTCAGGTCCAGACCCAGTCCGATACCCATCTCGCGGCATTCCTTCAGCGTCCACACATTCATGTAAACCCGGTTGTTGAGCAGGGAGTCCATGTAGTGGTCTGCTGCCACCTGTCCGTCCGTCAATGCCATCTTCTTGGCCTTGTTCTCGTAATGGTTCGTCACCACGGAAAAACTCAGATAGAATAGGCAAACCAGCGTAAGCAGGAGTGCGAAAACCTTAACAAATCCTTTGTTTTGCATTGTTTAGAAATAATTTATTTTATTGTTTTTTTATTGTCTTTAAATACGGTAATACGCTAAATAGCGTGCAAAGATATGTATTTTTTGGGACATCCGTAGTCTTTTGCAAGAATTTCTTTATAAAAAATTGTTTTATTGATGTTTTTTGTGCAAATAAGTGACTATGGGATAGTGATCAGAGACCTCCAATTTGTTTACAATACGCGTCTGGCTGCTCCTCCAATCCTTTGAAACAAAGATATGGTCAATGCGCACAGGAAAACCTCTTTGGTTATAAGAGATGCCAATGCCCCGTCCGCTGTCGCGATAAGCAGACCTCGTGATGCGGGCCAGTTTCTGGTAAACGTATGAAATGGGGGTATCGTTGAAATCGCCACACAGGAAAATGTCGTGCTCACCATTGGCCTTAACAAGGGCAGCCAGACTGTCTGCCTGAGGACCGCGGTAGATGACGGCATCGCCCAGTTTTCCGGCCAGATGACGGCTTCCTTCCTTCACCTTCTCCTTATGCGGGTCTTTTATCATTTCTTTGTACTCTGACTTGTCGTCGTCGCTCAGCGCATTGCTCTCCAGATGGTTGTTGACGACGAGTATGGTGTCGCCAAGATAGGTCAGTCGGCATCCCATGCTCTTGTTGTTACTGCGCGTAGGGAAATCAACGTGTATGGCTTCGCCTATAACTGGCAACCGCGTAAGGATGCATTCACTACCCTCCTGTATGCTATGATACTGTAGGGAGTCCATCATGAGCCTGACATCTGAACGTCTTATCCAACTTGGCACAAGTTCCTGCAAGCAGAAGATATCGGCATTCATCTCCTTGACGTATTGCAGCAAAGCCACCTGACTGGATTCACCCTTCATGCCCCCGACATTGAAACTGATGACCTTTAAGGCATTGCGGGGGTGCTCGCGCTGCAGGTTAACAGGGCAGTAGTCATAAATGTAGCTACCGACGACCAATAATCCCAGCAGGGTAATCCACACATAACGGGCCTTGAATATCAGCCAGAAAAAGACATATAGGACGTTTACCAACAGAATCACGGGGAAAGCCAGCCCAATGAGGGACAGCAAGGGATACTGCTCGGGCGGAATCCAAGTGCTTGCGCAACAGAGCCACAAGAGGAGGATAGCACCGATGTTACCCCCCAGGAAAAGGCCTATTATGAAACTCTTTATGCCGCCCATCGCCAAGCTCACTTTTTCTGGCTGAAATCAAAGAGGCGCTTTTTCTCCTCCTCGGTCAGTCCGCCATAGCCCTGCCTCCTTACCTTATCCAATATACGGTCCAGTTCAGCCTCATCCTCCTTCTCTTTCTGCCTGTAAGCCATGTCTTGACCATACTTGCCGCCCCGCTGCATGTTGATGTGGGGCTTTTTCTTTGTCAGGGAACTGAACCACTTACGGAAACTCCAGCCATCGCTGCCGCCCTCATAATGACGCTCATAGTATCCGCTGCGGTGTCCGCCACGTCCGCCACCGTTTCTCCAATAGAGAATTAGCAACAAGCCAAACAGCATTCCACCCAAATGGGCAAAATGAGCCACACCGTCATTCGCACGCCCCAGGGCTGACATCAATTCAATGACGGCATAGCCCGTCACAAAATATTTGGCCTTGATGGGGATGGGAAGGGGGAAGATAAGAATCGGTTCATTGGGGAATGTCATGCCAAAAGCCAGCAGGATGCCATAGACAGCACCCGATGCACCCACCGTCAGGGCCAGGCTGTGCATACCATAATAATATGCGCCAAGCTGCACAAGTTCCTGGCACAGTCCGGCACCAATGCCGCAAGTCAGGTAGTAGATGAGGAAGCGGCGAGCACCCATCGTGGTCTCTATGATGCGACCAAACATCCAAACGGCGAACATATTGAAGAACAAATGCTCCAATCCTGCATGCATGAACATGTAGGTTACAAACTGGTAAATATGAAAATCACTGGATAGGAAGAAGTGAAGACCAAGAAGGGTGTCAAGGTCTATACCATAGTTGCTGGCCACGTACTTCCCAGCAAACATCAATATGTTAATAATAAGCAGGTTCTTTGTCACTGCAGGCATTGTATTCATGTGCGTAGCATTTAAAAGTCGTTAAATTCGGTGCAAAGTTACAAAAAAAGGATATAAAAGCATTCAAATTCGTGACAATCATTACTTTTTTTCACATTTTCTATCATTTTTTTTTAAAAAAGCTTGGGGCATAAGTGAAGTTTGTATATATTTGCCAAGAAAATATGACATAAATAACCTAATCACAACAATTTAAGTATTATTTTGTATGAACAAAAGTGAATTAACAGCCAAGATCGCCGAGGGCGCAGGCTTGAGCAAAGTGGACGCAAAAAAGGCTCTGGAGGCAGCTCTGGAGGCTATTGGTGCAGCCGTTAAGAGTGGTGAGAAAGTTGCGTTGATTGGTTTTGGAACATTCTCTGTAGCAACACGCGACGCTCGCAAGGGTATCAACCCCCTGACAAAGAAGACCATCAACATTCCTGCAAAGAAGGTGGTTAAGTTCAAGGCTGGTGCTGACCTGACCCTGTAATTGAACCAGAGTTTGAAGGATGGAGAGAATGATTCTCAAGCAGAACAAATCCTCCTTCTAAATTAAAAATGAATGAGTCCGGCAAAACCGGGCTCATTCAATTTGTATGAAACCATATAAGATAGCGCTTTTTGTAATCTGTGTAATGGCCGGACTGGCCCTGATGGCACTTCTCTACCCCAGGGAAGGTGTCACCTTTTTTAATGTCCAGGCTGAGTTCCCTTCTATGGAGGAGGTTCTTGGTGCAGAAACAGAGGAGAGCATAACTGAGACGGAGACGGAGGAGGAGAAAGACACACTGCCCGAAATGACACCCGAGCAGCTTATGGACATGCGGATGGCAGAACTGGAGGCCGCACGCGACTCTGAGTTTATGGTCTTCTGCCGGAAGAGCCCTACACGCCTTCACATGCCAGACGATGACATAACCTATCTGGACCCGGTCTTCGAGGCTTTGGAACATGCCTCGGAACGGCCAGTCCGTATTATGCACTATGGAGACTCGCAACTGGAGGGCGACCGTATGACCGGGGTGCTGAGGGAGAAGATTCAAGAAACATTCGGGGGCAATGGCTCAGGCCTGCTGCCACCCGTGCAACGCCTGGGAATGGCAACGGCTACCGTGGATACATGGCCCGAGCTGAGGCACTACATGTATTTCGGTTCACCGGAATTCCACGCTGAGCACAAGCGCTATGGCCCCCTGGCACAAGTTGCCGAGGTGGACAGCACAGCCCGTTTCACCGTTACCGCTCATGGCGGTTCCACCTATCCCCACTGTCGTTCGTTCCGCAAGGTGAGCGTTGCCATGATGGGAGACGGAGGGTTCACGGTTCAGGCTGGCGGAGATTCGCTCGAGATGACCTGTTCACGCGATTCTTCATTCGACGGCCTGCGCATCTTCAGCACCACCCTGTCGCGCAGCGTAAGCAAGGCAGTCATTACGGCATACGGACGAATGGAGGTCTATGGCATTATGATAGACGGGGCCAGCGGCGTCTCAATGGATAATATAGCCATGCGCGGCGTCTCGGGCACATTGTTCACCTCAATAGACCGACGTACACTGGCCCCATTCTTCCAGCAGCAAAACGTGCGGCTGCTGCTTCTGCAATATGGCGGAAACTCCGTGCCTTACCTCAAGCCCGGCAAGAGTATCACCGGATACATGCAGCAACTGAAGTCGCAGATTGAGCTATTCAAGCGCATGATCCCCGACGCACATATTATATTCATTGGGCCATCTGACATGGCAACAAGCGTGGAGGACGAAATGATGACTTATCCCTACCTGCCAATGGTTGTGGACTCACTCCGTTCCGTAGCCCAGGAGAGCGGTGTGGCCTTTTGGGACATGTTCCGTGCTATGGGCGGCCGGGGCTCTATGGTAAGATGGGTTGAGGCTGACCCGCAGCTGGCAGGCGAGGACTATATACACTTCACGCCGCGTGGGGCGCGCAGGGTGAGCGAGATGCTGTGGGGCGCACTCGACCTTTACTACAAGTATTACCGCTTCAGGCATCACCTGGATGAGGAAGAGGAGCAGACTACAGATTCCACACAAGCCACACAAACCTTGCAGACCGAGGCCAAGCCCCTGCCACAGACCCAGGCCACCCCTCTGCAGCAAACTGAGCAGGCAGACAGCACTGGGGCGAAAGCGGACAGCCTCGAAACAGAGAGAGAAGAATGAAGGAACGGCTGATTATCTTATTTTGCGGGCTTCACCTGCTCTGCGTATGTGAGGCATGGGGACAAAAAGAGCCCCGCATGAGCAACATACCGCAAGTATCATGCCTGCATACCGATGGCGGACTCGACTCGTTACAGTTTCCGGGAGGACATAATCAGTTCTATACATTATATATATATATAGACTCACTGCTGCGCACCGGGAAGGGGCGGCTTAACATTCTGCACATCGGAGGCAGCCACGTGCAAGGAGGCATGTTCACCCACCGCATGAGGCTCAACCTGGATTCGCTGGGCGGACTGCGGCCTGCAGGCCGGGGGATGCTGTTCCCCTATCGTGCCATCAAGACGAATGCACCGGCCGACTATGTGCTCTCCAGCGGAGGAGCATGGCACGGCATTCGCAACGTGCAACGCGACAGCACCACCCTGCTCGGACTGAGCGGAGCATGCGCCACTACGAGTGATACCACAGCATGGCTGGGCCTGAATGTGAGAAGCATCGGACCCACCACACCATGCAGGCTGCGCATCCTGGGCCAGGGCAGCACACCCGATGCTCGTCCTTATCTGGTAAGCCGGGGCGACACACTCCAGCCCCTGCCCGCTGACAGCCTGCCCGGCCTCAGCTTCCCCATACCACAGGAGACCGACTCGCTGACAATCCGTTTCCAAGGCCTGTGGCCGGACAGCATCACATACGAGCTGCGCGGCCTGTGGCCCGAGACTGAAGGCGACGGATTCACCTACACGGCATCGGGCATCAACGGCGCCAGCCTGCCCTCGTGGCTGAAGTGCGGACTGCTGGAGGAGGAACTGATGCTGGCTCCGCCACAGCTGGTCATCATGGGCATCGGCATCAACGATGCCAACGTCCCCCCCACTGCCTTCAACCCCGAGAAGTTCAAGGAGAACTACCGCGAGCTTATGCGCAGGATACGCAGGGTCAGCCCACAATGCTGCTTCCTGTTCATCACGAATAACGACTGTTGGCTAAACGTGCGGGGCTACCGCCGTCGTCCGAACCTGAACACTCGACGTGCCGTGCAGGCCATGAACGAACTGGCTGCAGAGAGCGGCAGTGCCGTATTCGACTGCTACAGGCTGATGGGCGGTCATGCATCCAGCAACGCCTGGGTCAGGGCAGGCCTTCAGCGCAGAGACCATATACATTTCTCACGCCAGGGATACGAGCTATGGGGCGACCTGCTCTACAATGCACTGATGAAACCACTGGCTCATTTGGATAATTGATGATGTGGTCAATCGTGACAGGAGCCGAGCGAAGCTCAACTCTTGAATTCTTGAATCTTTGAACCTTTATATGACACAGACAGACAATATATTGAACCTGCTTCAAGACTACCTTCTCAGGGTCTTCTCCTTCGACCCCGAGAGTCCGCTCCTGTTCACCCAGTTCCAGTTCTGGGCCTTCTTCGCCATCGTTTTCATGGGCTTCACCCTCATCGTGTCACCTCGGGGCAGGTGGGTACCCTCGCTCCGGAATTTCTACCTGCTGCTGGTGAGCTGGCTCTTCTACTACAAGACAAGCGGGTGGTACCTGGGCCTGCTCATCCTGGTCACTTGTACCGACTACTGTATTGCGCATGGCATCCATGCCTGCCGGACCACACATCCCTGGAGAGCCAGGCTGCTGGTTGGGCTGAGTGTGATGATCGACCTGGGCATACTGTGCTACTTCAAGTACAGCTACTTCGTGGCCGATATGGTCAACCAGCTATTCGGCACCCAGCTTACCGTCAGCAATTGGGCTGCCGAGTGGGGAAACCGCGTGGTGGGCTCACCCGTGTGGAGCGTGGACCGCATCATACTCCCAGTGGGCATCTCGTTCTATACCTTTCAGGTCATCAGCTATACCGTCGATGTCTATCGCGGACTGATAGCCCCCGTACGCAGCATACTCGACTTCGGGTTCTACGTCTCTTTCTTCCCCCAGCTTGTAGCGGGTCCTATCGTCAAAGCATCCGACTTCGTACCCCAGCTCTATCGTCGCTACTTCCTCAGTCGCAGGCAGTTCGGGCTGGCCGTCTTCTGGATTCTGAACGGATTGGTCAAGAAGATAGTGCTTTCTGACTACCTGGCCGTCAACTTCATCGACCGCGTCTTCGCCAACCCGCAGTTTTTCACGGGCTTTGAGAACCTGATGGCCCTTTTCACCTACTCCCTGCAGGTCTATGCCGACTTCTCGGGCTACACCGATATAGCCATAGGCCTGAGTTTGATGATGGGCTTCCACCTCCCCATGAACTTCAACTCGCCCTACAAGGCTACAAACTGCAGTAACTTCTGGAAGCGCTGGCACATCAGCCTGTCACGGTGGCTGCAGACCTACCTCTACATTCCCCTCGGTGGTAACCGCAACGTCACCGGAGCCACGTATTTTTGGATTCTGGTCATCACCCTGTTCACTCTCATCCTGAGCGGCAGCATCTGGCTGGCCATCATCGTGGTGACCATCCTACTGCTCACCATCTGGACGGCGTGGCGCCAGCCGGAGAGGCGCAGGCACATCTATGCCAACCTGAACGCCATGATCACAATGGTGCTGGGAGGCCTGTGGCATGGCGCTTCGTGCAACTTCATGGTCTGGGGCGGACTCAATGGGGTGGGAATGATTGTCTTCAAGTTCTGGCGCGACATGAGCCCACTGCGCCGTGCCCTCATCTCCTCCCTCCTGTTGGTGCTCATCCTCGCCCTGCGCTTCCCCCAGTACTGGGGCCAAGCATTTGCATTCAGCGCCCCTGGAATGGGCTTGCTCAATATCCTGCTCGCCTTCATGCTTTTCATCACCCTCAGTGCCTGGATCCGGTTCTTCATCATCCATAGCCCGTTATCCATAATCCACGACCCCTTGTCCCACGCTTGGGGCATAGCTGTCACCTTCACCTTCATCACCTTCACGCGTCTGTTCTTCCGTAGCGGAAGCAACCTCGACCCGGCCGTGGCAAACGAAACGGCATGGCGCATCGCCACACAGATGGTAGCACGCATCGGCAGCATCTGGCAGGGCAACATTGCCACCATCAGCATGGCACACTGGCGCGTGTTCCTACTGTTCGGAATAGGTATGATAATTCATTGGTTGCCGGAACGGTTCAAGCGAACCTATCGTTTCAGCTTCGCTATGCTGCCGTTGCCCGTCATCTACCTGGCCGTGCTGGCCACCGTATTCGTGGCATATCAGTTCGTCACGGCCGAGATGCAACCCTTCATCTACTTCCAGTTCTGATTCTCTGACCTTTACCTCGCCCGGCGACGGTAGCCGAGGGGGCAGTTGCGCCACTATCACTAATGAATGTGTGTTTAACCCAAAACGTATCTGCTCATTTCAGGACTTTTCGCTTGTTTACAATGTATATTCCATGTTTTGGCTTGGTTACCATTCTGCCTTGGAGGTCGAAAGCCGCTGTGCCCGCAATTTCCGATATAACTTTGCTGACAACTGTAGTGCTCATGGAAATAAGGTCTGTTTTGGAAACTTCATAAACATCTGATTCGGCATAAACGAAAAGGCGGTCGCCGTATTGCTGCAGGTCATTTACCCTATCAAACTCCTTTTCGGATGTCATTACCTGCGACGGATACCATGAGTGTCCGCCGTCGGTAGAGCACATCAGTTTTATACAAGCATTCTTCTGCCCATTTCGCCCCAGGGATCCTGCCAGATACACCGTGTCCGGATGTTCATTGTCAAAAGCAGAAAAGTACCAGTAGGCCGCGCGCGTTTCATCGCCCCAATAATTCTGGCAACTCCATGTCTGGCCGTTGTCGTCTGAGAGGAACACACATCCTTCGCCGCCAGCCAGCCAACGGTCGGGGTCGGTGGGATGGAATGTCGGCTGGTGTACGCAGTTGTCACCGGGGAAGCCGAGCGAATTGCCATGGTCGTTCCACGTCTGACCACTGTCATAACTGATGTTGATATGGCCTTCAAAAATACCACCTTCACCACTATTGTAGATGATTTTCTGACGTACAGGATGAAAGCCTATAAAGGATGCGACTGGGTTCCCATAAATGAATTCCGTCAAGTTCTTCCAAGTCTGACCGAAGTCTGTAGAGAGAAATATGCCCCAATAGATAGAAGACACCAATAGCGTGTTCGGGTCTGTAGGATGCTGGACGAGGCTGGGCAGACGCTCATACTTCTCACCTCGGAAGATGTCGGGTGTTACATCCTCGTATGTCTTTCCGTCATCATGCGAGAGGAGCAGGAAACTGCCGCCCTCATAGTAGCGCAGGGCCAGTATGTCGCTACCACGTCGGGCATAGTCCTGTAGCGGTATGCCCTCGAAGCCCACAAGATGCCATGCGCTATTGTCTGAGGACAGGTCTTTGGCATAGAGGCCCAGACTGGTGCATACGTAGAGCCTGTTGCCCTCAATGTGCATTCTGGGCTGGGAGAATTCACCCTGCCGTTCACCTCCGCGAAAGCCTATTCCAAGAGGGTGAAACAGTTGATTTTGTGCAACGGCCGTTGTAAAGACAGCAAACAACGTAATGGCTATCCCAATTGTCGTTTTTCTCATGCTCAATTCCTTTTTGATTTCACGTTTGTGAATAGATTCCCTTATTCTCAGGAATCCCTACTCCACCACAAGCCACGTATAGCCGTTGGCGGGAATGCGGATGCTGAGAACGGCCTCCTGACGGCTGTTAAGGCGGTAGGTCTTGGGCCGTCCTTCCTGTTCGCGGATGCGTGCCTTGCCCTTCAGGCCGGTATAGTATAGAGGCAGGGTTATCTGGCGTTCTATCTCCTGGTCGAGGGGGTTGAACAGCATGGCCAGGCCACGTTCCTTCTCCTGGGGATTGACATGCATCAGGCCGTCCCAGTCGCGGGCATCGGGCTTGCGCAGGTGGATGATGTCGCTGTTCAGTATGCGGCGATACTTCTTGTACCAGGCTATCACCTCCTTCACCATCTCCTTCGTCTCGTCGGTATCATAGAGCCGGGGGCCGCGATAGCAGGCCTGCACACCCGCTCCGTAGTTCTGAACCATGTGGGTGCGATACTCGTAGAGATGCTCCGAGAGGGGTTCCAGGGTGGCAGCCGCGCCGCCTCCGTGATACTGCACCAAAGGAGTGAAGCTCCACAGGGAACCGGAGGGCCGTTCCCAGGTGCCGTCGTAGTTCACCTGCCGGGCATGAATGAGCTGCCGCTCGCGAGGCAGGGACCAGTTCACCTCGCGGTAGCCAATGCTGGTCTTGGTGGTTCCGTTCATGAAATAGAAGTCGGGCACATTGGAATAGAAGCCCTCCTGGCTGAGCCAGTGGTAGAAGGAGGCTATCTTGTGGAACTGGTTCCACTGGCTGTCCTTCAGGCCGCGGTGATGGGCATGGCTGGTGGAGGCGCAGACGTCTCCGGGATAGGAACCGTCGTGCTCCAGGCAGGTCATTCCGGTGCGGAGCATGAAGGTCTTCAGCTTCTCGAAGTAGTCGTAGCCCCACTGGCTGCAGAGGCAGGGCGAGTTCCCGAACTTCATACCACCCGTCTTGCCCGTCTTCGGGTTGATGCAGTCTATCTCTTCGCTGACGCGCCTGCTGGCCAACAGGGAGTAACATCCCATCTCTATGCCCTTCGAGTGGGCATAATCCACAAGCGACTTAAAGCGCTGTATGTTCTTTTCTGAGATGTCCTCCATATTCAAGTCGCTGCCAAAGCTGATGATAATCATCTCGTAGCCCGCCTCGGCACACTGGTCAACTGCTCTGTGCACCGTCTCTGGGTCTGTGGCCGTGAGGTGCAGGAAGATTGGGTTCTGGGTGGTCCAAGGACAGAGTGCCATGTAGAAATGGCGGTCGAAGAGGCCCTTGCGCTCGCGGTCGTAGCTGTCGTAGGGCATTTCGAAGACGCTGAAGGAACGGAACGTCTGGCCCGGTTCTATGCGCTGGTCTGGCCCGAGGGGCGGTGCCACCTCCAGCCGGCAAGGCGTATTCAGCGCGTAGTTGCGCTGGCTGGTGTACTCGGGTTCCTTTATCCAGTGCTCGCAGGTCCCGCTCTCGCGCTGTGTGAAACTGCCGCCGCACTGGTAGTCGCTCTCCAGATGGATATTGGGCAGACGGAAACCGTCGCGGGGCGTATCTACGGGAGACTCGGGCTCGAAGAAGGAGAGGCGCTCCAGCTTGAACGAGTCTATGCAGATGGAGCGACCGGAACCATTAAGGACCTCGAAACTCTTTGCGATGACGGGCACTTGGTCATAGACGGCAAAGTGCAGGCGCAGGGTTACCTGGGAGGCTTCCCCGCATCCCTGCAGGTCGAACACCACCTCCTGCCCGGTGGGCTGGCTTGTGTTCAGGGCCCAGCGGGTCTGCTTCCAGGGGAAGCGAGGTTCGATAGGCTTTGTCTCGAAATCCCTCAGGACAAAAGCGCTGTCCAAGGCGGTCAGTCCCGGGATCCACTGTTCCAGCAGGTAGCCTCTTTCCTCCTGCCCCTTCAGCCCGCCTATCTCATAGCGGTGCCCGTCTATGCTTATCTCACCCTCGCTGCCTACAGCGCGAAGCATACGCTCGCCCGTCATGCGGTTCACATAGTCGGTGGTGGCCAGGTTGGGGGTGATGCGCAGAGTGCGCCACACCATAGCATTGGCTACGATTATACTCTTGCCATCGGGCGAACGGTATATGCCGGCCCGCGACTTCTCGGGTGTGAGGAGCCAGTCGAAGGGTGTCTTCGTCGATGCCAGTTCGTCGAAGACTGGCAACTGCTCTATCTTCTGCTGCAAGGCAGAAGGTATCTGAGCCAGGGCACTACAGGAAAACCATACAAGCAGTAGGCCCAGCAATTTCTCTTTTCTTATCTTCATCTGTTGAGAATTATGTGGTTACGAATAGGGTGTGGATTCCTTTATTCCTCAGGAACCAGGAAGGGCTGTATCTCGCTCAGCAGGGGGCAGGCCTTGCTGCCCTCAATGTTCACACGCAGGGCCTGAGCCTCCACGCCGTCCAGTCGCGAGAGATGCTGCGGGCCTATCGTAGTGCCCTCCACCTTCTTCTCCCACTGTCCGTCGGGTGTCTGAATCTCTATGCTGTAGGCTTCTATGCGCTGTCCGAGCTGGATGGGCTCGCGCAGGCGCAGGGTCTGCAGCTTATGAGGTTTGCGGAAGGTCAGGGTCACCGAGGCCTGGCTTATCGAGTCATCCGTAGCCCAATAGGTATCGCGCTGTCCGTCCATCACCAGGCGGGCAGCATAGGCCTTGCTGTCGCCGCGCACGTTGGTGGCCGAGAAGGACTTCACGTCCTTGGCCGGCATCGGGCGGCTGAACTCGCGCTTCAGGGCCTGTCCGAACTCTACCAGACGGGTGGAGTCGGTGGGGTGTATGCGTCCCTCCTTGTTAGGCGGGATGTTCAGAATCAGGTTGGCTCCGCGTCCTATGCTCTCGTAGTATATCTTCATTAGGTGCTCCAGGCTCTTCACATCTCCGTCTTCCTTCTCGTGATAGAACCATCCCGGACGGATGCTCACATCCACCTCGGCAGGGTTCCAGTAGTCTTGGGCCTCCACATCGTGTACGGCCCAGTTGGGCTCAGGCATCCAGCCACTCTCGTTGCCGCACCAGCGGGCATCCAGTCCGCCGCCCCATACGATGGTGTTGGGCTGCAGTTCGTGAATCAGTGCGGTGGTGTTCTCCCAGTCGTAGTAGTTGCCGCTGATATGGCGCTGCTCGCACCGGCCGCCGTAGTAGCCGTCGCCGCCGTTAGCACCGTCCTCCCACACCTCGAAGATGGGGCCGTATTGGGTAAGCAGTTCGCGCAGCTGGGCACGATAGTAGTCGATATATGCGGGCGTACTGTAGCGCAGGTCGTGGCGGTCCCAGGGCGAGAGATAGACGCCGAACTTCAGTCCGGCCTTCTCAGCCTCGCGCGAGAGGTCACCCACCACATCGCCCTTTCCGTCGCGCCAGGAACTGTTGGAGATGCAGTAGTCGGTCTCCTTGGTGGGCCACAGGCAGAAGCCGTCATGGTGCTTGGCTGTCAGGATAACGCCCTTCATGCCGGCTGCCTTCATAACCTCCACCCACTGGGCTGGATCGTAGCGCGAGGGCTGGAATTCGTCGGGGTCGGCATCGCCATAGCCCCATTCCACATCGCGGAAGGTGGTGGTGGTGAAGTGTACAAAGGCGTAGAACTCCAGGTCGTGCCAGGCCAGCTGGCGCTCTGTGGGCAAGGCCCCGAAGGGGGCGGGTGCTTCCACTGGGGTCTCCGTGCAGGCAACCATGCCCAGCAGGACGGAGAAAAGCAGGAATGCTTCAAACTTGTGTGTCATAGGAAACTTGTTTATTTTATAGATTATGATATTGCAAACAGGGATTTATTCCGGTATCAGGTAGAACTGCACTTCCCGCAGCAGGGGGCAGGCAAAGGGGCTCTCCACCCAGAGGCGCACAGCCTGGAGCTCCGTCTGGGGCAGACGCTGCAGGCGCTGCGGCCCTATGGTAGTGCCCTCGGCTATCTGGGTCCACTGGCCGTCTGTCTGCTGGCCCTCCACTACGTATCGGCTCAGCCGCTGCCCCAGCTGTATGGGTTCGCGCAGGCTCAGCGTATAGAGTTTCTGCGGCTGGCGGAAGGTGAGGGTAATCGAGGCCTGGCGCACCGAGTCGTCCGTAGCCCAGTAGGTATCCTTCTGCCCGTCCAGCACCTTGGCAGCTGCAAAGCGCCGGGCACCGCCGCGTTCGTTGCTGGCCTCCACCCGCTTGATGTCCGATGCAGAGAGCGGACGGCTGAACTCGCGCTTTAGGGCCTGTCCGAACTCAACCAGGCGGGTGGAGTCGGTGGGATGGATGCGTCCCTCCTTGTTGGGCGGAATGTTCAGGATCAGGTTGGCGCCGCGGCCTATGCTCTCGTAGTATATCTTCATCAGGTGCTCCAGGCTCTTCACGTCTCCATCTTCCTTCTCGTGATAGAACCATCCCGGTCGGATGCTCACATCCACCTCGGCGGGATTCCAGTAGTCCTGTGCTTCCACATCGTGCACGGCCCAGTTGGGCTCGGGCATCCATCCGCTCTCATTGCCACACCAGCGGGCATCCAGTCCGCCGCCCCCCCGGACGATTGCGTTGGGCTGCAGTTCGTAAATCAGCGCGTTGGTGTTCTCCCAGTCGTAGTAGTTGCCGCTGATATGGCGCTGCTCGCACCGGCCGCCGTAGTAGCCGTCGCCGCCGTTAGCACCGTCCTCCCACACCTCGAAGATGGGGCCGTATTGGGTAAGCAGTTCGCGCAGCTGGGCACGATAGTAGTCGATATATGCGGGCGTACTGTAGCGCAGGTCGTGGCGGTCCCAGGGCGAGAGATAGACGCCGAACTTCAGTCCTGCCTTCTTAGCCTCGCGCGAGAGGTCGCCCACCACATCGCCCTTCCCGTCGCGCCAGGAGCTGTTGGAGATGCAGTAGTCGGTCTCCTTGGTGGGCCACAGGCAGAAGCCGTCGTGGTGCTTGGCCGTCAGGATGACGCCCTTCATGCCGGCTGCCTTCATGACCTCCACCCACTGGGCTGGATCGTAGCGCGAGGGCTGGAACTCATCGGGGTCGGCATCGCCGTAGCCCCATTCCACATCGCGGAAGGTAGTGGTAGTGAAGTGTACAAAGGCGTAGAACTCCATCTCCTGCCAGGCCAGCTGGCGCTCTGTGGGAAGGGCCCCGAAGGGGGCGGGTGCTTCCACCGGGGTCTCCGTGCAGGCAACCATGCCCAGCAGGACGGAGAGAAGCAGGAATGCTTTAAAATTGTGTGTCATAGGGAACTTGTTTATTTTTAGATTATGATATTGCAAACAGGGATTTATTCCGGTATCAGGTAGAACTGCACTT
>CAMJQA010000021.1 GCA_946407895.1 uncultured Prevotellaceae bacterium
TGGGCGATGCCATCGAGAACTACAAGCAGATTCTCGACATCACCGGCGACGTGGCCGCCAACATCATTGCTCCGAATTCGGAGAGCGTCGACCTGGAAGGTCCTCACCTCGAGAACGGCCGCATGATCTATGCCTCCAAGACCTACGAGAACCTCGACGCCACCCGCAAGGCTGGCCTCCACGGCGTGAGCATGCCACGGCGCTACGGCGGTCTGAACCTGCCCAATGCAGTATTCTCCATGCTCAGCGAGATGATTTCGGCAGCCGATGCCGGATTCCAGAACATCTGGAGTCTGCAGAGCTGCATCGACACGCTCTACGAGTTCGGTTCCGAAGAGCAGCGCCAGAAGTATATCCCCCGTGTCTGTGCCGGCGAAAGCATGTCCATGGACCTCACCGAGCCCGATGCCGGCTCCGACCTGCAGCGCGTAATGCTGAAGGCCACCTTCGACGAGAAGGAGAACTGCTGGCGTCTGAACGGCGTGAAGCGCTTCATCACCAACGGCGACTCCGACATCCACCTCGTCTTGGCCCGCTCCGAGGAAGGCACAAAGGACGGCCGCGGGCTGTCGATGTTCATCTACGACAAGCGCCAGGGCGGTGTCGATGTTCGCCACATCGAGCACAAGCTCGGCATCCACGGTTCTCCCACCTGCGAGCTCACCTACAAGAACGCAAAGGCCGAGCTCTGCGGCAGCACCCGCCTGGGCCTCATCAAGTACGTGATGGCCCTCATGAACGGTGCCCGCCTGGGTATCGCCGCCCAGAGCGTAGGTGTCGAGCAGGAGGCTTACAACGAAGGTCTGGCTTATGCCAAGGAGCGTCAGCAGTTCGGCGACAAGATCATCAACTTCCCCGCCGTGTATGACATGCTCAGCCGCATGAAGGCCAAGCTCGATGCCGGTCGTTCGCTGTTGTACGAGACGGCTTGCTACGTTGACATCTACAAATGCCTCGAAGACATCGAGCGCGACCGCAAGCTCACGCCCGAGGAGAAGCAGGAGATGAAGAAGTACCAGCGCCTGGCCGACGCCTTCACGCCCCTGGCCAAGGGCATGAACTCAGAGTACGCCAACCAGAACGCCTACGATGCCATCAGCATCCACGGCGGAAGTGGCTTCATCATGGAGTACAAGAGCCAGCGCCTCTATCGCGATGCCCGCATTTTCTCTATCTATGAGGGTACTACGCAGCTTCAGGTCGTAGCGGCCATCCGCTATATCTCGAACGGCACGATGCTGAACAACATCAAGGATATGCTCGCCGCCCTGCCCGCTAATGCCGACTCGGCTCTGAAGGCACGCATTGAGAAGCTCCTTCCCCTCTATGAGGATGCGCTCGCCTACGCCAAGTCCCTCGACAACCAGGCGGCCTTCGACTTCCTGGCTCGTCGCCTGTACGATATGACGGCCGAGCTTGTGATGTCACTTCTCATTATTCGCGATGCTGCCACCTCTCCCGAACTATTCCTGAAGTCGGCCAATGTTTACGTTCGCATGACCGAGGAAGACGTATGCGGCAAATCTGCCTACATTAAGAACTTCAAGGTAGAGGACCTCGAGAACTTTCGGGCAACTGAAGAACCGGCTCAGGCATAAAGTTACAATATTCCCAAAACGCTTTGCTCCATGATACGAAGAAGATTCTGCCCCGCCCTACTGCTGGCATTCCTGGCATTCGGTCCCGTCCGAGTGCAGAGCCAGAACGCAGCGAACTATGATGAGGCCAAGGTACCACGCTTTACCCTGCCCGAAGTGCTCACCTGCCAGGACGGCACAGTAGTCACCACCCGTCGCCAGTGGGAGAAAAAGCGTCGGCCCGAGATTCTGCAACTCATCAGCGAGCAGGAATATGGCGTGACGCCCAAGGATAAGGTAAAGACCACCTACGAGGTGCTCGCCACCGATCCACAGGCCCTGGGCGGAAAGGCTATGGCCCAGCAGGTCATGCTCACATTCTCCGGCCAGGGAAGGCAGGTGAAGGCCCTCCTGGCCGCCTACGTACCCAATAACCGGAAGGGGCGCGTGCCGGTCTTCATCGAGTATAACTTCCAAGGCAATCACAATGTGTTGCAGGACGAGAGTCTCATGCGTTCTCCTGCTTTCACGCGTCCTCTCCATCCGAAGGACCCATTGCCGCGCTGGTCAGAGGGAGGCCATGTAGCCCCCTGGCCGCTGGAACAGATTATCGACCGCGGATATGCCCTGGTGACCATGTGTTTCGAGGACATCTGTCCCGACTACCCCGAGGGGGCACCGCTCAGCATCGCGGCTCTTTTACCGGAGACCGGCGATTCTGGTAGCCGCTGGCAGGCCATCGGGGCTTGGGCATGGGGCAGCAGTCGCATTGCCGACTGGGTGGAGCGCCAGCCTTGGGCCAACCGCAAGCAAATGGCCATAGCCGGCCTCTCGCGTTTGGGCAAGGCAGCACTCTGGGCAGGCGCGCAAGACGAACGCTTCCAGGTAGTTATCTCCAACGAGTCGGGATGCGGTGGAGCAGCCCTGTCGAAAAGAGCTTACGGCGAGACGGTGGCCGTCATCACCAAGTCTTTCCCTCATTGGTTCTGCCGCAACTTCACGCAGTACGCGAATAACGAACAAGCCCTTCCCTTCGACCAGCATGAGCTGATGGCTCTGGTAGCGCCGCGCCACCTCTATGTAGCAAGTGCCGAGGAAGATAATTGGGCAGACCAGAAGGGCGAGTACCTGTCAGCCTACTACGCCTCGCCCGTCTATGCCCTCTATGGCCTGAAGGGCCTCGCCTCGCCCGAGATGCCGGCCGTAAACCATCCGGTCATGACAGAGCGCGTAGCCTACCATATCCGCGACGGGGCGCACAACCAGTTGCCCTACGACTGGAACTGCTACCTGGACTTCTGTGATAAAGCTTTCGGACGCCAGTAATACATACATTGCCCCCTCCCTTCAGCCTTGTGCGAGGGAGGGGGCTTTATCTTGTCACTTATGAAAAAACGCCTTCTTATTGTTTTCTCCGTCGCCCTTGGCCTGCTGCTGGCAGTTCTCATCGGCGCATCCTTCTACATGCTGCACTTTGCCCTGGCTCCCAACCCGGACCGCTTCGATACAGAATCACACTTTGCCGATTTCCGGCAAGGCCATCCCGAAGCTGTAGCCTGGCTTGACAGCCTGCAACAGGCCGAAGCCCTGCGCGATACTTTCCTCGTCATGCCTTCGGGCGAGCATCATCATGCCTACTTTATTCCCTCCCCCGATTCGATTCCGTCCCGCCGCGTAGCCCTTGTGCTTCACGGCTGGCGCGATACGCCAATCAAGTTTCTCCACATCGCCCGCATCTATCATCAGTTATTGGGCTTCAACGTCATACTGCCCGATCTTCATGCCCACGGTCTTTCCGAAGGGCGGGCTATAGGCATGGGGTGGAAGGAGCGCCTGGACGTTCTGCGATGGATGCAGATGGGCTGCGAGACGATGCATTGCGACTCTTTCGTAGTGCACGGCATCTCGATGGGAGCGGCCACCACGATGAACGTATCTGGCGAGCCGATGCCCTCGTTTGTGCGCGACATCCGTTTCGTTGAGGATTGCGGTTACACCAGCGCCTGGGACGAGTTTGCCTACGAGCTTAGGCAGGAGTTCCACCTGCCTCCCTTCCCCCTGCAGTATGCGGCCAGTTTGCTTTGCCGCCTGCGCTACGGCTGGAGTTTCGGCCAGGACAGTCCGCTGAGGCAAGTGGCCCGTTGCCCCTACCCCATGCTCTTTATTCATGGCGACCGAGACGACTTCGTGCCTTCGTGGATGGTAAATCCGCTCTACAAGGCAAAGCCTGGTCCCAAACAGCTATGGATTACAACAGACTGCGGGCATAACGATTCCTACTCCCGCCATACCGAGGAGTACATCAAGACCGTGTGCAAGATGGCTGGGGAATGAGAGCAGATTCCACTCCGGTCGGCCTTGAGCGTCAGCTTGTTTGCGATGTGCCAGTTTGCCTGGCGTAGAGCCGGGCCACCAGCGCGCCGCTGATGTTGTGCCATACGCTGAAGATGGCTCCTGGGATGGGAGCCAGCGGGAAGGCTGCGAAGTGGAGGGTGGCCAGCGAGCAGGCCAGGCCGCTGTTCTGCATGCCTACCTCAACGCTGACGGCCACCCGTTTTGGATGCGAGAGGCCCAGCAGGCGGCCCAACACATAGCCGAGGCCGAGCCCGCTAAGGTTATGCAGCACGACAACCAGTATGACCAGCCAACCGCCGGTTAGCAGGCGGGGAGCGTTGTGTGCCACGATGATGGAAACGAGGAGCGCTATCATCAGCGAGGAGAAGGCCGGCAGGTAGGCCACCGCCTTCTGTGTGGTGCGGGGCAGAAGCCGCTGCAGGAGCAGGCCGCCCAGAATAGGCGCAATAACTACGTAGAGGATTGACTGCAACATGCCCCAGGCATCAACCGGCGCATAGGTGCCGGCCATCAGCCAGGTGAGCAGGGGAGTGAGCAGGGGCGCCAGCAGGGTGCTTGTAGCCGTCATGCCTACAGAGAGGGCCAGGTCGCCGCCCGCCAGATAGGTTATCACGTTGGAAGCCGTACCGCCCGGGCAGCAGCCCACCAGGATGACGCCCAGCGCCAGATCGGCCGGCAGGCGGAAGAGGCGCACCAGCACCCAGGCCACCAGAGGCATCACCGTGAACTGGGCCATACAGCCGATGAGCACATCCCTGGGACGGCTCAGTACGACGCGAAAGTCGCGGGCATTGAGCGTCAGCCCCATGCCGAACATGATAAGCCCCAGCATAGGATTGATTACCCAGGTGCCCACCTGCGCCAAGAGGCTGGGAACGAGGAGGGAGAAGAGGGCCAGCAGCAAGACCAGAAGGCCCATCCAACGGGAAATAAAGTCACATATAGCTTTCATCATTCAATAGTTTTGTCCGTTAGCAGTTCAACAATAGCCTCGGGGCTCCAATGCACGTAGCTGGCTATGATGCGCCCTGAGCGGAAGAGGCAGGTATCCACGGGTCGTTCCTGGGCGTCGAGGAAGGGCGTCGTGCAGCAGGCGGCGGGTTCCCAGGGGAGGATGCTGGAGTAGTGGAACTCGTGGCCGCGGAGTTCGGCGCCGCCGGGCAGGCGGAACTTGCGATAGCCCAAATGGAGGCGGGCGCCCTGCATCGTAGTTCCGAAGGGCAGCAGGCCGGTCATTGGCGCGCCGTCGATTGAGCGGCCCAGGTACATCATGCCGCCGCACTCGGCCAGGATGCGGGCTGCGGTCAGGCGCAGGCTCTCCATCGTAGCGCGGCTTTCGGCCAGGCGCGGCAGGAAGAACTCGGGGTAGCCGCCGGGCAGGTAGACATAGTCGGCCTCGCGGGGCACCGGCTCATTGGCCAGCGGAGAGAAGAAGTGCAGGCGGCCGAGTCGCTGCAGGCAGTCGAGCGTCTCCTGATAGATGAAGTTGAAGGCCTCGTCGCGCGCCACGCAGATGAGGGGCAAGCCGGCGCGCCCCTCAGCGCCCGCACCTGCCGAAGCAGAGTCCGCGCCGGGTGCATCAGCCTGCGCCCCGACCTCCGGCCCCTCCGGCAGGCCCAGGGCGGCCCAATCCAACTGCCGCTCTACCTCGTTGGCGGCCAGGTCGGCCAGCCGGCTGATGCGGTTGCGCTCCGAGAGGTCGAGCCCTAGGTGGCGGCTGGGCATGCTGAGCTCGGCGAGCCGCGGAATGCAGGCCAGCACGGGGAAGCCCACCTCGCCGGCGGCCCGGCGAAGCATCTGGGCGTGGCGCGGGCTGCCCACATTATTGAATATAACGCCTGCGTAGCGCAATGTGGGGCGATAGTGGAGATAGCCGTAGAGCAAGGGAGCCGCGCTGTGCGCCATGCTGCGGGCGTTTACCACCAGTATGACGGGCACGCCGAGCCGCTCGGCCACCTCGGCATTGCTGCCCACAGGGCCGTCGGCGCCGTCGAACAGGCCCATGCAGCCCTCTATGAGGGTAAGGTCCGCCCGGACGGCGGCCTTCTGTCCCAAGTGCATCCAGGGGTCGATGTTGTAGCTGGCCCTTCCGCAGGCAATATGATGATACTGCGTGTCGATGTAGTCGGGGCCGCACTTGCAGGGCTGCACGGCAAGCCCCCGGCGGGCCAGGGCCCTGAGGATTCCCATCGTCAGGGTGGTCTTTCCGCTGCCCGACGATGCTGCTGCTATGAGATAAGCATTCATTTTCGGCGGACAAAGTTAACACTTTTTCCCGAAAACGGGAAGGGATTGTGCAGAATATTATCAGGATGCGGAAATATCACGCCAAAAAAGTTGGCCGAAGGCGGAAAAAATGTTATCTTTGCGGCGGAAAATTTATGTTTCACGTCGGGAGACGTATATTTCGCGTCGGGAGACGTACGTTTCACGTCGGGAGACGTACGTTTCGCGCCGTGAAATATAAAATACGCCCCTGAGCAGGAACTTTTTCCAGGCCGTGGGGCAACTTTTCCTGCGGCCGAGAGGCAAAACCGGACGACGGACAACAATTAAAATCAGGCAATATGGCAAATTACATCTTGAAAGAAATGCAGAACCTGAACGCCGAGGACGGGAAGGTTGTGATTCCGAAAATGGAGGTTTACTCGCAGAAGTCGCTCGACGACCTCATCCATTACACCACGCAGATGGGCTCCCCCTTCAGCAGCGGCGTGGTGAAGGGCGTAATCGACACGCTGCAGAGCGCCATGACGAGCTGGCTCTCGAACGGGCATACGGTGAAGCTCGACGGCATAGGCACCTTCTCCCTGTCGCTGCGCTTCGCCGACAACAAGGGCAATTTGATGAAGGACGACAACGACCCGATGAGCTACCGCCACGTAGAGGTGCGCTCGCTGAACTTCAAGCCCGACGCCCGGTTCGTGAAGCAGCTGCGCAGGGCCACCGAGCTGGAGCGGCAGGCACCGGGCGTAGTACAGCTGCGGCAGGTGAAGTACAGCCCCGAGGAGCGCATAGCCCGCGCCCTGGAGTTCATCGACGCCCGCGGCATCATCACCCTCTCGGAATACGCCACGCTGAACGGCATGTCGCGCTCCATAGCCTCGCGCGAGCTGAAGGCGCTGGAGGCCGACCCCGACGTGCCCATAGCCAGCAGGGGAGCGGCCCCGCACAAAGTTTGGGTGAGGAAATAAGGTACTTTCGCCTGGATTAACATAAATAAACGCCGTTTATTTTGAGAATCCCCCGCTTATTCGTACCTTTGGCTCCGAGGCCGAAGGTACTTTCGCTCGGATTAACATAAATAAACGCTGTTTATTTTGAGAATCCCTCGCTTATTCGTACCTTTGCAGCCGTTTTGACAAAGAAATTCAGATATAAATTCAAAAATAAGCAATGAAACAATTCAGACTTGTAGACAACCTGATGGGTTGGATTACATTCGCCGTAGCAGCCTTCGTGTATTGCAGCACGATAGAGCCCACGGCCAGTTTCTGGGATTGTCCTGAGTTCATCCTCACCGCCTATAAGCTGGAGGTGGGGCATCCGCCCGGGGCACCCTTCTTCATGCTGACAGCCAACCTGTTCAGCCAGTTTGTGAGCGACCCGTCGCAGGTGGCTCGTATGGTGAACACGATGAGCGCGCTCTTCAGCGCCGCCTGCATCATGTTCCTCTTCTGGAGCATAAGCCACCTGGCACGCAAGCTGGTGGGCGAGGGCGGAGAGGTGAAGACCCTTGGCCAGCTCATCACCGTTGAGGCCAGCGCCCTGGTGGGCTCGCTCATCTATACGTTCAGCGACACGTTCTGGTTCTCGGCCGTCGAGGGCGAGGTGTATGCCTACAGCAGCCTGTTCACGGCCGTAGTCTTCTGGCTCATGCTGAAGTGGGAGGACCATGCCGACGAGCCGGGCAGCGACCGCTGGCTCATACTGATAGCCTACCTGACGGGCCTCAGCATCGGCGTCCACCTGCTCAACCTGCTGTGCCTGCCGGCCCTGGTGCTCATCTATTACTTCCGCCGCACGCCCGATGCAACGGCCCGCGGCGCCCTCCTCGCCCTCTGCGGCAGCGCCGTGCTGGTGGCCGTAGTGCTGTACGGCATCGTGCCCGGCATCGTCAAGGTGGGCGGATGGTTCGAGCTGCTGTTCGTCAACCACCTGGGCTGCCCCTTCAATACGGGCCTGTTCGTTTACCTCGTCATACTTATCGGTGTAGTGCTCTGGAGCCTGTGGGAGACCACCCGCCAGCAGAGCCGCCTGCGCATGAACCTGTCCTACCTGGTGAGCGTAGGCATGCTGGGCATCCCCTTCTACAGCTACGGCTGGGCAAGCCTCTTCATCGGCATCATCGTGCTGGCCGCCCTGTTCCTGCTGCTCAGCTACAAGCAGGGCACCGACCACCTCATCACGGCCCGCGTAATGAACACCAGCCTGCTCTGCATGCTCATGATTATGGTGGGCTACTCATCCTACGCCGTAATCGTCATCCGCTCTACGGCCAACACGCCGATGGACCAGAACTCGCCCGAGGACATCTTCTCGCTGCGCACCTACCTGAGCCGCGAGCAGTACGGCGACCGCCCGCTCTTCTACGGCCAGGCCTATACGAGCCAGGTGAAGCTGCGCATCGACGGACAGTACTGCGTGCCCGTGAGCAAGCAGGAGGCACCCGTCTACCAGCGCAAGGTGAAGGCCAGCGCCGACGAGCCCGACCGCTACGAGATTCAGCGCTACGACACCAAGTACATCTATGCCCAGAACATGCTCTTCCCCCGCATGTACAGCGACCGCGAGGAGCACGTGCAGGCCTACGAGAGCTGGATGGGCGGCGTAAAGGGGCACAAGGTGCCCTTCGACCGCTGCGGCGAGATGGTGCAGGTGAAGGTGCCCACCATGCTGGAGAACCTGCGCTTCTTCCTCAGCTACCAGGTGAACTTCATGTACTGGCGCTACTTCATGTGGAACTTCGCCGGCCGCCAGAACGACATTCAAGGCAACGGCGAATGGGAGAACGGCAACTGGCTCTCGGGCCTGCCCTTCCTGGACAACATGCGCCTGGGCGACCAGAGCAAGATGCCCAGCGAACTGCGCGAGAACCCCGGCCACAACGTCTATTACTGCCTGCCCCTGCTGCTGGGCCTGCTGGGCTTCTTCTGGCAGCTCTACCGCAATACGGAGAAGAACAACGACGAGGGGCAGAAACAGTTCTGGGTAGTCTTCTTCCTGTTCTTCATGACAGGCCTGGCCATCGTGGTCTATCTGAACCAGACACCCCTGCAGCCCCGCGAGCGTGACTACGCCTACGCAGGCTCGTTCTATGCCTATGCCATCTGGTGCGGCCTGGGCGTTGCCGCAGTAGCCTCCCTCATGCAGCGCCTGCTCCGCAACGAAACCCTATGCGCCGCCCTGAGCCTGCTCTGCATAGCCATACCCATACAGATGGCCGCCCAGAACTGGGACGACCACGACCGCAGCGGACGCTACACCTGCCGCGACTTCGGCGCCAACTACCTGCAGAGCCTCGACCAGACGCGCAACCCCGTCATCTTCACCAACGGAGACAACGACACCTTCCCCCTCTGGTACAACCAGGAGGTAGAGGGCGTGCGCACCGATGCACGCGTCTGCAACCTCAGCTACCTGCAAACCGACTGGTACATCGACCAGATGAAGCGCCCCTCCTACGACAGCCCTGCCGTGCCCATCCACTGGAACCGACAGCAGTACGTAGCCGGAACGCGCGAGGGAATTAGCGTGCGGCCCGATGCCCTCAAGCAGGTCATCGACTACTATAAAGACGACCCCGAAACCATGCGCCAGATGCTGGGCGACAATCCATACGAGCTGAAGAACGTCATAGACAAGTGGGTGCTCAGCGACAACCCCGACCTCCGCATATTCCCCACCGACAGCCTCGTCATTACCATAGACAAGGAGGCCGTCCGCCGCAGCGGAATGATGATGGCCGGCGACAGCATCCCCGATGTCATGCACATCAGCCTGAAGGGCAAGCGCGCCATCTACAAGAGCGAGCTGATGATGTACGAAATGTTGGCTCAGTGCAACTGGGAGCGCCCCCTCTACGTAGCCATCAGCGTAGGCCCGTCGAACTACGGCAACCTGGGCAAGAACTTCGTGCGCGAAGGACTGGCTGACCGCATCACGCCCTTCAACACCGAGAAGAGCGGCAAGAAGATCGACACCGAGAAGATGTACGAGAACATGATGACGCGCTTCACCTTCGGAGGGCTCGACAAGCCGGGCATATATCTCGACGAGACCGTGCGCCGCATGTGCATTACGCATCGCCGCCTCTTCTCGCAGCTGGCTGGCGCCCTCTGGAGCGAAGGCCAGCATGACAAGGCTGCCCGCGTAGTAGCCTACGCCGAGAAGGCCATCCCCGCCAGCGCCCTGCCACACAGCTATGCCTGCGGCTCGCTCGACCTGGCCCGCATCTGGGCCGAACTGGGCAACGTGGAACAGGCCGAGAATATCATCATGCCGATGGCCAAGACCGTGGGCGAATACATTGAGTGGTACCTTAGCATGCCCGACCACATGCTGCTGCTGAACAACGAAGAATGCCTCTTCAAATTCTACGAACTGCCCCGCATGGCCGATGTACTGGCCAAGGCCAAGAGCCCGAAGGCCATGGAGCTGTCCAAGAAGATTGAGGCATACAGCACGGCGCTGCAGACACGCCTCTACAATGCTTCAGGCCAGGGGCAGCAAGCCGCAGAGCCACAGGAAACGCCCGTTGAGATAGACAGCGAGGACTTCGCCGACTGGAACGACGATATGCTGGAAGAGGAAGCCGACGAATGATTATCGAGCAACCCGCAAGGTTCCTGCGCTGGCTATACCCTCATGCCCTATGGAGAATGAACCGTCGGGAGAAGGCCGTATACCTGACCTTCGACGACGGCCCCATTCCCGAGGCCACGCCCTTCATACTGGACGTGCTGGAACGCTACGGCGCACGGGCCACCTTCTTCATGGTTGGAGACAACGCCCAAAAGTATCCCCACCTGCTGGCCGAAGTCCGGCGCAGGGGGCACCGCATAGGCAACCACACCTTCAACCACATCGGCGGTTTCCGCTGGAAGAGCTGGAACTACCTGGCCAACGTAAAGAAGGCCGGCGAGCTGCTGCACACCGACCTCTTTCGTCCGCCCCACGGATGGATGCGCCCCATTCAGTACAAGGTGCTGCGCCACTGCGGCTACCGCGTTGTCATGTGGGACGTCGTGACGCGCGACTATAGCCGTCTGCTTACTGCCGACGACGTGCTCCAGAACGTGAAGCGATACTCCCGGCCAGGCAGCATCATCACCTTCCACGACTCGCTGAAGAGCATCGACAAGCTGAAACACGCCCTGCCGCAAGCGCTGCAGTGGCTATCAGAGCAAGGATATGAGTTCAGAACTATTGAATAGCGAAGCAGTAAAAGCCCAGGCACACCGCCTGGGCTTTTCCGCATGTGGGCTGGCACGCCCCCACGACATTCCGTCCGAATGGGCCGCGTATTATGAGAGGTGGCTCTCAGAGGGCCGCCACGCAGGAATGAGCTACCTGCAGAATCACCAAGACCTTCGCTTCCATCCCTCGCTGCTCGTGCCCGGCGTACGAACCATCGTCTCCGTAGCCCTTAACTATCATCCCGCAGGCGGGCCCACCCAGCCCGGCCTGGCCTGGTACGCTCAGGGGAAGGATTATCACATCGTTATGCGCCGCCTGCTCCGCCAACTTATGGAAACCGTCGGCGGCAGGGGACGCTGTTTCGTCGACACCGCTCCTGTGCTGGAGAAATACTGGGCCTGGCAGGCCGGATTGGGCTTCATAGGGCGCCACACCCAGCTGGTCATTCCCCGCCTGGGTTCAGCTTTCTTCCTGGGCGAACTGTTCTGTACCCAGGAGGCCGACACCTACGATACGCCGCTAACCAGCCTGAATCCCTGCGGCCACTGCCAGCGCTGCATCGAAGCCTGCCCCACCGGCGCCATAAGTAACCGGGGAATGGATGCCCGCCGCTGCCTGAGCTACCTTACTATCGAGTCGCACGACGAGGAAATTCCCGTCTGGGCAGCGCCCCACCTGGCCGAATGTTTCTATGGATGCGACCGCTGCCTGCGTGCCTGTCCCCACCTCCACGCCCCTTCAGCCGAACCGTGCCAAGAGTTCCGGCCCAGCCAGGAACTGCTGGATATGACCCCACAGGACTGGCAGCGCCTGACACCCGAGCAATACAACACCCTCTTCCGCGAGAGCGCAGTCAAGCGCGCCCGTTATGAGGGGCTGAAAAGAAACCTTAAACCATCCGAGGGAGGAAACACATCCTCCTGAAGACTCAGCCTGAAATCTTCTGCCTTTCACCTTCCCCCCGAAGTTTCCGTCCCGACACAGAAATGACAAAAAGGCGAGCGACAAAAAGATTTTTTTTGCAAATTATTTTGTATATCATCTGAATCTTTATACCTTTGCACCCGCAATTTGGTGATGTCCCATCCTTCCGCGGTGGGGCAGAGAGGGAATCCGGTGCAACACCGGAGCAGTGCCCGCTACTGTAATTGCCTTTTTTACGCATTCGCTCAAAAACCACTGGACAATAAAGTCTGGGAAGGCGCGGATGTCGGAGGCAAAAGCCAGGAAACCTGCCATCTTGCTTAATAATAAATATGTATCGCCTCGGGAACAAGGCATACGGTATTGGACAAGAAAAAAATTCGCTCAGAAGATGAGAAGGAAGTGTATGCTTTGGGGCCTGGTGTCCCTCTGCTTCGCTACGGCTTTCGCACAGAAGCCCGACACGTTGCGCAATAGAAAAATGCAACAGATTGTAGTTACTGGCACAGGAACCCACCGCCAGCAACAGGATGCGATTGTGCCCGTACAGGTAATCACCGCCAACGACCTGCGCAAAGCACATATAACGAACATGGAGGAAGCCCTGAATATGCTGACTCCCAATGTAACGTTCAAGACAAACGGAATGGGAACAACGCTGAGTCTGAACGGGCTATCGGAAGACTACGTCCTGATACTTGAGAACGGGCACCGGCTGACTGGCGACGACCGATACACTCGCATCAATATGGCAAACGTGAAGCGCATTGAGGTTCTCAGCGGAGCTTCGTCAGCACTCTATGGCAGCGAAGCTATTGGAGGCGTGATAAACATAATCACAGACGATGTTTCGCGCATGGTTAAGCGCGAACACGTCTCAGTTACCAACCAAGTGCAACGCTCCTCAAAGGGCAGGTTCCACGAAAGTATGGCTGCCAGCGTGCAAAAGGGAGCCTTCCAGAGCAGCACGCAATATCAGCGGCAGCAGGCCGGGGGATGGCAAGTAAACCGACAGGAAGAAGTGCTGGGCGTGCTGAAACCTACTGGCCGGCTGATGAGCCAAGGCTGGCACAGCGACCAGTTGAACCAGCGATTCAGCTGGGATTTCAACAGCGGAATAAACGTTTATGTGCGCGGCAGCTGGCAGCAATACGAAACCGAACGCCCCCAACAAGCCAAATATTATAAAGGTAAGGTGTCGCGCACTGGCGATACCGTCTTCACCGAAACGCCTGCCTACCTGTGCGACCTACGCCGACAGAACTGGCTCTACGGAGCCGGTGCTACCTGGCGAGTGAATAAACGTATCTATCTGGCCGCAGACTTCTATGCCGACAACCTGGATTCGCGGCGCGATTCCTTCGACACATTCCGTCCAGGCGGCACACAGCTTACCAAACGTCAGCATTACTATAACGGCACGCTCAAGGGTATCTTCCGCCTCGGAACATGGAATAAATTATCGGCTGGAACTGAATACATTCTCGAGACTTATCGCAGTTATAATTTCTCCTTCCGCAACATGTACACTTTGAGCCTTTTCGCGCAGGACGAAATGAAGGTGCTGAGAAACCTCCAGGCCGTGCTGGGACTCCGCTACATACAAAACGAACGATTCGGAGCCTATGCCACACCCACTGCCGCCCTGATGTACAGCCCAGGGCCCGTAAGGCTAAGGGCAAGCTACAGCACGGGCTATCGCACGCCTACCCTGTTGCAAATGTACTATGAGAATGACGAAACGAAGACCGTGACCATTGGAAACCTTGACTTGCAACCAGAGAAAAGTAATTTCTATCAAGTGGGGGCTGAATATAACAGCCATTGGTTCTCGGGCGGTATCACGCTCTACCGCAACGACTTGCGCGATATGATCTCCTATCGCACACTCACTAATCAGGAAGTCTCCGCCCTGGGACTTGACGGGCAGTACCCCACCGCCACAAAGTACCAGCAGCGCGACAATATAAACAAAGCGACGGTGAAGGGCCTCCACCTAAGCGCAGAACTCTATCTGCCAAATAACTTGCGCTTAGGTGGCGCCTACACCCTCAATGAGACGCGGGCCACGACCCACACTTTGGACGGAAAGACACAACAATACGAGTCTCGCCATGAGCCCGTTGACTGTAGCGTCAAGCATTCGGGAACGGCACACGCATCCTGGGGACGGCAATGGAAAGCCTATCGGCTGGATGTTAACCTCCAGTGCCGGATGCTGGGACGCCGGTGGAGTACAAGCTACGGCTGGGCTCCGCGGCACACGCAGTTGGATCTGAACACTACACATACCTGGACACTCTCTCATGTCGACCTGCAACCCGGTATAGGCATACAGAACCTGCTAAACAAACGCGACACCCGCCCTTGGAACTCGAACTTCAGCACACTACATCCAGGTCGTTGTCTATACGCCAGCATGGTCGTCAAGTTTAACAAATAAGCGTGAAACAAGTTCTCATCATAGCAATATCCCTGTTCCTCCTGCCCGTCCTTTCTGCTATGGCGCAGGACACGCTCCGCATAAAGGATGAAGCACTTAGTGAACTGGTCGTAACAGCCACTGGCACACCTCACACGCTGAAGAGTGTCCCCGTGCAAACCGAGGTTGTCAGCCGCCGGAAAATCGAGCAACTGGGTGCGGCGCAATTCGAAGACATTCTCTCCACACTATGCCCAGGCTTCGATTTTAATCCAGGAGATATGGGCAGCCAGATGACAATGAACGGATTAGGCAACAGCTACATTCTGGTACTTGTGGACGGCAAAAGGCTTCATGGCGACAATGGAGGCGAGAACGACCTTTCCCTCATCGACCCAAACAACATAGACCACATCGAAATAGTCCGTGGAGCAGGCAGTGCTCTCTATGGCAGTGATGCTATAGCAGGCGTAATCAATGTCATCACTCGCAAGCATGACGAAGGCGTTCTGCTCGAGAACACAACGCGCGGCGGTATGTACGGAGATTGGAGGCAGCACAACGGCATCGGACTTCGCCGGGGCAACTGGGCGTCCTATACGAACTTCCAGCTTCAGCATTCCAATGGGTGGCAGAACACCCCGGTTGAAGATCCTGCGCAGACAGAATTCTTTATTACAGATTCACGAAACAAGACTGTGAACAAATATACCAACTACCAAGTTGCGGAGCGTCTGACTTGGCAACCCCGAAGGAATCTGGAATTCCATGCCGACGGGAGTTACTACTGGAAACGCATCTATCGTCCCACCAACGGGCGTTACCCCTCGTGCGACGTTACGACCTACGACTTGATGTACCACAATTCCAATGCTGCAGCGGGCGGCGTATGGAGGTTGAATAAGACTGACCGGCTGAGTCTGGACTTAGACTGGAACAAGCACGCCTATTACTATCACTATACGGCTACGACTCTTGAAGACGGCTACGACCCGCAAGGCCGATTTACCCACTACTTCCCCTATTTCGCCGGCCAGAAACACTTGCAAAGCAACCAACAAAGAGCAATGGCTCACCTGAAGGGTATATTCCAACTGCCCCAAAGCAACCTCCTGACCGTAGGGGCCGAATACCGATATGACTATCTGGAGGCTCCCACTCGCGTAGAAGGAGGCCAGGCACACGACTGGACGGCCTCTGTCTATGCCCAGGACGAGTTTACATTGCTCAACTGGCTTAGCCTGACTGGCGGTCTCCGCCTAAACCAAAACGGCGGATTCGGCTTCAGGGCCACGCCGAAAGTGAGTGCAATGTTCCTGCTAGGAGAATTCCGGGTGAGAACAGGTTGGAGCCAGGGCTTCAAGGCCCCCACGCCAAAGGAATTGCATTACCGCTACCTGCGCCAGATGGGAAGTACCGAGTTTCTCTATATCGGAAACGAGCAGCTGAAGGCCCAGGCTTCAAACTACTATAGCGCCAGCCTGGAATGGAGTCACCGGGGCTTCAGCATATCAGCAACAGGTTACATGAACGACCTCGACCAGATGATAACCCTCGTAAACATTCCGCTGAGCGAGGTGCCACAGGGCATTACCGCCGAATACATGGGCGATGGCAGCAACGAAATTATCCCACGCCAATACCAGAACATGGAGGACGCAAGGACTTGGGGAGGAGAGTTGTCGCTGGCTTGGAGGATAACGAATGAATGGACGGCAGGCGGAGGCTATAGCTACCTGAACACCAGGGCACATGTCTATGACACGAAGCACAACAGGCTGAACACGGTGACCATCGATGGCATGGCACACCACAAGGGAAACATTTACGCCACCTGGCTTCACCGTTTCTCCACGGCCTACCGCCTTGGGCTGGGACTTTATGGACGGGCAAGCAGCAAGCGCTACTACCAGAACAACGGCAATGGACGAGCCTACCAGATATGGCGGCTGACAACGACACACGACCTGGGACGAGGCCGACGGGGCATGACGTACAGGCTGGAGGCCGGCATGGATAATATATTCAACTTCGTGGACCGCACGCCCCATGGCTTGCACCTTGGCACAACGTCGCCCGGCAGGACTGTCTATGGGACCTTCACAATCCGTTTCGCACAAGGACGGAAGATTGCGATGGCCGTGCCGAAGGCTACCCGGCAATATGAGGATGACAATGAATAAAAACCAATGATTAATTATATTATCAATTTAAAGTTAACACATCATGAACAAGATCAAGTATCTGATGCTGGCAGCTACTATGCTGCTGGGCAACTTCGCCTTCACCAGCTGCAGCGATGACGACGAGAACGAGAACAACTACACCAAGTACCAGAATGCCGTGGATGCACAAATCAAGGCCGGCAAGAAGCACGACAAGGCCATCCTGCTTGTCGCTTTCGGCTCCACATGGCAGCAGGCCTTCAATGCATTCGATGCGACTAAGGCTGCCTACGAGCAGGAGTTCAAGGACTATGACATCTACGTGAGCTACAGCTCGGCCATCTGCATCAACCGCGCTGCTGCAGGCGAGCACAAGGCCGAAGGCGCAGAGGTGCGTAACTACTATGCGCCCAACTTCTGGCTGCACGGCTTCGGCGCAGCCAGGTATGACGAGATTGTAGTGCAGTCGCTGCAAGTGATACCCGGCGAGGAGTTTACCCGCGTGGTTAACTACATGAAGGACTTTATGAACAACAGCCTGGGCGACCTGGACGACAAGTACCTGAGCCAGGTAAGCCTGAAGCTGGGCGCACCGCTGCTGACCGACGTAAGGGTAGATGTACCCGCCGTGGCCAAGGCATTGGACGGTGTATATGCCAGCTATGCACGCCAGGGCGTTGTAGCCTTTATGGGCCACGGCAATCCCAACAACTACGACACGTACAGTGCCAACATCCGCTACACGCAGCTGGAGGAGGCTCTGCAGCAGATTAACGGCAACTACTTCGTGGGTACTGTTGATATGTCGGAGAACTTCAAGACCCACGTACTGGGCCGCATGAAGGAGGCTGGCAAGACGTCGGGCAAAGTATTCCTGCACCCCTTGATGTCCATTGCAGGCGACCACGCTCACAACGACATGGGCGGAGATGACGGTGAGGACATGAAGCCATCCGAGTATGAATATAATGAGGAGGGTGAGATAGAGGACCTGAGCTGGAAGTGCTACTTCAGCCAGAATGGTTATACGTGCAGCGACGAGACCGTGCTGATGTACGGCTTGCTGGAGGTTCCCGCCGTGCGCCAGGTTTGGATGCGTCACACCCGCGAGGCGGTGAATGGCGACGCTCTGGACGACTACTATCACAGCATGTTCCCCGAAGAGTAAAGAGGGGAATGGGCCGGATTACCGTTGTCGGGTTAGGTCCCGGCAGCCCCGAAGACATAACTCCTGCAGTGCGACAGGCACTGCGGGAGTGTGCCGTTATAGTAGGGTACAAGTATTACTTCCGCCTGGTGGGGCCATATCTGAACCCAGAATCAGTGTGCATCGACACAGGTATGCGCCGTGAGCGTGAGCGTGCAGAGGAGGCTTTCCGGCAGGCAGAGGCGGGCCGTGAGGTGTGCGTCATAAGCAGCGGCGATGCGGGCATCTACGGTATGGCGCCCCTGATTTGGGAGATGAAGCGTGAGCGACATAGCGAGGTGGAGGTGGAGGTCTTGCCCGGCATCAGTGCGTTCCAAAAGGCTGCCAGCCTGCTGGGCGCTCCCATCGGGCACGACCTTTGCCTCATCTCGCTGAGCGACCTGATGACGCCCTGGGCATTCATCGAGAGGCGAATCCAGGCCGCAGCCATGGGCGACTTCGTGACGGCCGTATATAATCCGCGAAGCCACGAGCGCTACTGGCAGCTGGAGCGCCTGCGCGAGATATTCCTCCGGCACCGTAGCCCCGGCACCGTGGTGGGATATGTACGACAGGCGGGGCGGGAGGGGCAGAAGGCCGTCATTACCACTTTGGCCGAGCTGAAGGCGGAGGACGTGGATATGTTTACCATCGTATTGATAGGCAATAGCCATAGCTACGAGTGGGAGAGCCGCTTCATCACGCCGCGGGGCTACTACGACGATGCCCCGGCCGGGGAGGCTGCGGCCGAGCGCGCCGGGGCGGCCATCATGATGGAGTCGTTCCGCACCATAATGGGCGAGCTAAGGCAGCCTGACCGGCCGCTGGGCGAGCTGTGGCCCCTGCTGCATGCCATACATACGACGGCCGACTTCACGATGGAGCGCATTCTGCATATTGACGAGGGCGCCGTGGAGAAGCTGTACGGCATGTGCCGCGACGGAAGCCTGCGACATATCGTTACGGACGTAACGATGGTGAAGAGCGGTATCCGCAGGGGGGCACTGAGGCGCCTGGGCATCGAGGTTCACTGCTATTTGGACGACGTAGAGCCCCAGCAGGGCCTTACGCGCAGCCAGCTTGGCATACGGCGGGCCGCCGAGGAGCACCCCGATGCCCTCTACGTCTTTGGCAATGCACCCACCGCCCTGATGGAGCTGTGCCGCCTCATCCGGAACGGAGGGGCACGGCCAGCCGGCATCATCGCAGCTCCGGTGGGCTTCGTCCACGTCTGCGAGAGCAAGCACATGGTTAAGCCTTTCCGCGAGATACCAAAGCTCATCGTCGAGGGCCGCAAGGGGGGCAGCACCCTGGCCGCCACGCTGACGAACGCAATTCTTACCTTCGACGACGCCGCAGCCTTACGGCCCGGGCGCGATGTTTAACCGTCAGGACACTGAGAGCATGGAGTTTTACATCATTGGCATAACGAACAATCCGCTGGCTTGGTTCCCTCCCGAGGTAATGGAGGTTATCCGCCGTGGTCGCATCTTCAGCGGCGGCACCCGGCATCATGAGCTGGTGCGCCATTTGCTGCCCGAACCGCATGTGTGGATAGACATAGCGCCACCGCTGAACCAGGTGTTCGAGGCATACCACCGCCATGCCGACCAGCCTTGGGGCACAGACAGGCCGGGGAAAACGTCCCGGGGGGTGTCGGCAGACTTTCTTAACGCTAAGGAAACGTCCCGGGGGGAGCCCGTGGTGGTCTTTGCCTCGGGCGACCCGCTGTTCTACGGCTTCGCCAGCACGGTCATGCGCATGGAGCCAGAGGCCAGGGTGCACGTTTTTCCGGCCTTCAACAGCCTGCAGATGCTGGCCCACCGCATGCTACTCCCCTACGAGGCGATGCGCATGGTCAGCCAGACGGGCCGGCCCTGGCAACCCCTCGACGAGGCACTCATACGGGGCGAAGGCCTCATCGGCGTACTCTGCGACCCGACGAAGACGCCCGGCGTGATTGCCCGGCGCATGCTGGAGTACGGATACGCGAACTACCGGCTGACGGTGGGCGAACGGCTGGGCAATCCCGAGCAGGAGCGCATACGCGAGTTTACCCTCTCCGAAGCGGCCCGGGAGGCATCGTGGAGCCACCCCTGCTGCATCATCCTGCAGCAGACCGAGCCGCGGCCACGCCCCTTCGGCATACCCGATGCGGCATTCGACCTGCTCAACGGGCGGCAGAACATGATAACCAAGGCCCCGCTGAGGCTGCTCACCCTCTCGGCCCTCAACCTCCACAGGCGCACCTGCATGTGGGACATCGGCTTCTGCACGGGCAGCGTGAGCATCGAGGCCCGCCTGCAGTTCCCGCACCTGCGGGTAGAGGCCTTCGAGGTGCGGCCCGAGGGCGAGCAGCTGATGCGGGTCAACAGCCGCCGCCTCGGTGCGCCGGGCATCGGCGTACACATAGGCGACTTCCTCAGTCAGGACCTCGGCGCACTGCCCCGCCCCGACGCTGTGTTCATAGGCGGACACGGAGGCCGGCTGGCCGAGGTGGTCGAGCGCGCAGGCCGCTACCTGCTCCCCGGCGGCGTCATCGTGTTCAACAGCGTCAGCCAGGAGAGCGCCAGCCTGTTTCGCCAGGCCGCCGGACCCTGCGAGGAACTATACGTCACGCTGGAGGGGCATCACCCCATCCGGATAATGAAGAAGAACTATGGATAGAGAAACAACGAAGCCGGGCTGCATGGTAGTCTATGTGGCCGAGAAGAGCCTGCCGATGGCCCAGGCTGTGGCCCGCGAGACGGGGGCAGGCAAGGTGGAGCACTACGGGCCCCAGGTAGCGCGCAGCTGGACGGCACAGCCCCAGGACCTGGTCTTCATCGGAGCAATGGGCATCTGCGTCAGGCTCATCGCCCCGGTGGTCAGGGACAAGCATGCCGACCCCGCCGTGGTCTGCGTGGACAGCGCCGGGCAGTTCGCCGTATCCGTCATGAGCGGGCACCTGGGCGGTGCCAACGAACTGACGCGCCGCGTGGCCCGTATACTGGGCGCCAGGCCGGTAATCACCACGCAGAGCGACGCCGAGGGCCTGTGGCCACTCGACACCCTGGCCCGCCGCTACGGCTGGCAGCAGGCCTACAGCGCGCCCATGAACCGCATCATTGCCCATTACGTGGGCCGGCGGGCCACCTGCCTGCACAGCGAGGTGAGGACGGAGGGGGCCGACTGGATGGAGCGCACCGCGGCACCCCACGTGCAAATATATCATGGCGAGCAGGAAATGCCGCCACCCCCTCCGGCAGCCGAGGGCGCAGAGGGCGGGCTCACCGTCCGCGTCACCTGCCGTCCGCTCACGGGCGGTGGAATGCAGCTCGCCTACTACCCCCCCGTACTCCACCTGGGTCTGGGCTGTGCGCGGGGATGCCCCGTGGCCGACATCCCGCAGCAGATTGAGCGCATACTACACAGCCACGGACTCAGCGAGCTGGCCCTGGCAACCATCGACACGATAGAACAGAAGCAAGGCGAGCCCCTGCTGCAAGCCTTGGCCGCACGCTGGCCCTGGGCAAAGGTGAGGATACACACGGCCGAGGGGCTGCGCAACATCGACGTGCCCAACCCGAGCGCCTATGCCATGAAGTACGTGGGAACACCCAGCGTGTGCGAGGCCGCTGCCCTCACCTACGGGCCGTTGCTGATGCAGAAGCAGAAGGGCCCGGACTTCACCGTGGCCGCCAGCATAAGCAGCCAGGCCCTGCCCGGAGGGCACATTGAGATTGTAGGCGCCGGACCGGGCGACCCCGAGCTGATATCGGTGCGGGGCAAGCACATACTGGAGCAGGCCGACCTGATTCTCTACGCCGGGAGCCTGGTTCCCGAGCGGCTCACGCACTACGCCAAGCCGGGCGCCACCGTGCGCAGCAGTGCCTCGATGAGTTTGGACGAGCAGTTCAGCCTGATGAAGGAGTACTACGACCGGGGCCGGTTCATAGCACGCCTCCACACGGGCGACCCCTGCATCTATGGCGCCATCGAGGAGCAAATGGCCCTCTTCGACGCCCACGGCATGCGCTACCACATCACGCCCGGCATATCGGCCTTCCAGGCTGCTGCCGCCGCCCTGCGCTCGCAGTTCACCATCCCCGAGCGCGTGCAGACCATCATAATTACGCGCGGCGAGGGACGAACCCCCATGCCCGAGCGCGAGCAGCTGCATCGCCTGGCACAGAGCCGGGCCACAATGTGCATCTACCTGAGCGCGGCCATTGCCGAGAGGGTGCAGGCCGAGCTGCTGCAGGCCTACCCGCCCGATACGCCGGTGGCCGTGTGCTACAGGCTGACGTGGCCCGACCAGCAGATATGGCGCGGCCGGCTGAGCGACCTGGCCCGGCTGGTCAGGGAGAACGGGCTCACGCTGACCACGCTGCTCGTCGTCGGCGAGGCCATAGGCAACCGGGAGGGGCAGAGCCGCCTGTATGACAGCACGTTCAGCCACCTGTTCCGCAAGGGCCGACAGGAAGGGCCTGCCGCAGACGAAACCACACAGGGAGGAGAGGACGTATGAAGGAGGCCACGGCATTGCGGACGGGCTTGAGCACGGGCAGCTGCGCCACGGCCGCTGCCGTGGCGGCGCTGCGGGTGCTGCTGGGCGGCGACGCGCCACGCAGCGTATGGTTCACCCTGCCGCGCGACGGCGAGCGCAGCATGAACATACTCCGCACCGAGCACGGACGCGGATGGGCCGAGGCCACCGTGCGCAAGGACGGCGGCGACGACCCGGACGCCACGCATGGCGCCCTCATCAGGGTGCGCGTGGCCTTCGCAGCCACGCCCGGCATAGCCTTCCGCGGGGGCGAGGGAGTGGGCCGAGTCACCCTGCCCGGGCTGGGGCTCGAGGTGGGAGAGCCGGCCATCAACCCGGTACCGCGCCGCATGATGGCCCAGAACCTGCGCCGCCTCTACCAGGGCGGACTGGAGGTAACCGTAAGCGTGCCCGAGGGCAGGAGCATCGCCCGACGCACCTTCAACGAGAAGGTTGGCGTAGTGGGAGGCATCAGCATACTGGGCACCACCGGCATCGTGCACCCATTCTCGCACGAGGCCTTCGTTGAATGCATGCGCCGCGAGATGGAGGTAGCCCTGGCCATGAAGCTGCCGCGCCTGGTGCTCAACAGCGGCAAGCGCAGCGAGCTGGCCATCCGGGCACGCTACCCCGCCCTGCCCGACCAGGCCTTCATCCACTACGGCAACTTCATTGGCGACGCCCTGCGGCTGGCTCAGCAACTGGGAGTGCGGCGGCTCACCCTGGGCGTCATGATGGGCAAGGCCGTAAAGCTGGCCGCCGGCTTCGACAACACACACTCGCACCAGGTGACGATGGACCGCCAGTTCGTATCGCGCCTGGCCCAGGAGGCCGAATGCAGCGCACAAAGCATCGGCCTCATCGCGAACATCAACATGGCCCGCCAGCTGATAACCGACCTGCCGCCGTCCGACCTGGAACGACTGAGCGCGCTCATCAGCCGCCGATGCCACGCTACGGCCAGCCGCATATACGGCGGCGAGCTGGAGTTCATACTGCTGACCAACCTGTAGGGCCGCGGAGGGAAAAAGCCCTTACGCGTGCGTATATATAAATGTATAGGAATGAGACATAGAGCAACACTAATCATCATGGCCGCCCTGCTCGGCCTGAGCGCCTGCCGCGGAGGCGGGGGCAAGCAGGCAGGCCGGCAGCCCGAGGCCGACACGGCCCAAGTGGATGTACGCGCCGAATATGCGCAGAACTTCAGCGTAACCCGGCACGGGCCCGGCGTGCGCCTGCTCACCATCAGCCACGCCCAGGGCACCCTCCCGGCCGCCTACCGATACGCACTCATAGCCCCCGGCGCACGGGCCGACAGCATCCCGGAGGGGTACGAGCCGCTCGGGGTGCCCGTAGGCCGCATCGTATGCATGACGTCGCTCCAGCTGGCCTCCTTCATAGCCCTGGGCGAAACGCAGCGCGTATGCGGCATCACCAGCACGCGCCACCTCTTCAACCAGCAGATGCAGCGGCAGCTGCAGAGCGGAGAGACGGCTCAGATTGGCATAGAGGGCAACTTCGACCACGAAACCATCATGGCCATCGACCCGCAACTCATCCTCATCTCGCCATCCAAGCGCGGCGGATACGACGTGCTGACGGAGAGCGGTCTGCCCCTGATGCCCCACCTGGGATACCAAGAGCCCACCCCACTGGGCCAGGCCGAGTGGATAAAGGTGGCCGGCATGCTCACCGGGCGCGAGGCCGAGGCCAACGCATACTTCGACCGCGTGCGCTCGAACTACGAGAAGCTGGCCCAGCGCGTGAGGGAACTGCCCGCCGACGTGGAGCGGCCTACCGTAATGTCGGGCGACATGAAGGGCGGACACTGGTATGCCAACGGGGGCCGCAGCTACCTGGCGCGCATCTTTGCCGACGCCGGGGCGCGCTACTTCCTGGCCGACAACGAGGACACGGGCGGCGTCAACCTCGACTTCGAGACCGTCTATGCACACGGAGCCGAGGCCGAGTACTGGCGCATCAGCAACAGCTTCCAGGGAGAGTTCACCTACGAGGCCCTGTCGGCACAGGACAACCGCTTCGCTGACTTCCGCGCCTACCGCGAGCGAAAGGTCATCTACTGCAACATGGCAGACAGGCCCTTCTACGAGTCATTCCCCGTCCGGCCCGACCTTTTGCTCTCCGACTTCGCCAGTATCTTCCACCCCACCCTGCTGCCCGGCCACAAGCCCCAGTACTACAGCCTGCTGGAATGAGGGCCCGACGGGCAAGACACCGGCCCCGTAGCAGGCAAACCGCCGCACGGAGCGGCCCCTATACGCCCCGCACAGACCGCACGCGGCACAGCCGAAGCACCCGGGCAGGCAAAGACAAACCGACCACATCAAAACAAAGAGAACAATGAGAAGAACCATCGCAATAGCCGTGCTGCTCGCCGTGCTGCTCGTGCTGAACATATTCATCGGCTCCGTGCCCCTGTCGCCCTCGGCAGTGTGCGACGCCCTGCTGGGCGCGCCCGGCGTGCCCACCGTTGCGCACAACATCATCTGGAAGAGCCGCCTGCCACAGGCACTCACCGCCATGATGGCCGGAGCCGGGCTGGCCGTGAGCGGGCTCCAGATGCAGACCGTCTTCCGTAACCCCCTGGCCGGGCCCACCGTGCTGGGCATCTCCAACGGCGCATCACTGGGCGTGGCACTCGTAGTGCTCCTCAGCGGCGCCCTAGGCGGGCAGGCACTCTCCAGCCTCGGCCTGGCCGGCGAGATGGCCACCACCGCCGCCGCCATCCTGGGCGCCCTCGTCGTCATGGCCCTCATCCTGGCCCTCTCGGCCCGGGTGCGCTCGGGCGTCACCCTGCTCATCATGGGCGTTATGATAGGATACGTGGCCAACGCACTCATCGGCGTGCTGAAGTTCTTCTCCATCGAGGAGGACGTGCGCACCTTCGTCGTATGGGGCCTGGGCAGCTTCTCCCGCGTCAGTCCCCAGCGCATGCCGCCCTTCCTCAGCGCTATGACCGCCCTGCTCGCCCTCAGCCTGCCCCTGAGCAAGTCGCTCAACGTGCTGCTCCTCGGCGAGAACTACGCCCGCAACCTCGGCCTCAACGTACGCAGCGCCCGTGCACAGGCCATCCTCTCCAGCGGCATACTCTGCGCCGTCGTCACAGCATACTGCGGCCCCATCACCTTCCTCGGCCTGGCCGTGCCCCACATCTGCCGCGGGCTGCTCCGCACCAGCGACCACCGCCGCCTGCTCCCGGCCTGCATGATGGCCGGAGGGGCCATGGCCCTGCTCTGCAACCTGCTCGCCCGCATGCCGCACATGGAGGGCGCCCTGCCCGTCAACTCCGTCACCGCCCTCATCGGCGCCCCCGTCGTATGCTGGGTACTGATGAAGAGATAACCTCCGGCAGGGCTGGAGAAGAAGCAACATCAGCACGGTGCAGATGAAAAAATGACGCCGCTAAGCAAACTTTGGCGCCCCAATATTTGCATAATCCTGCGTTTCGACGTAAATTTGTGGGCAAAAACAACCTATGAGCACATCCGACATCAACGTTGACTCCACTGCCCCCACGCAGCCCACGGGGCAGGCACTGCCGCCCCGCCCAGGCGTCGCCCCGCGACAAGCCGTCATGAACGACAGGCAGCTGGAGCGCACTCGCGAGGCCAAAAGACTGGCCGAGGCAAAGCTGAGAAACGCCGAGGAAACCCTCGATAGCATACGCGCACAGCAAGAGTGGCTCAGGCAGTACAACGAAGTAGTCCTGGCCATAGAGAACGAAAAGCCACACCTCAACGAACTGAACAAGCAGATGTCCATGCTGGCCGAGGAAAAGGCCGAGCTCAGGCGGTATGAAATATTCGAGAGCATACAAAGCACATTCCAGCGACTACAGATGCTCGAGAAGCTCAGGGAGCTCACCACAGAAAAGACCGCACAGGCCGAAACCCGCCACACCGACATACAAGACTGCTGGGACCAGCAGCAGATAAGGCAGCGCGAAGCCTCTAACCTGACCGAGGCCGCCGAGGAAAAGCTATACCACGTCATCGCCGACTCCTCAAAGGGAAGCTGGATAGACGGCGCCATCGACACCCTGCGCGAAGAGGCCGAACGGCTCACGAAAGACATCGAGCAGCTTAGGAAGCAGGAAGAAAACCTGCAGAACATCATCAATGAAGGCCGGGACGAAGCCGACATGCTCGCGAACGAGCTCGAACGGCAGTGCGCCGGACGACAGAGCATGGAGATGCACGAGAAGATGCTCAAGCACGGCGAGAACGTGCTGCAGCTGCTCGACCGACTGCAGGAAATCGAGGAGCACCAGCAAACTCTCAGGGCCAGGCACGACGAGTCTGCCAGGCACCAGGACGAGGAGAACGAAATGCTGGGCCGCGTCTTCAGGCAGTACCAGGAAGTCGAGGCCGAGATTGAAGCCCTCAACAAAGAGATGAACTCCCACCGCTCAAACATCCAGGGCCAGAACAGCTACGCCATGCAGGAGCGAACCATGTCGCTCAAGAGCCGCAGCCAGATGCTCCTCTCCGCTCAGTCGCTCTGGAACCGAATATCAACCGGATACAACCTCATCGAAGAAAAATCACAGGCTCTCAACGCCGTGCGCCTCCACATTGCACAGACAGAAGCCACCATAAAGGAACTGGAGGCCGCCGTCAACCGCCAGGAACGCCTCTGCCACGAAAAGGAATACACCTTTATGCTCAGCAAAAGCCAGAACGTCATCCAGCTGCGCTCCGACCTCCGCGAGGGAACCGGCTGCCCCGTATGCGGAGCCATCCACCACCCCTACCACAGCGACACGATGCTTGAACAGAGCAAGCTGATAAACGAATTCAAGACCGACTACGAACTGCTCGACACAGAAACACGCAGCAAGAAGCGCATGCTCGACGAGCTGAGGCTCGACCTGGCCGAAAGCAAGGGTAAACAGCTCGCCGAGGACGAGAACCTGGCCAGCGTCAGGCGCCGGCAGGCCGAGGATGTCAGGGAATGGCGCATCTTCACCAGCCTCGACCAGTCGTTCCAAGACTGCTCGCCCACCACCAACCTCGAGGCCAGGCAGGCCCTCCTGCGCCAGCTAATCGAAAAGACCACAGACAATGCCGACAAGGCACAAAAGGAGTTGGACACCTTCAACTACCACCAGGGATGCATCTACGACCTCTCCGAGAAGATACAGAGACTGGAGCAGAAGAAAACCGAACTCAGCACACGCCTCAACGAAGTAAATACCGGATGCCAGGTAATGGCCGGGCTGACTGAGCGCATCCAGCAGCAGATTGAGCAGGAAAGCAAATACTACAGCCTCACATACGCCCAGCTCGACAGGCAGATAACCATCACCGACTGGCTGAAGGAGTGGAGACAAAGCCGCGAAACGCTCAGAGGACGCATTCAGAAGCTGATGAATATCTGGCGAAGTGTGAACCAGCGCATAGATGAACTCAGATGGGACCTGGAAAAAGAAAAAGCCCAAACCAACGACGCCACCTCCTCGCAGAACCTCATAAAGGCACAGATTGAGAGAATGACAGGGCGAAAGACAGAATGCCAGCAGCTCATAGGAGAATACATGAAAGAGAAGGAACAAATACTGGGCACAACCGGAGCCAGGGAGACACTCATGCAGCACTACGAGCAAATGATGAACTGCCGCAAAGCTGAACAGACGGAGCTGAAGGAGACATCCATCATGCAGCGAGAAGCCGACTTCATACAAGGCCGCATCGACAACTACAACCAGGAGAACGCCCTCCTCTCGGAAGAATGCCAGGCCGAACGCCTCCTGCTCGACCACTGGATCAAGGACTTCAACTCACAGCACACCCCAGTCCAGTACAGCGAACTTGAACATATCCTGAACCAGAGACGCGACTGGAATGCCATTCGCGAGAAACTGCACGGCATAGAAAAGGAGACCATCATGTCACAGACACGCTACGACAGCCTGAACTGCAGGCTCGTCGCCCTGCAGGCCGAAGGAGGACGAGGACACGTCAACACCGAAGAAATGCAGGCCATGCTCATCGTAAAGAGAGAAGAGGCCGAAGGCAAACTCAGGGAAATAATGACAGAAATAGCCCGGCTGGACGTAGCGCTCGAGGAACACCAGAAAGCAATCCAGCTGAAAAGCCGTATGGAAAACGATTTTATAACTTAATGCTGCAGGAAACAGCACAATTGACACAAAAAAAGCTCACAGATAGACAATTCCATAGAAAAAGTTACATAATTAACATTTTTTATTGGTTACAATTGAGTATTTTGTATAAGCAATTAGTATTTTTGTGAGCGAATTTCCACGTTTACATATAAATACGAGCTTATGGCCAAGTACAATCTAACCGAAAAGAAGATGAAGGCTCCCCTTTACCGAACCCTGCTCAACTCGGAAATGGTAGAGGAACTTTACGAGCGGATTATGTCCAAGTTCATCGTCGAGAAGAAATACCGGGACCCCGAGTATTCCGCACAGAAACTGGCAATTGAACTGGGAACGAACACCCGCTACATCAGTGCAGTCATTAACCTGCGATACCAGGACAACTATTCACAAATGGTAAACGAGTTCAGGATAAAAGATGCCATGTACATATTGAAAGACAAACACGCACAGAAAATGACAATGAAGGAAATTGCACTCACCGTAGGATTTTCCAACAGACAGTCCTTCTATGCTGCATTCTTTAAACGTACCGGACAGAGCCCAAAGGAGTATCGTAAAGTGAACGCAAAGGAATTGGATGGAAAAATAGCACAACGCAGGGCCCGACAGAAAGCCAAGCGCGAACAGGAAAAAACAAACAAAGCATGACCGAAGGCGCATTCCAGTACACTGACGAACGTTTTGCCGACCTGCAACTGCTCCGATACAAGGTTACTGGTTTTGAACATCTAAGTCTCAAACAAAAGTTTCTTATTTACCACCTTAGCGAAGCCGCACTTCTGGGAAGAGACATCCTCTGGGACCAGAATTGCAGGTTTAACCTGCGCATACGCCAGTTGCTGGAGACCATCTATACCGACTACGCCGGTGACCGACAGACAGCCGACTTCCGGGAGTTCGTCGTCTATTTAAAGCGAGTATGGTTCAGCAACGGCATTCATCACCACTACGGGAGCCAGAAACTCAGACCCGGCTTCAGCAAGGAATTCTTCCGGCAGGCCGTCAGAGGAATCGCCCTTGAAAAGCTACCGCTTAGCGAAGGACAGGACGGTGCGGAAAGCCTCATCGAGGAACTGATTCCCATTCTCTTCGACCCAAAGGTTATGGGCAAGCGCGTCAACCAAGCAGAAGGCGAAGACCTGATCCTTACCTCGGCATGTAACTACTACGGACCTGGCATCACACAAAAAGAGGCCGAGGACTTTTACCGCAGCCAAAAAGAGCTGGGCAATAAGAAGCGCCCCATTATGCATGGAATGAACAGCCAGCTGGTGAAGGAAAACGGCAAGTTGCAGGAGCATACATGGCGGAGCGGTGGAATGTACGGCCCCGCCATTGACCGCATCATAAAAGAGCTGCAGGCAGCCATGCCCTATGCAGAAAACGACAGGCAGCAAGCCGTCATCGGCAAGCTCATCGAATTTTATCAGACCGGAGACTTGAAGACATTCGACCAATATACGATTCTGTGGGTTAACGATACGGAAGGAGAGGTTGATTTCACCAACGGTTTCACCGAAGTGTATGGAGACCCGCTGGGCCTGAAGGCAAGCTGGGAAGGCTATGTAAATTTCACCGACCGCGAAGCCACTCATCGCGCACAGACGCTGAGCGAGAATGCTCAATGGTTCGAGGATCATTCGCCCGTTGATGCTCGCTTTAGGAAAGAGGTCTGCAAAGGCGTGTCGGCCAGAGTTGTCAACGCGGCCATTCTGGGCGGCGACCTCTATCCGAGCAGTGCCATAGGCATTAACCTGCCCAACAGTGACTGGGTCAGAGCCGAGCACGGCAGCAAGAGCGTAACCATCGGCAACCTCACCCATGCATACGACCAGGCAGCCAAGGGAAGCGGTATGCGCAAAGAGTTTGTCATCGATGCACAGACGCTCGGAATTCTTGACCGATACGTAGATGCATGCGACGACCTCCACACCGATCTGCACGAATGCCTGGGACACGGGAGCGGCATACTGCTGCCCGGCGTTGACCCCGACTCGCTGAAGTCCTACGGGAGCACGATTGAAGAGGCTCGGGCAGACCTCTTCGGCCTCTACTATATGGCTGACGAAAAGCTTGTTGAGCTGGGCCTCCTGCCCGATGGGGAAGCATATAAAGCCCAATACTATAGCTATTTGCTGAACGGTTTGCTCACGCAGTTGGTTCGTATTGAACCGGGCCATCAGATTGAGGAGGCACACATGCGCAACCGCGCACTCATCTCTCGCTGGACACTCGCACACTACCCTCAGGCTGTACGCCTGACCGAGCACCAGGGCAAGACCTATGTTGAGATTCTGGATTACCCCACCCTGCGCCTCGCCTTCGGTACGCTGCTGGCCGAAGTGCAACGTATAAAGAGCGAGGGGGACTACACTGCCGCACGAACGCTAGTGGAGGACTATGGCATCAAGGTGGATGAAAAACTGCATGCCCAGATACTTGAACGCTACAAGAAACTGGACTTGGCACCTTACAAAGGATTCATCAACCCCCGCTACAAATTGGAACGCAATGCTGCAGGAGAGGTCACCGACATTCACGTCATCTACGGCGAACCCTATGACCAGCAAATGTTACGCTATAGCCGAGACTATCATACCCTATGACAACCGAAGAACAAATACGCGAAATAAAGAAAGAGCTTCGAGCCTCAATGAATGGTATCCTCTCTGCCCAAATGCGACAGGCCGGAATGCCATACAAACTAGTTTTTGGCGTGGAATTACCTCGTTTACAAGCTATAGCCGCAGAGTTCCCTTGCAATCGCGAACTCGCTCAAGCCCTGTGGAACGAGAACATCCGCGAGTGCAAAATCCTGGCTTCCCTGCTGATGCCGCACGATGAGATGTGCCCTGAAATTGCAGATATATGGGTGGACGAGATGCCGACTGCCGAGATAGCACAAATCTGCACAATGCATCTGCTGAGCCAGGAAGCCTGGTCGGCCGAGTTGGCGTTCCAGTGGATAGCCACAAACGACACGATGCGACAGCTGTGCGGTTTCCTTATCCTGGCACGTATGCTCCAGCAAGGTGCCGAGTTGAATGAAAGGGCCGAATTAGAGCTTCGCGACCAGGCCGAGGCACTTCTTGACAAGTCCAACCTGCACCTGAAAAAAGCCATTCAAGCCACTTTGGGAAGACTGAATCAACAAAAACTATAGAGAATAGTTGCAAAGTATGAATTATTTTCACTAACTTTGCACCCCGTAAACGATGGAGAACAAGGAAGATTTGTACCAAAAGGCTCAATTGCGACTTACAGACTATCTGGAAGCCCGACGAATGAGAAAGACGCCCGAGCGCTACGAGGTGCTGAAAACGGTGTGCCAGATGAGGGACATATTCACAATCGACCAACTGGCCGACCAGATGCAGGAGGGAGCATCCTTCTGCGTCAGCCGCTCTACACTGTTCAATACACTGGAAATATTCGCTGCGGCCAAGCTTGTCATCAAACACAACTTGATCAGAGCCAGCCTTTACGAATGCAACATTGAGCCACAGCCCCGAGCCTGCTTGGTATGCGAGCATTGTGGAATGGTGCGCCGCCTTGACAAGATAGAGGTTACAGAATACCTCTCTGGCATTAAAGCCCGCCAGTTCTCGGTTCTGCAACCTGTACTGTATCTGCATGGCACATGCAGGAAGTGCGCTATGATTATGATACGCGCGAACAGCAAGAAGAAAAAGAAAAGTTAACTATACATTATTATACATAAATATATTATGGTAAAAGGAAAAGTAGATGCCTTGCTGGGCATCGTCTTCGGAGACGAAGGAAAAGGAAAGGTCGTAGATGTTTTCACACCCAAATATGATGTAGTGGCCCGCTTTGCTGGAGGCCCCAACGCAGGACATACGATTATCTTTGAGGACAAGAAATTCGTTTTGCGCAGCATCCCTTCGGGAATCTTTGATAAAGGCAAGCTGAACATCATCGGAAATGGTTGCGTCATCGCACCCGACCTTTTCATGGATGAGGCTCGCGAACTGGAAGCTTCAGGCTACGACCTGAAGAACCGCCTACACATCAGCAAGCGCGCCCACCTCATTCTGCCTACACACCGCGTATTGGACCGTGCCTATGAGGCTGCAAAGGGGAAGAACAAGGTAGGCACCACCGGTAAGGGCATTGGCCCCACCTACAGCGAGAAGGCCAGCCGTACAGGACTGCGCGTGGGAGACATCCTGGAAAATTTCCAGCAGAAATACCAAGCACTGAAGTCACGTCACGAGCAAATTCTCTCCGAACTGCACTATACTGACTACAATATTACCGAAGAGGAGCAGAAATGGATGGAAGGCGTAGAATACATGCGCCAGTTCTCCCTCACCGACACAGAGACGGAAATCAACCAGGCTCTACGACAGGGCAAGAATGTCTTGGCAGAAGGCGCTCAGGGTACCATGCTCGACATTGACCACGGCACTTATCCCTTCGTTAGCAGCAGCAGTACAACCTGTGGCGGAGTCTGCACTGGTTTAGGCGTGGCACCCAATACGATAGGCCAAGTCTTCGGCATCTTCAAGGCTTACAGTACTCGCGTGGGAAGCGGTCCATTCCCCGTTGAACTCTTTGATGAAACGGGCGACAAAATTCGCCAGATTGGTCATGAATACGGCGCCGTAACGGGTCGCAACCGTCGTTGCGGATGGCTGGACCTCGTAGCCCTGAAGTATGCAATTATGGTAAACGGCGTGACACAACTCATCATGATGAAGAGCGATGTGCTGGATGGCTTCGATACAATTCGCGCCTGCATTGCCTACGAGAAGGACGGGCAGCAGACAACAGACATGCCCTACGATACTGAAGGCTGGGCTCCTGTTTATCGCGATTTCCCCGGATGGAAGCAGGACCTCACCTCCCTCACCAGTGCCTATCAATTCCCCAAGGAATTGAAGGACTACATCCGCTTTATTGAGGAAGAGACCGAAACGCCCGTCACTATTGTCAGCGTTGGTCCCGACCGTGCACAGACGATATACAGGTATTAGCGGCGCCCCCTTCCCCGCTGCCCTCACCTCAGGGCACGTCCCGCGGGTCTGCGCCAAAGGTCAAGGCTGTCTGAAAATCAGCCTTGGCCTTTTTCTTTTTCTTGATTTTTTGATAGAAGTGGCCGCGCAGCAGGTAGAAGTCGGGGTTCTCCGGCTCCAGTTCAATGGCATGGGCGTAGTCGGCCAGAGCCATCTCATAAAGTTTACGGTCTGCCTCCATCCCGGCTCGAACGACGTACAGATTAGCATGCGTGGGATACATCTGAACGAGCAGGTTCATCTGTTCCATTGCCTCGCGTGGCCGTCGGTCCTTGTCGTTCAGCAGGGCCAGCCCCAGGCGTGCCTGCTCATGTTCAGGTTCCAGCCGGATCAAGTGTTCGTAATCCTCGCGCCCTTGCCGGTATTGTCTTTTCTGTACATAGATATAAGCCCTGAAGAAAAGAGCCTCCACGTGGTCGGCATTCTTCTGCAATACGGCGTTATAGTCGGCCAGAGCCTTATCCTCGTTCTTCAACCTCATGTACAGGCTGGCACGATCCAGCAACAGGCTTTCCGTTTGTGGTGCCACATCAAGGCCCTGTCCGTATGACTTCAGAGCTTCGCCCGTTTGACCGCGTCGCTCCTGAATACGTCCCAGGTACTGATATAGAATGGCATTCGACTGCAAGTTAGGCTCCAGGCGGAGGGCTTCGCGCAACTGTCCTTCGGCCGTTTCCAGGCTGTCCTTCTCCAGCGAGGCAAGTGCCATCCGCACATAATCCCTGTAGGATTGTGCCCCGAGGCCGCAGCTATACAATATTATACATATTACAGATAGTAGCCTTACCATTTATGGTTTATTATTTATCTTAACAATTTGACTGATTTTTGGCGTTTTTGAGCGTACCAACTGACAATATAGAGGCCCCGCGGGAGGTGACTGAGGGAGGTGCCCTCAGATGCCTGAAAAGTGACGACGAGGCGTCCCAGCTGATCATACACCCTGACGGGGAAATTGAAGGCAGAAAGATTGTCGGCTCCAAAGTGTATCCGTCCGCTTTGGGGGTCATAGGCCAGTGCGTAGTCAACCATTTCATCCAGCCCTTCGATGACGTTGCCGTTCTGGTCGCGGGCTTCCTCAATGACCCATAGGCGATTATTGGACGTACTGTTGCGTTCATCGCTGGTATAGCTCAATACGGCCGTTCCGTTCTCCGTTCCGCCTCCGCTCAAGTTGGCAGCATGCTCGCTGAATCGGTTTACCAAGTTATAGCGCCCTTGTTCTTGCTTGACGATATCCCATTGCTGTCGCAAATCGAGCGAGTCGGCGGGGACAGTGTTAAGCTGTGTGCCAGTCAGTGTCGTAGCGGTTGGTTCGCCTTCTGTTGGGTCGTTTAAGGCATAGCCGGTGGCACGGTTCGTGATGAACATATATCCGTTCTTCAGGGGAGTGATAAACCACTGCTGGCTCTTGCTCTCCTCGTCAAGACTATTGGCACATACCGCTTCCGTTTCCAAGTTTACATCCACGAAGGTTCCCGAGCCAGAATTGCTGATAGTATAACAGACGTTCTTCTTGGCATCAAAGTCTGGAACCTTGGGTGCCGGCCCTGGCCCATCCTCGATGCCGGCCTTTTTAGCGAAGGCCTCCTTCAGGTAGGGGATGTGTACGGCCAGGAACTCACGCAGGTCACTCACATATTCGTCGTATGTTGAATAGAGCACCAGTTCGCGCAGGGTCTGCGTATCAATTCTCCATCTCTTGTAATTCAGCTGCACAGACTCATCAATCAACTGCACTAAGCTGTCTATCTTCTGGTTAAGATAATCCTCCATACCGCCGTTGATGAGTTCTGTATAGCGCCGGTAAACGAGTTTCTGGAACCAAGGGTCTCTCCACATGCGCACCACCCAGTTCCTGACATTGCCATAGCCAACGTCGGCTATCAGCTGGAGGGTGGTGTTGCACCCCTTTCCCACACGTTCGCGATTATCATTGTTATAGGCTATATCATAGTCCCAAAGGGGGCCCCAGAACAGGCGGTCATCGGCCTGTTCCTTATAGAAATATGTACTCCAGAATGCATCAACGTTGGCCGAAAGTTCAGAGCAGATATACCAGTTGGCCAGTGAGACGGAGTCAACGAGGGGACGGTAACCCTCAACGGGGTCGTCATAATTACTGGCGAAAAGCCGCTGGTCGAACCGGTTGACAAACTGTCGGATGTATGCCACCTGTGTACGGTCGAGATCCTCGGCATCGGGGTAATGGATGCGAACGGGAACATTGCCACGAGTTGTGGTGAAACCGTCTGGCGGGAGGTTCCGCTTTGCCTCATCGCTCCAATAGGTATTTGTATGGAATTCACCCGAGCCGTCACCCTCCAGCAAGTATCCGCCTGTGATGTCTGCCCCCTCTGCCAACGGATATTCCTGTTCGGCTATATTTACGCGATGCGGACGCACCTCCACTTGATCAGATATCTGGTAGTTACCCACGTACCTGTCATTGAGTGTGAGATCAACGAACTTAGCTGCCGGATTGAACTTCAGCCCTGCCCGCTCGCCCATCAAGCTGGTTACGGCATTGCGGATAAGCGTCTTGTCGCCATGATTGGCCAGCAGAGTCCACTTCCTGGCATTGGCATATCCCTTGCCAAGCAGCTTTTCCTTTTTCTGGAATTTCAGTTTATAGGGTCTCTTGGCCAGGCCCCACGTGGCGTTGCCGCGTCCCCGAATCTGCAGGGAATCGTAGAACTGCACATTATCCTCCTCGTCAACATACCACATGCGGGCATAAACATATTCAGTCGTGCTGTATATGCCGTTTCCGCTGAATGTATTGATGTACACATGGGGCAGGTTGGTCAGACGATGGACATCCTTTTGGGAGGGGTCATTCTGAGCATATACCCAGCCTGTACCACTAAGCATCAGCATGCAAGAGAATATCGTTATCAAATATTGTTTCATAAGCATAGTCCTGGTTTACCATTCTATCTTTACGCACACGCCGTCTGGCCGGTTCTCGAACTGTAGGAGCAGGGTGTGCGACTCTGCGTCCCAGTTGCTTTGTGAACTGACATCCGCGTAAACACGCTTTGGTTCGCGCGGCAGGAGTATGCGCATCACATTATCCGTATTGGCGGGGCTCTTGGATGTAAAGGCATAGCTGTGGCGGGTAACCGACTCGTCATACTGACGCGAGGCGGCTGCCAGCACCTGGGGCCGGCGACGGTTCTTCACCTTCTTCAGGTCATACAGGAAGGTCTGTTCACCCGGTTGCACCACTTTTTCCCTGATGCAGGGCAGCTTCGGGTCGAAGAGGTCGATATAGTTTCCCTCTATGCGCATTGGCTCGCTGCCCGTCACATTTTCATCTACGACAGCCCCCAGCACGTAGGGACCGCGCTCCAGATAGAAACTGTTCTTCTGCTTGACAGTTCCGTATGCTTCCTCAATGGCTTCCATCAACGGTGCATCGCCGCCTGCTGTCAATACGAATTCTTTGGGATCCTGGCGTATAACGCGTACGCTGCCCTTACCGTAGCGATACAGGCCTCCAGCCGCCTGCTGAGGCATCTGCATCAACTCGAAGAGGTGCTGCGACGGGGCGGTATAGCTCAGCCCATTCTGGTTCCACCATTCCTGCACCGTCTGATAGGGATCGTCGTCCCTGCCACAATAAATGAGCCTGCCACCCTGCTTCACCCATTCGGCAATGGCCTGGTGAGCCTCCGGGTCGAGGGGTTTCATGCTTGAATAGGTCATGACAAGGACCTTCAGCCCCCGCCACGTGTCGGCATAGCCACAGTTCTCCAAGTGGGTGATGCTCACGGGTATGCCACGTTTTACAAGGGGCAGTGCCATGCCGTAGAAGTTCGACAGCTGCGGATCGTTGTAGCCCTCCACCTTGACAGGCGAGCGCTGGAACATCAGGCTGTTGGCCATCATCACGCTTATGCCCTGGCTGCCGCTCACCTTCGTTGTGGCCTGAGGCATATCGTTCAGGGCATTTATCATCACCTGCATCTGCGTAGAATAGAAACGTGGTATGAGGGCCATCTCCTCGCTATTGGCACTGACGCGGTAGAGACGTTCGTATATGCGGTCGGGCCAGGGCATCACTTCGTAATTGGCTATCTGCGGATAGAGCAGCTGGGCCGTGAAGGTGGCCTGATAGTTTCTCCGGTAGTCTTCCCAGTCACGTGCCCGGTCCTCGATAGGGTCGGTCAGGAAGAACATCTTGCGTCCCGTAGGGCGCGTCATGGATTCCATACAGCCATACTCCAGGAAGGCAGCCTCGAAGACACGCTCGCGCGACGTGCCGTTGAAGTAGTTCGGCTCGCGCGACGTACCGGTCCACACCTGCGCGATGTAGCCGTCGCAGCTCTCCAGTGAAGCCAGCGAGGCTTCGGGCGACACCATCAGAATCTGGGCATAGCTGAGGAGCGAGTGGGTAGGCACGTAGCAACGCACGTTCATCCCGCGCTGGCGTCCGTACTCCTTTGCATAGCGGAAAGCCTCGTCAAGGGCACGGTAGTATAGGTAGTACTTCAGTTTGTTTGACAGGTAGGTATTCTCGGCCGACTCATGCTGAGGGCGCCATGGGAAGCCATAGTAGGCCTGCCATTCCCGGCGAAACGACTCACTGTATCCGCTGAAGGCCCAGAACTCGGGTTCCTCCAGGAAGATAGCGTCTATGCCCGCATCTATGACAGGGCGTATATGGCGTTCCTTGAAGTATTTCAGATAATTCTCCGTCGGCACGATATAGGGCACACCCGTGCCATGCATCACCGTATCGCCGTGCATATTCATCTGCCCCTCGTCCATGTGTGGCTTTCCGTCCCAGCGGCCCTGGAAATAGTCTTGATACTCGCCCCATGCAATGCCCGTCATGAAGTGGGTGGTATAGCCGCGACGGCGCCACGACTCCACCCTCTCCCTGAACGTCATGCCCGGCCGGTCGTTGGCGCCATACACCATCACGACGTCCGAGCGCACGTCGGTTGCAGGTTTCCACTGCCCGGCCGTCTGGAAGGTGGTTTTCTCCCGTTGCGCCACTGCTGTCATACTTATGGCTACGAGGAGAATCATCAGGCCGAGTGCCTTGCCGAAAAAGTCAATTCTTTTCATAGTGCCTTATCCTCAAATATCCGGTTCCACTGCCGAAAGATTTCAACGCTCTCCTGTCCGAAACGTGCCAGGCTGCGCTCCACCTGCTCCGGCGTTTTTTCTTCGTTGAGCCGTGTCTTGGAGAAGAACTTGTCGGCATAGCAGATAAGTTTCTCCTCGAGCGTCTCGGGTGTAAAATCGCGGTCGGGCAAGGGCAGGTGCTGAGCCTCTATGGCCTGGCGGGTAAGCCCCGTTCCCGTATGCCGCTCGGCCACCCGCGCATGACGCGGCAGGCCTTCGCCACGCAGCAGTTCCGCCCCCAAGATGCCGTGGCGGATGTATGGTTCCGTCCCGTGGCACGCTATGCCTGGGGCATCGGTGAAGATGATACCTATGTCGTGCAGCATCGCAGCTTCGCGCAGGAAGGCGCAGTCAATCTGCCATTCAGGATGTACGATGGCAATGTCAAGCGCCTTGCGGGCCACGGCCTGGCTGTGCAGGAGCAGTATGCGCTCCAGCTCTGGCTCTCGGGCATAGTATCGGTCTATCAGTTTCTCGGGATTAACCATCGGCGTCTCTCTCTTTCTCTCTGTATTATTCCCCGTCCACAAAAACCTTCTTCACGGCCTCCAGGTAGCCATAGCCGTTTACGTTATCGGGCTGCAGGTAGCTCGTCTCGGTCCACTCGTTCCAGCTGTTGATGGTGATAAGGGGCACCTGGTTGGGATGACGGTCGGCATAGTCGCGGGCATCGCGGAGGGCCTTGGCAAAGTTATCGGGCGTATTATTACGCGTGACGGCACTCTCCTTGGTGCGAGGGCTATTGTCCCATCCGATGCTGATGTGAGGATAATACGGAATGGTGAAAGCCTCATCGATGTGTGCCCACTCCTTCCGTACCTGCTCCATGATGGTGTTGTAGTCTTCGTTCACATTGGTGAAATGGCAGAACTGGTAGTGCGAGCTGCTCGTAAAGCCCAGCTGCGTGATGAAGTCGTTCTCGGGGTTCTCTGTCTTTCCGCCGTCAAAGCCACTGTAGTTCAGGTTGGGCTTCCACATCGTGAACTGCAGGTCCAGCCCCGGATAGCCGGCTTTCTTCACCTCGCGGTGGAACCATTTCAGTGCCTCCCTCGCCTCTTTGACACCTCCCATGCCCTTGATGAAGTTGGGCACGTCGTAAATCATGAATACAGGCTTGCCGTCAATCTTGTAATATTCGGGCTGCGAGAAGAACATCTCGATATTGCGGCGGCAGATTTTCTCAAACTCCTCCCGGTCCACACTGCCCTTCCAGATGACGTTTGACTCGTGCAAGTGCGAGATGCGGGTGTCCCAATAGTTCTCCACATCGTGGTTGGCCCACATCAGGTAGAACTTCATCTTCCCACGGTTCTGAGCCTTCAGGAACCCGTCGGTCAGGGTTGTTTCCATAAAGGGGCGTCCGTCGTACCAGTACCAGTCGAAGATAAACACGTTCACGCCGTGACGCGTGGCCTGCTCTATCTCCATTTCCATCACGGCAGGGTCAGCCTCGTTGACGGGGCCCCACAGCGGTTGCCGCTTCCAGTAGTGCCCGGGGTTGCGCTGCTGCATAGTCATCACAGTCTCCCACTCACCCATGCCCGAGGGCCAGAAGGGGCGAAGGCGGGGATCATTGTAGGCATAGGCCGGATAGAGAAAGGCAGCCACATCGTAGTGCTTGGCAGCCTGTAGTGCGATGCTGCGCCCACCCAGGAGAAGGAGGGCAAATAGGAGCAGAAATTGCTTTTTCATCATTGTTTATATGTAATTATCATTCATTTTGCGTGCAAATATACATAAAAAGCGCCATATACAAGCCCTTTCGGGCAAAGAAAATTCATTTTCCCCTGCTTTGCAGGGCTAAATGGCAGGAAAGGGAGCCAAAGCCCCCCTGGGAAAACACAGCCCCCAAGCCGGCATTTATTCCCAGCAAGGAAATGTTTATCAGCCTTCACACATCAGCCTTCTCTCTTCATCGTGGCGATGATGCCTAAAAAACAACGCCGTTGTTTTGTCCATCCTACACCGATGTTTCGCCCAAACAACGCCGTTGTTTTACACCTTCCCTACGATGTGTCTGTGACAGATACCACTTCATCTGTCACATCTGTCACGCCATCTGTCACACGGCAGTACTTTGAGTGTCAGCCAATTACATAGCCTTTTGACAGATTGACAGATAAAAACGTGAAAAAAACTCTATGTAGTATAATGTACTTCCCTAAAAAAGTTGAATGTTTTTTTACCTTAACCCTGCCATAGGTTGAATGCCTGTTGGTTACATTAATGCTTATCCCTGGCAGCAGTTGAATGATGGGATAGCTCATATATGTGGTTTTACTTCGAAATTCTGCAACCCCATTCTATGCTTGAGTTAACTCGATTCATCGATTGAGTTAACTCGATTGATTGTTTGAGTTAACTCACGGTTTTTCATGCCCTTTGAGACGGTCTCTCCAAATCACTTTCTTTCGGTAAAGCAAAAAAATATTTGAAATTGTTTTGCAGTTCTCTTACTTATTTGTATTTTTGTCCCCGGATTCTCCGTATTCCGTAGCGACGGGTCGGGGATGATTTATCGGAAATTAAAGAAGCGTTATGCTCGTCTTGTTAGATTGAAACCTAGGAAATTTCAGACTCACGCAAGAAGGTGACGTAACGGCTTCCACGTTTATAGCGTGGACTGCTGTCATTGCATCTTTGCGTGTGGGTTTTCCTAGGACCTCAATCTAAGGATGTGGACATACCAGTTCCACGCTTCCTTCATATTAATGGTCCTTGAGGGGCTGGAGGACCAAAGATAAATGTAAATCAAATTATGAGAAAAGTTTTATTGGTATGTTTAATTGCCCTAATAGGACGTTCTACGTCGTGGTGCTACACATTCGACATCGTTAAGGATGTAACCATTACCATAGGCATGCCCTACAGTTTCACTCCTGTTTTTGATTCAGGAGTCCCTCTTAATATATATTGGCAGTCAGGTCCCGTAAACTTTGATGGAAGTTTTAACAATCAAACTTCAACAATAGGATGCTTGATAACGGATATTTCCAATGGTAGCGTTATTGACGGAACAATTCTTGGTTTTACGGCGGTCTCTGGATTTTTGACAGACTATAAGGGGAGTACAATGACTTATTATGCATATACTCTTAATCCGACCGTATTGGGCAACTATGCATTAACTACAGAAATTATTTGTGATAACTGGGGAGGTATTACATACAAACTATTGAAATACAACTTCACATCAGTTCGCTTAGAATCTGTAACTATCGCAAACAGCCTTTCACTGCCAATGGGAAGCACAAAAGCTATTACTGCAACCATTGCCCCCAGTATGGCTACCACTAATCTGACATGGAGCAGCAGCGATCCGGAGGTGGTATCGGTGGATAACGGCAATCTAACAGCACTAAGTGTTGGCACGGCCGTGATAACCTGCACGGCACATAATGGTGTGTCCGCCCAATGTAATGTAACGGTTACGCCAATCCAGGCCCAGAGTGTCACGATGAACACAAGCAATCTGGAAATCACAGAGGGTGAGCGCTGTCAGCTGAACGTATCATTCACACCCGAGAATGTAACCAGCAAGAATCTGTTGTGGCAGAGCGACAATGAGAGTGTTGCCATAGTTGACCAGACGGGGCGGGTAACAGGCATTGCTGCGGGTACCTGCAACATTACGGCTACCACTCAGGATGGCAGCAACAAGGTGGCAAATTGCGAGGTAAGGGTTATCAGCGACTATATCTATTGCGGGAAGACTATCGCCGTGGCCGGGTCAAACGGTACTCTGGCAGTCAGCCTTAAGAACTCCACAGAACTGACGGCCATGCAGTTTGAGCTTGACCTGCCCGATGGCGTTACGGTTTCCGAGGCCGCGCTGACCAGCCGCAAGAACGGGCATTCCATTGATTACGCCCTGCTTGGCAACGGCAATTATCAGTTTACGGTCTTCAGCAGTTCCTCCAAACCATTCATCGGCAATGACGGGGTTTTGATGAATGTCGTGTTGAGCATGCCTGCCGAGATGGCAGCCAGCGACTACACCCTGTGGCAGAAGAATATTGAGCTGACCACCACAACAGGTCATGCTGTCAATATTGAGGACCGCAGTTCAACGTTGACAGTCAATGATGCTCTACTGGGCGATGTAAACGGTGACACCAAGATTTCCATCACCGATGCCGTGGGTATCGTGAATTATATCCTGGGCAACGTCTCAGCATCTTTCCTCCCCGAGGCTGCCGATGTAAACTGTGACGGCAATATAACCATCACCGATGCAGTAGCCGTAGTAAACATCATCCTGAACCAATCGGCTACAGTGAAGGAGCGCAGGACGCAAGAAGTGGAGACCGAAAGAGAACCTCAGTAAGTTAATATGTGACTTTTATGATTCAAATATAAACTGTATTAATTAAAATTTCAAAAAAATGAAGAAAATGTTTCTTATGCTCATTGCTGCCGCAGTAGGCACTTTGAGCGGTTTTGCACAATCCGATCTTGTGGCAACACTCAGCCACGGTTCTAACCTCAGCACCTATTATGGTGCAGATGCACTATCTGAAGCTTACACTGCCGCAGCTGAAGGAGACGTCATCACTCTGTCGCCTGGAACGTTTAATGCTGTGAATATAGAGAAGGCTATCACTGTGAGAGGGGCTGGTATGCAGCCGATGGAAGGGAATGGTTATGTACCGACCCAAATAGGAGGAGGATTTAATATCACCGTGCCTTCATCATCTTCTTCAGTCTTAACATTAGAAGGAATACAATGTCTGGAAGGCGTGCAAATAAATGGTGAGAATCTTGCGCCCATCAACATTTTCAAGAGCAGCTTTGACTATTTGCGCGGAGATGGTGTCAATATGAATGCTACTTCCTGCAAATTCGGATATTTATATTCTTCACTTGACATTGGTGGTAACACAATTTTGAATTGTCAAAACTGTATAATAGTAGACACCTATTCGCAGGGGCATTCCCTTGGAAAAACTGCGAAGATAATTGCTTCTAATTGCGTGGTGGGTAGTCAAAGTGAGCACAACTATATCGAATATGGTGTTTTTAAAAATAGTATAATTGCAACATATTATAATTTATCTTCAACCAACTCCGCACAAAATTGTATCGGTATAAATGGGGGTTATGCACCTGATGTGTTTGAAAACATTGTTAGCGCATCAAATGTAATGATAGAAGGGGCAAGAGAGACTGCTTATTCTAAGGTCTTTAAGACTCTGAAAGGAATAACTCTAACTCCCTCAGAGACCTATGAGCTCACCCCAACCGCTGCTGCAACCTATCTCGGCGATGACGGCAAGCAGGTGGGTATTTATGGCGGGACTAATCCATTTGACCCAACGCCATCGAATCCTCAGATTAAGAAGTTCACGGTAGATAGCAGTGTGAACAGCGGTAAACTGTCTGTTAAGA